>NZ_JBHXQO010000035.1:0-74847 GCF_042717135.1 Streptomyces sp. NPDC058620
TCAACCCGCCACCCTGTGGATACCTCATCCTCTCGTGATACCGCAGGCAGACACCCCTCGTCAGCCCTTATGACTTCACGAGTTCAATCTCAGTAAGGGAGCCTTCAACGCCGGAAGGCGGCCACTACGCCGACCCCGGCGCGATAAATGCCGGCTGAAAGGCACGGACCGACGACGAGGTACCGCCACAGCGGAGGCATTCGCACGGGGGGTAGCGGCCGGGGTTGGAGAGGATGTCGAACGGGTCGGCTTCCAGGACCCGTGTACGCGGCGACCACGTCCGGCCCGAGTCCCGCGATACCCGGATGCTCATCAGGACGCGGGGCTCTATGCCTAGGTCAGGGGTTGCCCCGAGGGCCGTTCGCTCTGTGTCAGGAGTGCCCGCCGAATCGTTCAAGGCGGTCGTCCTCGGTCGCTTCGCCATGTCCAGAAGGATCGCGATCAGGACAGCGAGCCAGAAAGGCCCAGCGGATTACCCAACTTGGGTAACATCACGGTCGGTTGAGAACTTGAAGCGATCCGTAGTCTTCCTCCGGAGCGTGCCCGATGCCCGAGACACGTCGTACGAAGGAACTACCAGTAAGTCTGCTCACCGAGCCCGAGATGATCGACGCGTGCCGCGTGCGCGACTTCGCGAGGGTCTTTCACCTGGTCAAGACTCGGGCAGGCATTTACCCGTCGATGATCGCGCGTCAGTGCGAGCTGACGCCGAGTCGAGTGGGTGAGGTGATCGCGGGTCAGCGGCAGCTCCTCCACATGGAAGTGATCGAGCGGATCGCTGATGGATTGCGTATCCCGAGGCACATGCTCGGGCTTGCCCGCCGCACGTGGGAGACGCCGGCTGTCTTGGCCCTGGCCGAGCGGGAACGGTCGGAGTTCGGTCACGTGGCCGTTGAGCCGAAGCTCCTCAGCGCCTTACCGGGCGTGGAGGTGGACAGCATCCTGGCCCTGGCCGCCGGAACCAACCCGAGCCCATCCACACTGCACGCTCTGCGTTCCTCGATCGAGGACTACTGGCGTCGCGATGACGAGCACGGGGGCGAGGCGCTTCGACCTGCTGTCGTCGGCCAGCTGCGATATGTCGAAGGGCTGCTGAAGGACCAGCGGCCCACGTCGATCCAGCACGGCCTGTACGGCATCGCGGCGGAGCTGGCGCGGTTGACCGGGTGGACGTACTTCGATGCCCGGCAGTACCACCAGGCCCGCGCGTACTTCTCGGAAGCTCTGCAACTCGCAAGAGAGATTGACGACCACCCATTCATGGCCAACGTCCTGGCCTGCATGAGCCTGCAAGCGACCTACCAGGACAAACCAGCGGACGCGCTCGCGCTGGTGTCTGCCGCCCAAGACCAGGCCCGAGCAGCCATCGGCACGACGCCGAGAGTACGAGCCATGCTGGCCATGCGTGAGGCATTCGCCCACGCGACCTTTGGTGACCGGACAGCAACCCACACCGCAATCTCCGAGGCGCACAGTCAGTACGACCGGATCAAGGCAGATGACCCGGACCCGGCATGGGTGACGTACTTCGACGAGCCGAAACTCATCGTGGACACGGGCATCGCGCACGGTCGTCTTGGCGAGGCGGCGATCGCCGAACCGTTGATCGCGGATGCGCTGGAGCGGGAGGACCCCGCGAACCAGCGCGGTAGGGCGTTTCACGCCTTCTGGTTGGCCCGTACGCAGCTCCAGCGGGGCAAGCTCGACCAGGCGTGCCACACGGCGATCGACGCACTGGTGCCCGCAGCAGCCGTGTCGTCGGAGCGGGTGACCGGGCACCTTCGCGAGTTCTACGAACAGCTTGCGCCGTATCGCGAGGTGCCGGCCGCGGTCGCCTTCGAGGCACGCCTACGAGCGATGCTTCCCCCGCAGGGTCAGCGAACCCCTTCGTCCATCAGGACGTAGAGCAGGCCGACGAGGGAGCCGCTGCTGACGATCTCGCGGCGGTCGATCATGCCCCGGATGTTCGACAGGGGGATCCACTCGATCCGGTCCGACTCGTTCTTCTCGGTCGGCGGCCCGTCGTACGTGGCTCCGTCGGCGCGGAACAGGTGGTGCTGGGAGTCGGTGATGCCGTTCGCCGGTTCGGCGTAGATCAGCGGCTTCAACGGGCGCGACCGCCAGCCGGTCTCTTCGAGGACTTCACGGGCGGCAGCCTCGCCGGGCGTCTCGTCCGCCTCGACCAGGCCCATGGGCAGCTCCCAGGCCCACGCGTCCGTGATGAAGCGGTGGCGCCACATCATCAGGACCTCTTGGCGGTCGTTGATGACAGCGGCCACGGCCAGGTGGCGGAGCTTGACGACGTGGTGTTCCCAGCGGTGCCCATCCGGCGTCTCGATGTCGGTGAGCCACAGGTTCACCCACTTGTTTTCGTAGATCGGACGTTCACCGTGGATCTTCCACTGCATCGCTGCGGCCCCTCTCGATCGGCCTCCAGCATCGCAGAGCCAATTTAGAAAGCAGCCTGGTTCAGGCAAATTCACGTCACAGTGACGAATATGAAGGGGGTCCTGCCGGTCTGTGGAGGGACCTGGGCCCGCAGCAGCAACCCGATGATCACTGATCTGACCGGACGGCTGTCCGAGATCGGCGAGCAGGCCATCGCCGGGCTGCTAACGGCGCTGCCGGGGGTGCCCCGTTGTATGCGCCGAACGTCAGCTCCCCGTCCCTCGCTCTCTCCGCGGCGCTCGCTTCGGTGACTTATGGCATCAAGCGGCAGCTCACCCCGCCGACGCCCTGCACTTCCAACGCCCACGAGGCCACCAACGCGGCTCTCCTGCCCCTCACCCTCGATCAGGCCCGATCCGCGTTCCGGCACAGCCCCGTCACCCAAGAGGTGTTCGGGAGGGGCGTGGTCGAGCACTACGCCCACCTCGCGCAGCTCAAACTCGACCACCACCGCGGCATCGTCACCGACGCCGAACAGGCGCGCTGGTTCACCCGCGCCTGATCCCGCCGCACCGAGACCAGACTCCGGCCGGGAGAGCTCTCCCTGGGCCGGGGTCTACTCAACCTGCACTGCCACGCCATCGCCGAAGCGAGAGGGCCCGTTCATGCCCGCGCGGACCTCCACGGCCGCCTCACATCCGACCCCGGCGCAGGTGAGGAGGGCGTGGGAGCGGCGCTCGACGCTGGGTAGCGCCTTCAGTGAGATCGCGCAATCGGCAGCCAGCGCCGCCCGGTAATCACCTGCATGGATCTGTGAAGTTGCACAGCGAGGGGGCACCGAAGTCTCCTCCGTGGCCACGCAGGCAGGATGGCCCCGCCAAGCCCCTTACCCGCTGATAAGATCATCTTGCGGTTGTCTCGGGGGGTACGGCGTGACGGGTGCTAAACATAGTCGGTCCGCGGATGCGCGGTCTCGGAAGTCCGCCGCGTGGCGCAAAACGGTCATGGACCGGGCGCTCATGGAGACCCGTGGCTGCCTGCGAGACTGGCAGGACGGCCGGGAGTCGGCCCAGGAACTCAAATCCGTCGCTGAGACGATCATCGTGCCCGAGTACCAAGGGCGAGTTCTGATCGAGCTGTTGCAGAACGCCCACGACGCGCACCCCTCACGTGCCCTCGACGGGCGCCTCGAGATCCTCCTCGACGAAGACGAGGGCGAGCACGGCACCCTGTACGTCGCCAACGGCGGAAGGCCCTTGGGTACAGGGGACTTCATCGACCTGTGCAACATCGGCCTCTCCCGCAAGCGCCCCGACGAGGGCATCGGGCACAAAGGCGTCGGCTTCAAAAGCGTTCTCCAACTCACCGAGTCACCCGAGCTGTACAGCGTGTCCCGGGCGGGTTCGAAGACTTTCGACGGCTTCTGCTTCCGCTTCGCCCTGCCCGGCGACTTCGCCTGGCTGGCCCGTCAAGTCGATCCCGGTCAGGAAGGCCTGGCTGCCTACCTGGAAGCCAACCTCTTCCGGCTCAAAGTGCCGGTCCCCTTGGACGAAGTGCCGGAGGCCACCCAGCGCTTCGGGCGGCGGGGTTTCGTCACCGTCGTCCGGCTTCCGCTGCGCTCGCCGGAAGCGGCCAAGGCCGCCCGGGATCAGCTCGGTGAGCTGATGGACGACGCGGCACCCTTCGAGCTCTTCCTGGACCGTTTGGAACGGGTGACCCTCGGCCGCAGGACGGCGGGCAGGACTCAGCGCAAGAGCTACGACCGCACGGTTCGCCAGCTCTACCGCTACCAGGGCCTCACGGTCCAAGAGGTCACACTGCGGCGGGGGATGCGCCTGATCCTGGTGCGGGCGAAGGTCGACGAGCAGCTGGCCCGGACGGCTATCGCAACCTCCGTCGAGGAGGGGACCATGCGCCCTGACTGGGCGGTGTGGGCGAAGAAGGCCGAGGTCAGCGTGGCCGTTCCGGTCGGCGATCCGCTGGACCGCGGCCGACTCTACACGTTCCTCCCCATGGGGGAGCAGATCTCCGCGCCGCTCAACGGCTTCGTCAACGCGCCGTTCTTCGCCGAACTGAACCGACGGTCCTTCAACGAGGCTATGCCCTGGAACGACCTTCTGCTGGACACCCTCGCGACGGCCTGCGCTCGTGCGGTCTTGCTCGGCGGCCGGGGGCGTCTCCCGCTGCCGGCGGGGGCGCTGACGGATCTGATGTGCTGGAGCCCGGACCAGGTGGAGCGGCTGGAAGCGGCGTTCGACGCGCTCGGCCACGACCTGGACCATGTGCCGTTCATGCCGGTGCTCGCCCCGGCCGGCGGGAGTACCTCCGTCGGGTACGGATACCTGTGGGCCGGCCAGGACACCGCGAAGGTGTTCACCCCGGAGGCCCTCGCCGCCACCGGCCTGGAAGACCTCATCGACCCCGGGCTCCACCCTGCCCGGCTGCTTCGCCTCACCGTGCTGGCCGACGCGCGCCGGCTTGGCCTCACCCCGGGACCGGATCAGGTTGCCGAGTGGGCCGAGAGGCTGGCGCAGAGGACCCTCAAGGATCCGCTCGACCCGGGCTGGTGGGCCGACTTCTACTACGACCTGTCCGTCTGCTTCCCGAATGCCTTGGCTCTGAACGGCAAGGAAATCATCCTCAGTTCCGCGATGACCCTTGCTCCCGCCGGCGCCGAGAACGTCTTCCTGGATCGAGGCGCCGATTCCGCGTCCGCCCTCCCGGCCATGCCCGCAGGGCTTGCCGATCACGTCTTCTTTGTCCACGAGTCGGTTGACTGGTCCGGGAAGCGCGCCAAGCGCCGGGCCTCGGGGCGGCGCTGGCTGCAGTCCGAGCGCCTGGTCCAGGAGTACGGGTCCGAGGCCGTTCTCCGTGTGGTCACGGCGGCCATGGGAGCCAACGGCCAGGACGAGGGCCTGCGGTTCCAGTGCCTGTGGTACCTCTGCTCGGTATCGACCGCGCTGGAGCGAGCCGGCCGTAGGGCACCCGCACCGCAGGGACTGCGCGTACCGACCCGCGGTGGCTGGCTGGAGGCGACCCGGGCCATGTTCGGGCCCGGCTGGCCCGGAGACCACCGTTCGGTGGACGACACCCTGACCCGCTTCCTGGATGGTGTCCTAGGCATCCCCGTACTGGCGACGACCGCCGGCCGGCTCCTGCTGACACCCGAGGAAATCTGCGGGGAATCGGGCCTGACTCCCCAGACCATGCTGCAGTTCCTTGAACGCCATGGCGTACGCCATGGCCTGCGGCCGCGCTACGAGGCGTTCTCGGGCGGCGTCAGAGGGGAGGGCCTCAACACGCCGGGATGGTTCTCCGGCATGTGGCACAAGGACGCGGGCGGCGACTTCCCGAAGCAGTGGCGTGACACCGCCGTGCACTGGCCCAATCGACGGCCCGTCGCCCACGCCACCGTCGAATACCACCCGTCCCGCAAGGCGCTGCCCGTGCTCCCCGGCCAGTACGACTACGCCGAGTTCGATGAGCAGAGCCGCCGGTTGTACGCGGAACTCATCGTGCACGGTCTTGGAACCTGGCGGGACAGTGATCTCGAGACGAGGTTCGTCCGTCCCGTGTCAGACGGCCACGGCACTCCGTGGCCGACGCCGCTATCGGCCTTCCTCGCCCAGGCACCCTGGATCCCCCAGATGCCTGCCCACGGAGGCGGGGTCACCTTCGCCCCGGCCGCGACAGCATGGTGGTGGTACTCCCACGAGACTCCACCCGACTACCTAACCGTAGTTCCCCCTGCACTGCGCCGGCGGCAGTCCGCGGGGGTGCCCGACCGGTTGCGTCTGCTAGGCATCCGCGCCTGGGATGATCTGCGGACCGCATCCGAGCGGCTCCGTCATCTCCCCGCCCTCGTGGAGGAGCACGGGTACCTTCGCCAAGGGATTCACCGGTACGCGCTGAGCCGAGCATACGAGCAGGCCTGGTCCGAAGTGCTCTCCGCACCGGAGGGCGCCGCAATCTCCCCGGCCGCGCCGGACCTCCTTCTTGTCGCACGGGCCGGGGCACTGGAGACTCATCGGAGCGTGCCGGAGGGCGAGACCGTCTACGTACCCGACCCGCAGGGGGCACAGAACCAGAAGCTCCTCGAACGCGTCCCGGTTCCCCTCCTGCCGGTCGAGGACAGAACTCTCGGCCTGCGGATCCACAAGTACCTGAAGGCGCGAGGGGGATTCGCCGTCCGCCGCGCAAGCAAGGCCGACACCGACATCCGCGCAGGGGTCCTGCCCCTGGGCCGGGCGCCGCGCGAATCACTGCTGGCGTACGCGGGGTCATGGCTGCGCACGTTCGTGGCAGCGGCGGTGGAGCTCGATGAGGAAAGGCCCTCGCGCCCGGACCCCGTAGCGCTGCCGGAAGTACTCCGGCGCCTGCAGGCGTGCGAGTTCACCGTGGCGCGCGAGGCCGTCGTCTGGATTGCCGGGCACAGGGTCGAAGAATCGGCCGCCGATCACTCGCTCCTGCACCAGGACCCGACTCGGCCCTGCCTCGTCATCCTGCACACGGGAGAGCCCACGAAGTGGCGGCTGCTGCGGAACGCGGCGACGGGGCTCGCCGGTCTCGTCGGCGCGCCCTACCTGGCCAAGGGTTTGCGCGCGGCACTCATCGAGCTACAGGATCGGTGCCCGCAGACGGAGGAGATCGACGACGAGCAGATCGCGGCCGCGCTCGACGTGCCCCTGCGAAGGCTGGAACTCGTCCTCGCGGACCGAGCCTCACGGCGCTCCGGCAGCGCCCTGCTCGTCCCCCTCCTCGCCTGCGTCGACATCGATCTCGCGGAGGAGCTGCAGCGGAGCCTGGAGAGCTTCCACGGCCGTACCGAACTGCGAGACTGGCTTGCCGGCAAGCTCGATCACCACCGTGCGGACCTGCTGCTGCGGCTGCTCGACGATGACGACCGGCAGCGGCAACTGACCGAGCTGTCCGTCTCGCTGGCCGACGCCAACCAGGCGTGGCGGACGCTGGGGCTGCCGACGCTCGACCACCAGGCCAGGCACCGGCAGCAGTTCGAGGCGTGGCTGCAACGGAACCAGCCGGCCCTCGCCGCGCGGGTCCGCGACGCCCACGCCGGCGTGCACCGGTCGGGCCGCTCCCTCGCCGGATACCTGAGGCTGCGCTCGCTGCCGGGGTTCGAGCCCGACCCCCTGTGGCACACGACCCGGTGGGACCTGTCCCCCGAGCTGCTCCAGTTCCACGCGGACGCCTGGGCCGCGGCCCGACTTCCGGCTCCTGCCCGTCGGCAGATCACCCTGCGCCCCCTGGAGGAGGTCCGCGAGACGTCCATCGGCGCGGTCCACCGATCACTGCCGAGGCTACGGGGCCTCATCGAGGAGTGGACGCGACGCGCAGGCTCCGCATCGGCTCTCTCCCTGCCGGGTGCCGCCGACCTCGTCCAGGAGCTGGACGAGGAGGGCCTGCTCGATTTCGAGGCCCTCACCTCTTCGGTCCTCATCGGCTGGCTGAAGGGCCACGGCTACTGGCCCGACGGGATGCCCGCGACGGACCGTCGCGCCGAACTGGGCCTGGATACTCCCCACGTGTCGTTGCCCAGGCAGCGTTCCGGTAGCAGCTCACCCTCCGGGTCCACCCCGCCTGCGGGGGGACCGGGACCGCACATCCTGCTCAACGGGCAGCCCCTGCCTACCGAGCCGGACGAACTGAGGGAACTTGCCCAGGCGGTCGCCGGCGACCTGACCGCTGAGCAACTGGCCACGCCCGCCCAGCCGACGGGAGCCCTGGCCCCGGCCGTTGGCAGAACCCGCAGAACACCGGGGTCGGGCGGCGGATCCGGAGGCTACCGCGCGCCCACCACCGACCAGGACAAGACCACAGCCATCGGTCTCGCCGGTGAGGCGGTCGTCGGCGCCTGGCTGCGTCAGCAGTTCGATGTCCCCGAAGAGACCTCCTGGAAATCCAGCCTGCGTTCCCATGTCATCGCTGGCGGACTGGGGGACGACAGGCTGGGCTACGACTTCCGCATCCACGACGGAGACCGGACGTACCTGTACGAGGTCAAGGCCTCGGTCGGCAACAGCGGCGAGTTCATCCTCGGAGACTCCGAGGTGGAACGGGCCTCTCACCTGGGCCCGGACGAGACGTACATCATCGTGTACGTCTCCGACGTCCTGGACCGCACTCGCCGCCGAATCACCCCGCTCCCTAATCCCTTCGGCGCACCAGGCCTGGCTGGTTACGAGCTCGTCAGCACGAGAATGCGGCTCCGTTTCGCCCTCTCACGGTAGAGGGTTCCCGGAGGGGTCTCGCCGAACTCATATGCGGACGCTGGTAATCAGCTGACTGAGCGCTACGCGGACGGTCGGCACGCCACCTCATCAGAATCGCCCGGTGGCGTGCAGCCCGGCCTCGCCAGGGGCACGGCAGGGAGTCGTCGGGTCGGCAGATCAGGTGATCCGCGACCGCGGAAGCCGCAGTGGCCCTGTATGCCGTCGGTGACCTTGAGCAAGGAGGTGACCTGCTCAGCTCACGGCGCGCTCCGACCCCGTACGGCAACGTGACCTCGAGCTGTGAGGCGACGGCAGGCCTCTCTCGCCGCCCAATACCATGCCCCGAAACTGGCAGCGGAGTTGCTTGAGCGAGCAGAACGGCTGGCCGACGACGTTTCTTCCGGCTCCACGGCCGATCCGAGCACCCCGTGACGGCCTGGGCCGCTGTCGCGGCCGCGGGCCCGCACGCCGCACGGCTGCACGACCGGATCGTCCGCTACGCCGACGAGTTCCCCGCCGCCCCCTGTCCTGCCTGGTCGACGCCGCGACGGCCTTTGCCCTGGCCAACGACCGCCCGGATCACGCGCATGCGCTGGCCCGGCAGGCAGCCCGGCGCCTTGAGAGTGCGCTGGGCGACCCCGACGCTCTTGCCTACGACGACGCGCAGAACCTCGCCTTCCTCCTGGCCCCGATGCTCACGAGCGTTACACGCGCCCTGGTGGACACCGGCTCCACAGACGACGCACGCCACCTCCTGACCTGCGTGCCCGACACACGGCACACCTTCCTCGGCAGGGACGTACGCGACGGAGCGTACACAGTGATCGCCGCGGACCACCGCTCCCCGGTCGAGCACCCCTCCGGGGAAGCACTGGCCGAGCAGGCCTGCCACCTCGCGCAGCACAACCGGCACGAGGAGGCGAGCCGCCAGCTGCTCCAGGCCCTGGAATCACTCGAAGCCTCCCCCCACGCCGCCGAACCTCTCCGTCCGCGACGGCACGCCCGGCCGCGACGTCAGCGATGCGGGGGCCGACGCACAAGCCCTGGCGTATGCCGGCGAGGCCCGCGAGCCCGTTCCCTCGTGCAGGACACCAACGGCCCGGGCAGCGACCGGAGCCAACGCGCGCTCGTCGCCGTGGCGGCCGGGCTGCGCTCCCACGCCCCGGCCGCCGCAGCCGACATCATCGGCCACCAGCGGGAACTGCTCCTGGCCAGCACCTCCCCGCGGGGGCCGGGCGGGCGCATCGCCGATCTTGCCGAACTCCTCACCGCTCTCCAGGACACGGATGCGGCCTGCGCCGAACGCCTCCGCGACGCCGCCGAACGCACATGGGAACAGCTGAAGGACACACGCACACCGCTGGATGCGGAGGACACCCTCGTCCTGCTCCTCCTTAATACCCCCGGGCAACGCGAGCAGGCCGGGCAGACACTGACAGGGTGGGAGGAGAGCAGGACGAACGTGCCGCCGTGGGAACTGCCGACCGCAGCTGTGGCCGTCGCACACGCCGCGTTCGGCGACCTTGATGCCGCCCGCCGCTGCGCGAACGGTCTCAACGTTCCCCACGGCCGGTCCGCGGCGTTCGCCGACGTGGCCAGCTACCTCACCGGCGCGCCCGTAGCCCTCGGATCCGTCTCCGAAACCACCAGCACTGCCTTCGCCCGGACGTTCCGGCCGGGTTCCGGCGTCGGCAGTTCCCCGCATCGGTCCTGGAGTGGTGGGCGTTGACCTCGTCTCCTCCGCTGCCGGTGAACATGACGTCGCACCGTCGGGTGGTTGCCTGGGCTCGTACGACGTCGAAGGCTTCTTGGTAGAGCGCCCCTGCCGGATCATGCGGCCGGGGCCGACCGTATCGCCGTCGACCGACCGTTCTACTCGGGCAAACACAAGCTCGCGGGCCGCACGGACGTCATCGACGGACCGACAACTCGCACGTTTCCCTGACCATGCAGCAGGAGATTGCCGATTCGCTGCAAACCAGGTGGCTGCGCTTCGTGGCCAGCGAGGGAGAGCACTGGAAAGTGCCATCTCCCACTGCTCTCCCATTCGATCTTGATGAGTGGTGGAAACAGCAGGTCAAGGCCGCCCAGGACCTCGACTTGAACTGGTTCATGAAGTTCATTACCACCAAGAGCTTCATGCCGTTCGTCATCTACCGCGTGCTGCTGGGCATCCTGCTGTTCGTGCTGGTGTCGGCCGGAGTGCTCAGCCCGCACGCGGGTGAGTCGGCGGGCTAGCCGGCGACCGTTGCGGGACCAGGGCAGGGGAGAGACACGATGACGACGGACGGCCTGCGGACAGCCGTGACGAACTGGGCGGGCAACGTCGGTTTCACCGCCCGTGAAGTGCTGCGCCCCGCCTCGCTCGACGAGCTGCGGCGCGTCGTCGCGGACGGGCGGCGCGTGCGGGTGCTGGGCAGTGGGCACTCGTTCAACACGATCGCCGACAGCGACGACGTGCTCGTGTCGCTGGCCGGGCTGCCGCCGGCCGTGGACGTCGACACGGCGGCGCGCAGGGTGCGGGTGGCGGGCGGGGTCCGTTACGCCGAGCTCGCGCGACGGGTGCACGCCCAGGGGCTCGCCCTGCACAACATGGCCTCGTTGCCGCACATTTCCGTCGCCGGTTCCGTGGCGACCGGTACGCACGGTTCGGGCGATGCGAACGGGGCGCTGGCGAGCGCGGTCCGAGAGGTGGAACTGGTCACCGCCGACGGTGAGCTGCTGACACTGAGCCGTGACAAGGACGGCGAGCGCTTCGGCGGCGCCGTCGTCGCGCTGGGCGCGCTCGGTGCGGTGACCTCGCTGACGCTGGACCTGGTGCCGGGATTCGACGTGCGTCAGTACGTCCACACGGACCTCGACCTCTCCGACGCGCTGGCGCACTTCGACGCGATCACGTCGGCCGGTTACAGCGTGAGTCTGTTCACCCGGTGGCGGGAGCCGTCCTTCGGGCAGGTGTGGCTCAAGTGCCGTGCGGGCGAGCCGCGGCCCGACTTCCCGTGGGCGGCACCCGCGGTGAAGCAGGTCCATCCGGTGCCGGGGATGCCCGCGGTCAACTGCACCCCGCAGCTGGGCGTGCCCGGTCCCGCCCATGAGCGACTGCCGCATTTCCGTGCGGAGTTCACCCCGAGCGCCGGTGCGGAGCTGCAGTCCGAGTACCTGGTGGCCCGTACGGACGCGGTGGCGGCTCTGAGCGTGCTGGACGGGATGCGGGAGGTCATCGCGCCCGTGCTCCAGGTCTGCGAGGTGCGCACGATGGCCGGGGACGAGCAGTGGCTGAGCCCCGCCCACGGCCGCGACACGGTCGGCCTGCATTTCACCTGGGTGCCGGAGACCGCGGACGTACTGCCCGTGCTGGCAATCCTGGAGGAGCGCCTCGCCCCGTTCGCCCCGCGTCCGCACTGGGGGAAGGTGTTCACCGTCCGCCCGGACGTGCTGAGGGGGCGGTATCCGCGGATGACGGACTTCGAGGCGCTGGCCCGCGAGCTGGACCCGTCGGCCACGTTCACCAACACCTTCCTGCGGGACGTGCTGTACGGCGCCTGACGGCGCGGGGACGCCGGGGGCCACCCGGTGGGCGGCTCAGCGGCCGGGACGTGTGACGTTCCAGGACAGCGGTGGCAGGACCGCCCGCAGCCGACCGTCCGTGAGCATGGCCCCGTCGACGCTGTACGGGGCGCCGGGTTCAGCCCGCTCCGGCCCCGGCGGCGGCGGCTGCTGACCGCGAACGCCGTGAGGTGCCGTCCTCACCGTCCACGGCCCGTGGCGTGCAGCAGGTCCGCCTCCGCGTACGACGGCGTCTCGTACGTCGGTGAGTCCACGCGCACCTCCACGACGCGGCCACGCCGACACCGGCCACCTGCGTGCACGGAGGTCACTTTGGATCATCCTCCAGCCGATTCCGCAGGTGCTCCAAAACTCGGCGATATCCATTGCACGTGCGAGATGAATCCGAATATCTTGTCGCACATGCAGTCCTACACCATCGGCCAGGCCGCCCGCCTGCTCGGCGTCAGTCCCGACACCGCCCGGCGCTGGGCCGATGCCGGGCGAGTGGCCACCCACCGGGACGAGGCCGGGCGGCGTCTCATCGACGGGCGTGACCTCGCGGCTCTCGCCGTCGAGGTGGGCCGGCCCGGGAGCGAGGAGGAGGACCCCTCCTTCACTTCCGCGCGCAACGCGTTCCCGGGCATCGTCACCGCCGTCAGACTCGGCGATGTCGCGGCCCAGGTCGAGATCCAGGCAGGGCCCCACCGGGTCGTCTCGCTCCTGACCCGCGAGGCCGTCGAGGAACTCGGACTGGCCGTCGGTATGCGGGCCACCGCCCGTGTGAAGTCGACCAGCGTGCACATCGACCGCACTTGAGCCGGCCGGCTGCCGGCCGTCCGACGTGTACCCGAGGAGTCCCCCGCCCATGCCACCCGCCATCACCGGACGCCGTCTCGTCGTGACCGCGCTGACCGCCGCCCTGCTCGTTCCGCTCGCCGCCTGCGGCAGCGACGGCGGGAGCGAGGACAGTGCCTCCGGGGCTCCGGAAACGAGACTCACCGTCCTTGCCGCGGCCTCCCTCACCGACGTGTTCGCGACGGCGGGCGCGGCGTACGAGAAGGAGCACCCCGGCACGAAGGTGACCTTCTCCTTCGCCGGCTCCCAGGAGCTCGCCGCCCAGGTCGAGCAGGGCGCCCCGGCGGATGCCCTGGTCACCGCCGACACGAAGACCATGGACGGGCTGGCGTCCGAGACGGGCACGCCCACCGTGATCGCGAAGAACCGGCTGGTCATCGCCACCGGCGAAGGCAACCCGGAGAAGATCGAGGGCCTGGAGGACCTGGCCCGCAGCGGACTGAAAGTGGTCCTCGCCGCACCGGAGGTCCCCGTCGGCCGCTACAGCAAGCAGATCCTGGACGCCCAGAAGCTCACCGTGAAGCCGGTCTCGCAGGAGGCGGACGTCCGCGCGGTCCTCAGCAAGGTCGCGCTCGGCGAGGCGGACGCGGGCCTCGTCTACAAGACCGACGCCGCCTCGGACGCGGACCGGGTCGACGCGGTCGACATCCCCGACGCGCAGAACGCCGTCGCCTCCTACCCGGCGGCCACCCTGCGGCAGTCGGAGAACGCGGAGGCCGCGACGGCGTTCGTGAAGTGGCTCGGCGGGCCCGAGGCACAGAAGATCCTCCAGGACGCGGGGTTCCAGCAGCCGTAACCGCGCGGCTCCCGGGGGGCGATCCGCGTGCCCGTCCCCGGGCCGTCCCCCCTTGGCCCCGCCCCAGTTCAGGAACCGCCGATGAGACGCCTTCGCCGCCGCCGGACCACCGGCGCCCGTACTCCCCTGGCCCTGGCCGTGCCCGCGATGGTCGCGATCGCGTTCCTGCTCATGCCCCTGGTCGGCATCCTGGCGCGTACGTCCTGGCGCGACCTCGGTACGCATCTGACGAGCCCCGGCGTCACCGAGGCGCTGCGGCTGTCCCTGCTGGTCTCGTTCTGGGCGCTGGGTCTCTCCCTCATCCTCGGTGTGCCGCTGGCCTGGCTGCTGGCCCGTGTCGAGTTCCCCGGCAAGGCCCTGGTCCGCTCGCTCGTGCTGCTGCCGATGGTGCTTCCGCCGACGGTCGGGGGCGTGGCCCTGCTGCTGGCCTTCGGGCGGCGGGGGCTGCTCGGGCCGTGGCTGGAGGACACGTTCGGCATCACGCTGCCGTTCCACACCTCGGGTGCGGTGCTGGCCGCCACGTTCGTCGCGATGCCGTTTCTCGTCATCAGTCTCGAAGGCGCGCTCGCCGGGCTGCGTCCCCGTTACGAGGAGACCGCCGGGTCCCTCGGGGCCTCCCCCTTGCGGGTCTTCTGGACCGTCACGCTGCCGATGGTCGCCCCCGGGCTCGCCGCGGGCGCGGCGCTCACCTGGGCGCGGGCGCTGGGTGAGTTCGGCGCGACCATCACCTTCGCGGGAAATCTGCCCGGCACCACCCAGACCCTGCCCCTCCAGGTCTATCTGCTGCTCCAGGACTCGCCGGAGGCCGCGACCTCGGTGTCCCTGCTCCTGCTGGCCATCGCCATGGCCGTCCTCGTCGCCCTGCGGGGCCGCTGGACCGGCGGAACGGGAGGCCGGGTCCGCGAGGTGCGGAATCCGGCCGACGACGCCACACGGCCCCCGGCGGAGCCGCCGGTCCCCGTACCCGCGGAGCAGGAACTCCCCGAGCAGCGGTGGCCGCTCCACGCGGTGGTCACCGGCTTCGATCAGCTGACCCTGGACGCCGCACCCGGCACCACCATCGCCGTCGTCGGTCCGAACGGGGCGGGCAAGACCACCCTCCTGCGCGCCCTGCTCGGCCTCACTCCGAGGGCCCACGCGGAACTCCGCCTCGGCGACACCGACGTCACCGGACTGGCACCGCATCACCGGGGCGTCGCCTGGGTCCCCCAGGACGGCGCGCTCTTCCCGCACCTCAGCGCCCTGACCAACACGGCGTACGGGCTGCGCGCCCACGGCGTACCCCGTGCCGAGGCACGGCGCGAGGCGCAGCGGTGGCTCGACCGGCTCGGTGTGGGCCACCTCGCCCAGCGCCGCCCCGCCCAGCTCTCCGGCGGTCAGGCGGGCCGGGTCGCCCTGGCCCGCTGCCTCGCCGCCCGCCCCCGTCTGCTGCTCCTGGACGAACCGCTCGCCGCCCTCGACCAGACCACCCGCGCCCAGGTCCGCCACACCCTGCGGGCCCATCTCGACGGCTTCGCCGGGGTCTGTCTGATCGTCACCCACGACCCGGTGGAAGCGGTCGCACTGGCCGACCGGGTCCTGGTGCTGGAGGACGGCCGCATGATCCAGTACGCCCCGCCGGCCGAGGTCACCCGGCATCCGCGCTCGCCGTGGGTCGCCCGGATGCTCGGCAGCAACGCCTGGACGGGGACCGCCACCTCCGACGGCCTCGCGCTGAGCGGCGGCGCGCATCTCGTGGCCGCGGAACCCCTTGCGCCCGGCACCGACGCCCTCGCCGTCATCGCCCCCGAAGCGGTGTCGCTGCACCGGAACCCTCCGGAGGGCAGCCCGCGCAACGTCTACCCCGGCACCGTCCGGGAGATCACCGCGCTCGGCAGCCGTCTGCGGATTCTCGTCGACTGCGAGGGGGTGCCCGGACTCGTCGGGGAGATCACCCCTGCGGCCGCAGCGGAACTGGGCCTGCGCGAGGGCAGCGCCGTGTTCGCCGGCATCAAGGCCACCGAAGTACGGCTCGTCGGCCACTGACCACGCGCGGCTCCAGGGACCGCGCCACGGGCCACCGGTCTCGTCCTCCGTCGTGATCTCCGGGAACCAGGTGCCGGAGTCCACCGACTACTGGGACGAAGCACCGTGACACGAGCGGTATCAGGGGCCCGTGCGGCCCAGGAGGAGGCCGACAGGCATGCACTGGTACGAGGACGACTCCCTGTGGTCCGACTTCGCACCCACGATGTTCTCCGCCGACCGCACCGCCTCCGCGGCTGCGCTGGTGGAGTCCTCGCCCCTGCTGGACTTCCCGCCGGGCTGCCGGGTGCTCGATCTCTGCTGCGGCCCGGGACTCTTCCTGGTGCCGCTGGCCCGCCGCGGCCACGTCGTCACGGGCGTCGACCTCTCGCCGTCGATGCTCGGCCGGGCGCGGAGCGCCTGCGAGCAGGCGGGGGCCGAAGTCCGGCTGGAGCGGGCCGACATGCTGACGTACACGGCTCCGGGGGCGTTCGACGTCGTACTCAACGTGTTCACGTCCTTCGGGTACTTCGACGACCCGGACGACAACCTGCGGGTGCTGCGCAACGCCTGGCAGAGCCTCGCCCCCGGCGGGCAGCTCCTGGTGGACGTCATGGGCAAGGAGGTACTGGCCGGCTGGATCGGGCGCCCGCAGGCCGTGGACCTGCCGGACGGTTCGTACGTCGTCCAGCGGGACACCGTCCTCGACAGCTGGCGGCGGCTGCGGACCGACTGGACGCTGGTGCGCGGCGCCTCGGCCCGTACGGCATCGCTGACGTCCTGGCTCTACAGCGCCGCCGAACTGCACGCGCTGTTCGAGACCGCCGGGTTCACGGATGTCGACTGCTTCGGGGGCTTCGACGGATCGGACTACGACCACCTGTCGAAGCGCCTGATCGTCCGCGGGCGGCGCAAGTGAGCCCCCGCGCGGAGGCGAGCCCTCCCACCACGGACGCGCGTTCCGGAGCACCGGGCGTCCATGAGCACATCACCGACGCCATCAAGGCGCCCGACCTCGTCCGGCTGGACGGCAATGTCGTGCTCGCCCGTTTCGAGACGATGAAGGTGTACGCGGCGCTCGGCGCCGTCCGCTCGCTGCTGCGGCGGGGGCGGATCGTGCCGGGCCAGACGCTGATCGACAGTTCGAGCGGCATCTACGCGCTCGCCCTCGCCATGGCCTGTCACCGCTACGGTCTGCGGTGCCACATCGTGGCGTCCACGACGGTCGACTCGGTGATGCGCGCCCAGTTGGAGATCCTGGGCGCCACGGTCGACCAGATGCCCCCTTCGCAGAGCCTCCTCCTGGACCAGGAACGCCGGGTGCGCCATGTGCGCGGGCTCCTCGCCGACCGTCCGGACTTCCACTGGATGCGGCAGTACCACGACGCCGTCCACTACGAGGGGTACCGGGACTGCGCCGATCTCGTCTCCGGGGCGCTGCCCGAGGGGCCGGTGACCGTCGTGGGCGCCGTGGGCACGGGGGCGTCCACCGGCGGTCTCGCGCAGGCCCTGCGGGCGTCGGGGCGGGCGGTGCGCCTGGTGGGCGTCCAGCCGTTCGGCAGCGTCACGTTCGGCAGCGAGCAGTTCAGTGACCCGGACGCGATCATCGCCGGTATCGGCAGTTCCATCCCCTTCCGGAACGTCCGCCACGAGCTGTACGACACCGTGCACTGGCTTGACTTCCGGCACGCGATGGCGGGTGCCGTCGGTCTGCTGCGGCAGCACGCGGTGTTCGCGGGTCTGTCCACGGGCGCAGCGCATCTCGTCGCGTCGTGGGAGGCCGCCAGGCATCCCGAACGCCTCCACCTCGTCCTCGGCGCCGACACCGGTCACCGTTACGCGGAGCGGGTCTTCTCCCGGCACGCCGAGGCGCGGGACATGGCGGGACTCCGGCCCCTGTCCATCGGATCGCTCGCCGAACTGCGCCCGCCGTGGTCGGTCATGGAGTGGGCGAACCGCGCCGCACCGCCGGGAGCCCGCTGCAGTGGTGAGAACGCCCCAGAATCCGTACCGTCCGTGGAGCTGACGTCATGACGCTCGCCGCACTCGAATCGCTCTCGTTCGGCCTCGCCCGTATGGTCTCGGCCGCCGAGGAGACCGGACACCGGCTGTGCCTGCTCACCGGCGACCGGTCGGTGTACGGGCACGAACTGGCCACCCTCACCGACGACGCGCTGACCGTCGTCGATGTCGACACCCACGACCCGGTCGCGGTCCGTCACGCGCTGGCCGCCGTCCCCGGTCTGGCCGGACTGATCAACACGACCGACACCTGGAGCGTCCCGGCCGCTGATCTCGCGGCGGAGTTCGGGCTGCCGGGCCCGGACCCGGCAGCGGTGCGCCTGCTGCGCGACAAGCACCGGGTGCGCGGCCTGCTGCACCGCCGCGGTCTGAGCGGCGGCGGCGCCGTGCGCGTCGAGACGGCCGGAGACGCGGCGGGGGACATCCTGCGCGAGGTGGGTCTGCCCGCGGTGCTCAAGGACTCCGCGGGGACCTCTTCGCGCAACGTCTGGATCGTCCACGACGAGGAGGCCCTGCGTGACGCACTGGCGGAAGCGGCCCAACAGCCCTTCATGGGAACGCTGTTCGCGGAGAGCTTCCTGTCCGGCCCGCTGTACAGCGCGGAGACGCTCAGCTGGGACGGCGTCACCCGGCTGCTCGGCGTCCTGAGCCGCCAGACGTCCCGGCAGCCCGCGGTACGGGAGGAGGCCGCCGCCTTTCCCGTCGCCCTGCCGGACACCGAGCGGCGGGGGATCGCGGAGTGGGTCGGGCGGGTCCTGTCCGCGGCGGGGCACCGGAGCGGCTTCGCCCACGTGGAGTTCATCCTCACGGCCAGGGGACCCGAACTGGTCGAGATCAACCGGCGGATCGGCGGGGCGCTGGTGGGCGAGGTGCTGTGCCGCTCCCTGGGGACGAACGTGTACACCGCCATGATGGAGGAGGCGCTCGGCCGGCGGCCCCGGCTGATGGACGCGCGCCTCGACGCAGCGGGGCCGGCGTTCGGCTTCGTGCTCGTCCACGCGGACCATCCGGGTGTTCTGAAGGGCTGGCTCGGGCTGGACGAACTCGCCTCCTTCCCCGGCTCGGTGCGCTGGTACCCCACGAGGGAACCGGGCGAGACGCTGGCCCACGTCGGCGACCAGCGCGGCTGCACGGGCATCGTGCTCGCCGAGGCCGCGACGGCGGAGCTGGCGCAGCACCGCGCGTGGAGCGCGGCCACCCGGGTGCGGCCCGTGGTCACCGGTGGGCCGTGAGGCCGCGGCCGCCGGGCGGCGGGTCACCGGCCCGCAGGCGTTCCTGCTGGCCGGCTCGTTCCTGATCACCCTCGGCAGCTTCGCCGTCCTGCCCTACATGTCGGTACTGCTGCACCAACGGCTCGGGCTGGGGCTCGGCACGGTCGGATTCGTCCTGGCCGTCGCCTCGTTGGTGCAGTTCTCCGGGGGTGCGGCGGCAGGGGCCGTGGCCGGCCGGATCGGTCTGCGGGCGACGATGCTGGTGGCGCTCGCGCTGCGCACTGCGGGATTCGCGGCGTTCCTGCCGGGGATGCGCAGCCCGGTGGCCGCCGTCGGCGCCCTGCTGCTGGTGTCCTGCGGAGCCGCCCTCTATCTGCCGGCCAACAAGGCGTACCTGGTGGAGGGTGCCACGGAGGCGGACCGGCCCCGGGTGCTGTCGGCCGGGAACTCGGCGTTCAACGCGGGCATGGCTCTCGGGCCGCCCGCCGCGGCGCCGTTCGTCCTGGGGTCGCCGGCCGTGCTGTTCGCCTGCGTCTCCGTACTGTTCGCCCTCGTCGGCGCGGGGCACGCGCTGCTGCCGCAGGTCGGAGCCGGAACGGCGACCGCCCCCGCGAGCGCCGGCAGCGGCCCCTCGTACGGCAGGGGCCCGGGCCCCTCCCCCTTCGCCGCGACCGTCCTCGGCGTGTACGTCTTCATGTTCTTCCAGCACTACCTGGCCCTGTACGCGGTACCGCGCACCTCGGCAGCCTTCTACGGGGCCGTCCTGATGGGGTACGCCGCCCTCCTGGTGGTCGTCCAGCCCCTGCTGTCCCGCCGGATCGCCGCGCTGACCTACCGCAGCGCGATGCGGGTGGGATTCGGAGCCATGGCCGCCGGAACGGCCGTCATCGGCTTCGGCGGGTACGTGGGCATCGGCGCGGGCGCCGCGCTGATGTGCCTGGGGGAGATCGTCCTCTTCCTGAAGAACGACCTGGAGGCGCTGGCCCGTTCGTCCGCGCCGCCTGCCGCGGTCTTCGGCAGACAACGGCTGGCGGCGGGTATCGGCGCGTTCGGGAGCGGTGTCGTCGGGGGCCAGTTGTACGCGACGGCGGACGCGGCGGGCTCGGCCCGGGCGTTCTGGGTGGCCGTATGCCTCCAGGCCGTGATCCTTCCCCTGTGCTTCCTCCGTGGCCGGGTGGGGCCGGTTCCAGGTACCGGCCCCACCCGGCCGGTTCCAGGAACCGTCCGGCGACGGAGGAGGCGACGGCCGCCGGAGCAGCCCGGCGAGCCTGTCAGGTCAGGGCAGTAGGGCGTCGGGGCCGGACCCGCCGGCCGGTATCGACGGTTCCGTGCTCCAGACCGCCGCGAGATCCCGCCGGGCGCGCGCCACGCGGGAGCGCACCGTGCCGATCGGGCAGCCCGCGGTGTCCGCCGTCTCCTCGTACGACATACCCAGGAGCTGGGTGAGGACGAACGCCTGGCTCCGCGCCGCGTCCATGGTCCGCAGTGCGTCGAACAGCGCCACGCTCTCGTCGAACCCGGGCGTGTGCCGCGGCTGCGCACGCTCGGCCGCGGCCTGCCAGTCGGCCGTGTCGGCGATCCGTGGCCGGACCGAGGCCGTGCGGTAGCCGTCGATGACGACGCGCCGGGCGATGGCCAGCAGCCAGGTGCGGGCACAGGAACGTCCCGCGAAGCCGGCCAGTCCACTCATGGCGCGCAGATAGGTCTCCTGGGCCAGGTCCTCGGCGCCCGGCCCGTCGGCACCGAGGTACGTGACGAACCGGCGTACGTCCTCATACGTCGCCCGGACGAAGTGCTCGGCCGCCTCACGGTCACCGCAGCCGGCGGCCAGCGCCCAGCCGGTGATCTGTAAGTCCCTCCGCTGAGCGGGAATTCTCCGGGCGGCGGCGGGCCCGGGAGCAGGAGAAAGCGTCGGGGCAGGGGTCATCACAACACGTCCTTCGCGTCTTGCGCGGAGCCGCGGCGTATCCACGCGGGCTCCTCGTGACCGGCTCCCCCGGCCTGTCGGAGTACGTCAGGGAGCGGAAACCGGCATGCCTGTCACGGGCGCGTGCACGCGAGCCGCGCGCACGTCCCGGAAGCCGCCCGGCAGGTCAGTGGGCGAATGAAGGCCGGACGGAGAGGCCGTTCGGAGGCGGGCCGCGCAGGGACAGGCCGTGCAGCAGCAGAAGTTCCCGGGGACGGCGTCCCGGCCTGCGCCGCTTGCGCCATCGTGTGACCGGCGCCGCGGGCGCATCGACGGTCCACAGCCGCCAGGCGGTGTGCAGGGGTGCGGCGACGAACAGGGCGAGGGAGCGGCCGAGCTGGACGAGAGCGATCTCGCCGCGCCACAGCCACCAGCCGCAGACCAGACCCGCGACCAGGTGGGCCGCCGCCATGCCCGTGGTGAGCACGGAACCGTCGAAGGCCCCCGCGAAGGCCAGGTCCGACGGACCGCCGGCCATCGCGTCGTGGGCCGAGTGGTCCATGACGCCGGAGTGGTGTCCGGATGCGTGGCCGGCCGATGCGCCGGCCGTGGACGGTGCACCGGACGCGGGGGACGGGAGCGAGCTGAACAAGGTGTGCAGTGACACCTGGCCCAGGACGCTCGCGGCGACGACGACGGAGGCGGTCCGTTCCCTGCCCGCCAGCCACCACCCGGCGCCGCTCACCAGCAGCAGGGCGGCCCCCAGGGCGGAAAGCGGGAGCGGCCCGCCGGACATGTGGGCGTGCCCGAGCCCGGACACGGAGACGCACACGACCGCGAACAACACGGCGTGTACGAAGCGGAGTGCGGGTCCGGCCCCCATGACCGCCATCGTGCCAGTGCCACCCGTCCCCGTGAGAAGACCATCACATCCTGATATCAGGCGACTTGACCCGCCATGAAATGACACCTTCACCAGTGATCCATGTCACATGGAACCCGGGGGAACTTTCCGCAGCCCGCACCCGACTGCTCCAAAGACGCACCCCCGCACGCCTGGTGGCCCGGGACCGCACCCGCCGCACCGCCGACGCGACTGAAGAGGCCGCACGATGAAGCCGTCCCCAGCGCCCCCCGCACCCGAACCCGCCGAGGCGGACGCCCCCGCCGCGGGAACCGGCGGCCGGCCGCCGCGCCCCACGCTGCGCTCCGATCTCAGGGCCTCGCTGCCCGACGGACTCGTCGCCCTGGCCGTGACCGGGGCGGTGTTCGCGCTCCTCTACGTCCGGATCAGGGCCAAGACCTCCTCGACGGTGTCCGTCATGCCGTTCATGGCCGACGCGGGCGGCTTCTGGATGTACTTCCTGAGCCAGGCATTCGGCTGGTCCGCGCTGCTGTGGGCGTGGGGCACCGTCGTTCTCGGCCTGCTGCTCTCCGGCCCCCGTCCGCGCCGGCTCCCGCTGACCGGCCCCCGCCTCGAACGCCTCCACCGCACCACGAGCCTCAACACCATGGCGCTGATCGCGGCTCACGCCCTGCTCTTCGCCGCCGAACTCTTCCGGCACGACACCGCACGGTGGCACTCGGCGCTCGCCACCGCGTTGGTGGAGGCGTTCGTGCCGGGCGGGTACGACTCCGGCACGGGCCGGATCGCCATCCCCGTCGGCCAGGCCGCGCTGTACCTCGCGATTCCGCTCGGCCTGCTCTTCTACGTCAGAGACCGCATCGGCCCCAAAACCTGGCGGGTGCTGCACCGTTGCGTGATCGTCGTGTACGTCCTGAGCGTCTGGCACACGCTGCTCTACGGGACGAACGTCTGGTACGACGGATGGTTCCGGACCAGCGTCTGGCTCCTCCAGCTCCCGATCGCGGCCCTTCTGCTTCTGCGGCTGCTGCGGCCCGCTCGCCGCTCGGAGCGCCTGCCCCGGCCCGGCACCGGTTCGCCGGCGGGCTGGACCCTGCGCCTCACCGGCCGGCTGGCGGTCGCGGGTGTCGCTGTCGCCGTCCTCGCGGTCGTGCTCAGCGGACACGACGGTGGCCGGGCCGTTCCGCCCGACGACACCTCCTCCACCCACAACCACGACTAGGTCTGCCGTCCGGCCCGCCCGGCCCGTCCGGCCCGTCCGGCCCGTCCGAAGGGCCCGGACGGGGGTGCGTCCCGGGCGGTGGCCGCCGTACGGCGTAGCCTTCGGACCGTGCCCCCGCTCCCGGCCGGAGGCGAAGGTCCCGCGACCGGGGCCGCACGTCCCTCCCCTCCGCCGTGCGGAGGGACCGGGTCGGGAGGTGCACCACCCGACCCCGGAGGGAATCATGACCGCTACCGACCTACCCGTGATCGCCGCGATCGACGGCTCCGCGCACAGCATGCAGGCGCTCGACTGGGCCGCCCAGGAGGCCCTTCGGAGGCAGTTGCCCCTGATGATCGTGCACGTGCGGCCGCCGGCCCGGCGGACGAGCCAGGAGTCCCAGCTCCGGGAGGCCGAGGAACTGCTGACGGAGTCCGTACGGCGGACCGCTCTGCTCGCGCCGGGGCTGCACCCGTCGACCCTCGCCCCACAGGACTTTCCGGCGGCGGCCCTGATCTCGCTCAGCCAGGACGCGTCGATGGTCGTGGTCGGCTCGCGCGGCCTGGGCGGTTTCCGTTCCCTCATGATCGGCTCCAACAGCCTGGCGGTCGCGTCGATGGCGGCGTGCCCGGTCGTCGTCGTCCACGGCGAGAGCCGCGCGGACGAGGACGAGGAGGACGCGGCGGAGGCGTTCCCGGACATCGTGGCGGGGGTGGCCGCCGACGAGAGCAGTGGTGCGGTGCTGGAGTTCGCCTTCTCGACGGCCGCGACCCGGCCCGGTGCCCGGCTGCGGCTCGTGCACGGGTGGACGATGTTCTCCTCCATGCTGTCCGGCGGCCCCGTCTTCGACAGGGAAGCGGCGGCGAACGCGGCGGAGCGGAGCCTCGCGGAGGTGACCGCGGGCTGGCAGGAGAAGTACCCGCAGGTCGAGGTCGTACGCGAACCGGTCAGCGGTTCGGCCTCGCGCACCCTGGTCACGGCCTCGGGCACGGCGGCGCTGACCGTCGTCGGCCGGCGCAGGGGCGGCGAGGAACTCGGTCTCGGCCTCTCCCCCGTCGCCCAGACGACGGCGACGCACGCGCTCGGCCCGGTCGCCGTCGTCCCCTGCTGACCCGGCATCCGGCCACCGGCAGTGGTGGGCCCCCGGTCCCACCGGTCGTTGCAGGCCCCTTGGCCTGACGGGCGCGGTGGCCGAGACTTGGCCGATGACACAACGCGTGGCTCTGGCAACGGTGATGGACCAGCTCTCCATCGACGCGGTGATCACCGGCTACGCGGTGGCGGTGGACGACGGCGCGTGGGAGGACTACCGCGCGCTGTTCGTGCCTGAGGGCCGGGCCGACTACCGGAGCGCGGGCGGTATTGAAGGCCCGGCCGCCGACGTCTCCGAGTGGCTTGCCGAGACCATGCGGCTCTTCCCTGTCCGCCAGCACCTGATCGTCAACCGGCTGCTCGACCTCCAGGATCTGGGCGGCTATCCCGGCGACCACGCGCAGGTGCGGGCCGACTACCTCAACCCGATGCGACTCGACGCCGGCGGCCGGGACACGGCCGCGGGCGGGGAGACGGCACCGAACTTCGTATCCGGCGGCCGCTACACCTTCGAACTGCTCCGCACGGAGCCGGGCTGGCGCATCCTCACCGTCGTCGTCCACGAGAAGTGGCGGCGCGTCCCGGGCTGATCCGGCCTCGGACCGTGCCCGGGCGACGCGCCCGCGCACGCACGCCCGCTGTCCGCCCCGGACGCTCTCCTCCACACTGGGACCACAGCCTGACCATGCGGCGACGGACATCGCTCACCAGGCAGGACGAGGAGGGCGCGGGATGGGCATGCGGATGGGGCGAGCCCCGGCCGGCCGGATTCCGGACGACCGGTCTCCCGCCGACGCGGACTCCGCGGGCGGTGCCCCCGTAGGCCGGCGCGAGCGGGGCGCGGCGCTGCTGCGGTCGCCCTGGTGGCGCGGTGCCGCGGCCCTGTTGGCGGGCGCCCTGCCCGCCCTCGCGTTTCCCGAGCCGTCGCTCGGGTGGTTCGGGTACCTCGCGCTGGTGCCCTGGCTCCTGTTGATCCGCTCGGCGCCGACGGCCCGACGGGCCGCTCTCGACGGCTGGCTGGGCGGGATCGGCTTCGTCATCGGCGTCCATCACTGGCTGATGCCGAGCCTGCATGTGTTCATCGTCGTGCTGGCCGCACTGATCGGCCTGATGTGGGCGCCCTGGGGTGTGCTCGTCGCCCGGCTGCTCGGCGGATCTCCGTCGGCCGCGCGCTGCGCGGCGGCCGTCGTCGCGGTCCCGTCCGGGTGGCTGATGATCGAGCTGGTGCGGTCCTGGGAAGGGCTCGGCGGCCCCTGGGGGCTGCTCGGTGCCGGCCAGTGGGAGTTCGCGCCCGCTCTGCGGGTGGCCTCGGTGGGCGGCGTATGGCTGGTGAGCCTGCTCGTCCTCGCGGTGAACACCGCCCTCGTCCTGCTGCTCGTCTCACCGCCGGCCCGCACGACGGCGGCCGCGTCGCTCGTGGTCTGCGCGCTGGCCGTGGGCGCCGTCTGGGCCTGGGCGCCACAGCCGGAGCGCACCGGACAGGCCCGGATCGCGGTGGTGCAGCCGGGTGTGGTGGAGGGCACGGGCAGCGTCGAGCGCCGCCTGGCACGCAGTGCGGAGCTGACGCGCGGACTCGCGGACCAGGACGTCGATCTGGTCGTGTGGGGGGAGAGCAGCGTCGGCGTGGATCTGACGCGCGACCCCGCGACCGCGGCCCGGCTCGCGGAGCTGTCGCGCCGCGTCGGGGCGGAGGTGCTGGTCAATACGGACGCCCGGCGGACGGACGACGCGGCACGGAACGGAATCTACAAGTCCGCGGTCCTGGTGGGTCCGGACGGACCGACCGGGGACCGCTACGACAAGATGCGCCTGGTCCCGTTCGGCGAGTACGTGCCGTTCCGTTCGGTGCTGGGCTGGGCCACCTCGGTCGGCAAGGCCGCGGGCGAGGACCGGCTGCGCGGGACCCGCCCGGTGGTGATGGACCTGCCCGGCCCCGACGGGCTGCGGCTCGGACCGCTGGTGTGCTTCGAGTCCGCGTTCCCCGACATGAGCAGGCAACTGACCCGGGACGGCGCCCAGGTGCTGATCGCCCAGTCGTCGACCTCGACGTTCCAGCACAGCTGGGCACCCGGTCAGCACGCCTCGCTCGGCGCCCTGCGGGCGGCCGAGAGCGGGCGTCCGATGGTGCACGCCACGCTCACCGGCACGAGTGCGGTGTACGGCCCGCTGGGCGAGAAGGTGGGCTCACCGCTCGGTACGGACGAGAGCAAGGCCGCCGTCTTCGACGTGCCTCTCGCGACGGGCACCACGCTCTACGTGCGGCTCGGCGACTGGGCGGTGTACGCGGCTCTGGCGGTGCTGGCCGCCCTGGGCGCCGCCGAGGGGACGCGGCTGCTCAGAGGGCCTGCTCCAGGGCGTCCCGGACCACTCGCTCGCACAGCTCATGGGTCGCCAGAGCGTCCCGGGCGCTGAGCACCTTCCCGGCCCGCACCGCGTCCAGGAACGACAGCACGCTCTGCTCGATGCCCCGCTGACGGGCCACCGGCACCCAGTCGCCGCGCCGCCGCACGCTGGGCTGGCCCTTGTGATCGATGATCTCGGCGAGGTTGAGCACCTGGCGCTTGGAGTCCTGGCCCGACACCTCCAGGATCTCCTCGGTCGATCCGTTGAGGCGGTTCATCATTCCGATCGCGGTGAAGCCCTCGCCGGACAGCTGGAGCACGACGTGGTGCATCAGTCCGTCGACGATCCTCGCCCGCACTACGGTGCTCTCGACCGGTCCCGGCACCAGGAAGCGCAGGGTGTCGACGACATGGATGAAGTCGTCGAGCACCATGGTCCGCGGGTCCTCGGGCAGCCCCACCCGGTTCTTCTGCATGAGGATCAGCTCGCGCGGGTGCTCGGCGCACTGTGCGTATCCGGGGGCGAGCCGGCGGTTGAACCCCACGGCGAGGCTGACGCCGCGTTCCTCGGCGAGCGTCACCAGCCGTGCGGAGTCGTCGTACGCGTAGGCGAGCGGCTTGTCGACGTACGTGGGGACGCCCGCTTCGACGAGACGTCCTGTGATCTCCGGGTGTACCGCTGTGGGGGCGTGCACGAAGGCCGCGTCGAGCCCCTGGGCGAGCAGCGATTCGAGGTCCGTGTGGCACTGCCGCGTGGGAATCCGGTGGGTCTCCGCGACGGCGGCCAGAGTGGCCGGGGTGCGGGTCTGCAGATGCAGTTCGACCCCGGGCAGTGTGCTCAGCACCGGCAGGTACGCCTTCTGCGCGATGTCGCCGAGCCCGATACAGCCGACCTTCACAGGGGTCTCCCTCATCACTGTCATATGCGCGTCCTCGGTTCCGCAGCATACGTGCGCTGCGGCGGCTGCCAGTCGGCGATGCCGTCGAGGGAGCGCAGGACGAGTCCGGGGCCGAGACGGGCGACGGTGGCCATGAGGCCGTCGCGGAGTGCGACGGCGGGGGCGCTGGACCAGGCCATCAGCCGGGCGACCTGTGCCGACTTGCGGACCACCGCGGTGGTACGGGGCAGCCTGGCCGCGCTGTACGCCGCGAGACCTTCTCCGAGGTCTCCGCCGGGGGCGACGTGGTGGGCGAGGACGATGGCGTCCTCGATGGCCTGGTTGCCGCCCTGGGCGAGCATGGGCGCCATGGCGTGCGCGGCGTCACCGACCAGCACGGCGCGGCCCCGGTGGAAGGACGGCAGGGGGTCGGCCATGTGGTGCACGTCGTGGCGGAGTATCCGGTCCGGTTCGGTGGCGGCGATGATCGCGGGAATCGGGTCGTGCCAGTCACCGAACCTGCGCAGGAGTTCGGCCTTCTCGTCGTCGGCCCTGCCTCCGGCGGGTGTGACGGCGCCCGCGTAGGCGTAGATGCGGCCGTCCTTCAGCGGGTGGGTGCCCCAGAGTGCCCCCTTGCCCCAGCTCTCGTGCGGAGCGAAGGGGCGCCCGAGGCCGGGGACCATGGCGCGCCAGGTGGTGAATCCGGCGTACGAGGGCCCGGGGTGGCGGGGGAAGAGCATGCCGCGCACCGCCGAGTGGATGCCGTCCGCGCCGATCACGAGGTCGGCCTCGATGTCTCCGGAGGGCGTCCGGACGACGGCCCGGCGGCCTCCGGCGCTGCCCGGGCTCACGAGTTCCGCCGGGGTGCCGGTACGGAGCGCCGATGCGGGCAGTTCGGCGGTGAGGATGCCGACCAGGGTGGCGCGGTGGAGCAGGACCAGCGCACCGCCGAAGCGCTCGGCGGCGGCCACGTTGTCCGTACGGGCCAGCCAGCGGCCGCTCGGGGAGCGCATGCCGCCCTCGCCCTCCCAGGCGGCCAGGGACCTGACCGCGTCGCCCAGCCCGATGACGTCCAGCGCCCGCTGGGAGTTGGGCGCGAGGCTGATGGCCGCGCCGACGGGTTCGAGTGAGTCCGCGCGCTCCAGAACGGTCACCTGCCAGCCGCTCCGGTGCAGGGCCACACCCGTGGTGAGACCGCCGATTCCGCTGCCGATGACGACTGCGTGGTTCCTGGTCATGACGCCCCCTCGCAACTACACCTGTAGTGACACCTCCACCGTACTACAGGTGTAGTTTCGAGGGTAGGTTGGCTCCATGGCCACACGTACCGACGGGACGCCCGGCAGGTCCCGCGCCGACCTGATCGCCGACACGGCACTGACCCTCCTCGTCGAGCGGGGGATGCGGGGACTCACCCACCGCGCGGTGGACGAGCGCGCCGGACTCCCCCAGGGCTCGACGTCGAACCACGCGCGCACCCGGCAGGCCCTGCTGGAGGCTGCCGTGCGCCGCCTCGCGGAGCAGGAGGCGCGCATCCTGGACCCAGGCCGGCTCCCACGGCCCGGCGGCGAAGCCGCGGCGCCCGGAGACCCGGACCAGGTGGCCGCCGTACTGGCGCTAGCGTTGCACCGCTATCTGACGTGCCACCCCGAATACCCGGTCTGCCGCTACGAGCTGGCCCTGGAGGCCACCCGGCGCCCGGAGCTCCGGGCGTTCTTCGACGCGGCGGGCCGGCAGTTCCGCGAGCCGCTGGTGGCACTGATGACCGCGGCGGGGTCGGCCGAACCGGAACGCCACGCGCTGTCCCTCGTGGCCTGGTGCGAAGGAATGATGTTCTCGTGCGCCGCCGGCTCGTACAGCGACTCCGTACCGACCGAGGCCGAACTGCGGACGGGGATCAGCGAACTCCTGCACGGAATGCTGGCGCCGCGGAGTCGGTAACAGCTGGCCAGGTCCATGATCCATCGGCGAGTATGACCGGCATGACGACACCTGAACGCATCGAACCCGACATAGACGCCGCCGAACGCCCGATGCTCGAAGGCTGGTTGGACTTCCACCGCGAGACGCTGGCCTCGAAATGCGCGGGCCTCACCGACGCCCAGCTGCGGGAGGCGTCCGTGCCTCCGTCGGAGTTCACACTCCTCGGGCTGGTGCGGCACATGGCGGAGGTCGAGCGCGGCTGGTTCCGCGAGGTCCTGGTCGGTGAGGACGTGCCGCCGATCTACGGAACGGACGAGGACCCCGACGGCGAGTTCCATCTCAGCGAGACGGACACCTGGGAGGAGGCGCACACGACCTGGCGCGCAGAGATCGAGCAGGCCAGGACGAACGCGGCGAAGTACGGGCTCGACGACCTGTCGGTCGGTCTGAGCCAGAGGCGCGGCAAGCCGTTCAACCTCCGCTGGATCTACACGCACATGATCGAGGAGTACGCGCGGCACAACGGTCACGCGGATCTCGTCCGGGAGCGGATCGACGGCGCGGCCGGCGTCTGATCCACCCAAGCAGGGCCGTGGCCGGCGTTCGGGCGCCCGCGTGCGCCCGGCCCTCGGCCGTCAGCCCCCGGACCCCCTGCGGTGTCTCCGGGCGCCGTCCCGCTGACCGGGTCACCCGTGCGGGCCAATCAGGGCCCGACCGGCACCCGTCGAGCCCCGCGCACCAGCAGAGTTGGCGGGTGCATCGAACCAGAATCACAGCGAACCTCCTGGTGGGAGTGGCTGTCACGGCCGTCTCCGGCTGCGTGTCGGTGGAGCCGCAGGCCGCCGTCCCACCCCGGCCCGAGACCAGCCGACCCGTCCAGGACGTGGCCCCGCAGATCGTGCAGCCACCCGTCCGGGAGTCCCTCGAATCCCTGCCGGACCCCACGCCGTCCGCCTCCGCCCCCCGCCCGGGGCGCCTTCCGGGCCCGGCCGTGCCGAGCCGCGCGCACCTCGGCAGCGCGGACCCGCCCAGGCACCTCCCCGGCGGGTACCGCACCAGGCCCCCCGTGTGCCTCCCGCCGTCGTGCCGGCTGCGCCCGGCGCACATCCGGCAGGGACGGATGTCTGCGCTCTCGGGCGGGGCTACGGGGGCTGGCGCGCGGGCAGCACCGAGGCGAGGATCTGCGAGGAGACCTACGGCCGCTGATCGCGGCCGAGGGGCCCGAGCGCCCGAGCCTCCCCCTGCGTACCACGCGTGGACCGCCGGAGGTGTACCGCTCATGAACCACTGGGGCCCGTCGCGTCATCCGACGGGCCTCGGCCTCACCGGTCGCGCATCCGCCGCTCCAGCCGTCCGATGGCGGCGCGCACCCCTCCCCCGTACCCGTCGTGCGTGAGCACGCCGGCGGCGTCCCGCGCCCGGTCCAGATGGAGGCGGGCCGCCTCGGGGTGGTGAAGTCTCAGATAGTCCGCCGCGAGACTGAGATGCAGCGAGGGGTAGAAGGCGCGCACGGCGAGCGCGTCCTGGTGCTCGGCCACGCGCTCGTCGGTCAGGCCGTCCGCCGCGGTCAGCGCCCGCAGGTCCCAGGCCAGCTCGTCCTCGGGGTCGTCCTGGGTGTCGGCCATGTAGTGCGCGAGGGTGCAGCGGTGCAGGGCGTCGCCGTCCTCGCCGATCTCCGACCAGATGGCGGCGAAGCGATTCCGGGCCTCTTCCCGGTCCCCGCCGTGGAGCAGCATGATCGCCTGGCCGATCCTGGTCATGACGGCGTCCCGTGCCGCTTCCTGCTGCTCTGTCACTGCGGTCTCCTTCGCGCCCGTCCGGCCCGTACCGGTCGTCCTGACGCTAGCCGCCGCAGGGGAGAAACCCGCTCAGGCACGGACCCGGCCCGCCGTCCGGGTCCGTGCACGGTCAGCGCGGCCGCACGGTCAGCCGAGGTCGGGGATGCGCCAGTCGATGGCCTCGTGGCCCTGGGCGGCGACCGCCTCGTTGATAGCGGTGAACGGGCGGGAGCCGAACCACCGCTTCGCGGAGAGCGGTGAGGGGTGCGCGCCCTTCACCACGATGTGGCGCTCCTCGTCGATCAGCGGGAGCTTCTTCTGGGCGTAGTTGCCCCAGAGCACGAAGACAGCGGGGTCAGGGCGCGCGGCCACGGCCCTGATCACCGCGTCGGTGACCTTCTCCCAGCCCTTGCCCTTGTGCGAGTTCGCCTCGCCGCCCCGGACCGTCAGGACGGCGTTGAGCAGGAGGACGCCCTGCTCGGCCCACGGCATCAGATATCCGTTGTCCGGGATGGGCAGGCCGAGCTCCGCCTGCATCTCCTTGTAGATGTTGCGCAGCGAGGGGGGCGTCTTGACGCCCGGCTGCACGGAGAAGCACAGTCCGTGCCCCTGGCCCGCGCCGTGGTAGGGGTCCTGGCCGAGGATGAGGACCTTCACCCGCTCGTACGGAGTGGCGTCCAGCGCGGCGAAGACCTGCTCGCGCGGCGGATACACCGGCCCCTTGGCCCGCTCTTCCTCGACGAAGTCCGCAAGCTCCTTGAAATACGGCTTCTGCAGCTCTTCGCCGAGGACGCCGCGCCAGGACTCGGGCAGCAGGTCGGTGTCGGTCACGTCCACAACCTCCGGTAAGCAATCAGTTCTTGACCACAGAACCTACCGGGGGCCACTGACAACGGACCCCGCGAGCCCTACCAGCTGGTCTTCCGGTACAGCTCCCACAGCTGCATGACCGTCTGCGGGTCCAGGGCCCGCTCGCCGCCGCCGATGTCCTCGCCCGCCGCGACGTACAGCTTGCCCTGCCACAGCGGCAGGAGCCGGACGTCTTCGACGAGGATCTGCTGGGCCTGCTCGAAATGCTTGCTGACCGCACCCCGGTCGCTCTCCTGGCGGGAGGACGGCAGCAGTTCGTCGGTGATCTCCGCGTTCAGGTACGGAGTGCCGGTGACGCTCTCCTTGCCCACGAAGGGGGCGATGAAGTTGTCCGGGTCCGGGAAGTCCGGGAACCAGCCACGTCCGAAGACGGGGTACTTCCCCTTGGTGAATCCTTCCTGGAAAGCCGTCCAGGGCGCGCTCTTCAGCGTGATCTCGAACAGCCCGGACTCCTCCAGCTGGCGCTTCAGCTCGGCGAACTCCGGAGCGGTCGAGGAGCCGTACCGGTCGGTCGTGAACCAGAAGGTCATCTTGACCGGCTCGGTGATGCCGGCCTTGGTGAGGATGGACCTGGCCCTGGCCTCGCTGGGGTCGCCGAAGGTGTCGAAGAAGCTGGTGGTGTGACCGGCGATGCCCTTCGGCACCATCGAGTACAGGGGCTCCGCTGTGCCCTGGTAGACCTTGGCGACCAGGGCGTCACGGTTCACGAGCTGCGCGATGGCCCGGCGTACCGCCGGGTTCCCCGCCGCCGGGTCCTGCGGGTTGAAGACCAGGAACCGGATGTCAGCGCCGACCGTCTCGACGATCTGGAGACCGTTGTTGTCGGACTTGTTGTCCTCCAGGCTGACCACTTCCTCGGCGGTCAGACCGCGGTACGTGGCGTCGATCTCCTTCTTCTTCAGAGCGTTCACCATCGAGGCGGAGTCGTCGAAGTACCGGATGGTCACGGCGTTGTTCTTACGGTTGGCGAAGCCCTTGTAGTCGGGGTTCTTCGTCAGCTCCGAGATCTTCTTGGGCGTGTACGACTCCAGGAGGTACGGCCCCGAGCCGGTGACCTTCCCGTCGCTGCGGAGCTTGTCCTTGGGGTACTCGCCCGGCGCGACCAGCGACATCGCCGGCGTGGCCAGGATGAACGGGAACGTGGCGTCCGACTTGTTGAGGTGGAAGATCACCTCGTCGTCGCCCTTCGTCTCCACCCGGTCCAGGGAGCCCAGCATGCCGAGGGGGCCGCCCTTGACCTTGATGGTCCTGATGCGGTCGATGGAGTGCTTCACGGCCTCCGCATCGATCTTCTCGCCGTTGGAGAACTTCAGATTCTTACGGAGCGTGCACCGGTAGGCCATGCTCGTCTCGTCGGTGAACGTGCAGGAGTCGGCCGCATCGGGCTCGGGACTCGTGCTGCCCGTGGGGAAACTCACCAGGGTCTGGAAGACATTCCGCATCAGCTCCCAGGAGCCGTCCCAGGCCGCGGCGGGGTCGAGCGTCGAGGGTGAGCTCGTCGTACCGACCGTTATCTGCTGATCCGTCTCGGAACTACTGTCGGACAGCAGACCGCAGCCGGCCAGCAATGACAGGGAAGCAAGGGCTGCAGCAGCCTGCAGACTGGCCCGGTAGAACACGTGCACGCTCCTCGATCAGCCATGGGTCGGCAGACCATACCGCAGCGCCCCATCGGGTCAATCCGCTGGCCCGACGGGGCACTTGAGTCAATCAGGGTGAAATCCACTCAGGCCGTATCAGGCCACGCCCGCGTTCAGGAAGATCCCGCCGTCCACGACGAGAGTCTGCCCCGTGATCCAGTCGGACTGGGCGGAGGTGAGGAACGCCGCCGCACCGCCGATGTCCTCCGGTACGCCGAGCCGGCCGAGCGGGTAGGCGGCGGCCGCCTCCGCCTCACGGCCCTCGTACAGCGCCTCGGCGAACTTGGTCTTCACCACGGCCGGGGCGATCGCGTTGACCCGGACGACCGGCGCGAACTCGTGCGCCAGCTGAAGGGTCAGGTTGACCATGGCGGCCTTGCTCATGCCGTACGCGCCGATGAACGGCGAGGCGGAGACACCGGCGACCGAGGCGATGTTGACGATCGCCCCGCCGTTGTCCTTCTGCCACGCCTTCCAGGTCTGCTGGGCGAAGCCGAGCGCCGAGATCACATTGGTCTCGTAGACCTTGCGGGCGACGTTGAGGTCGAGCTCCGCCATGGGGCCGAACACCGGGTTCGTACCGGCGTTGTTGATCAAGAAGTCGACCCGGCCGAAGACCTCCATGGTGTGGGCGACGGCCGCGGCCTGGTGGGCCTCGTCGTGCGCCTTGCCGGCGATGCCGGTCACCCGGTCGGCGCCGAGCTTCTCGACGGCCTCCTTGAGCGCGTCCTCCCCCCGGCCCGTGATGCAGACCCGGTCGCCGCGGGCGACGAGCGCCTCGGCGATCCCGTAACCGATACCGCGGCTCGCACCCGTGATGAGGGCGACCCTGCCACTGTCCTGCACAGTCATGTCCCTTGCCCTTCGGGTTAGTTGAGCGGTCCGCCGGCGACGTACATGACCTGGCCGGAGACGAAGCCCGCGTCGTCGCCCGTAAAGAAGGCGATGGCGTTGGCGATGTCCTCGGGGTGTCCTACGCGCTGCACGGGGATCTGGGTGGCCGCCGCGGCCTGGAACTCCTCGAAGCCCATGCCGACCCGGGCCGCCGTCTGGGCGGTCATCTCGGTGACGATGAAGCCGGGTGCCACGGCGTTGGCGGTGATGCCGAACTTGCCGAGCTCCTTGGCGAGGGTCTTCGTGAAGCCCTGGAGACCGGCCTTCACGGCGGAGTAGTTGGCCTGACCCCGGTTGCCCAGCGCCGAGGAGGAGGACAGCGACACGATCCGGCCGAACTTGGCGTCCACCATGTGCTTCTGGACGGCCTTGGCCATCAGGAACGCGCCCTTGAGGTGCACGTTCATCACGAGGTCCCAGTCGGACTCGCTCATCTTGAAGAGCAGGTTGTCACGGAGGACACCCGCGTTGTTGACGAGGATCGTCGGGGCGCCCAGCTCGGCGGCGACCCGCGCGACGGCGGCCTCCACCTGCGCGCTGTCCGACACATCGCAGCCGACCGCGAGGGCGGTGCCCCCGGCGGCGGTGATCTTCTCGACCGTGTCCTTGCAGGCCGCCTCGTCGAGGTCGAGTACGGCTACGGCGCGGCCCTCGGCCGCCAGACGCACTGCGGTGGCGGCGCCAATGCCCCGCGCCGCTCCCGTCACGATGGCGACGCGCTGCTCGGTGGTGGACATGCTTGGTTCTCCTCGCCCTTGGATCGCGGCTCAGCGGACGTGGGACATTCCCTGACAGAAAGTTCCCGATGGCTGAGCAACCGCTTAGTACCTTCAGCAGACGAGACGCTAGAAGCCCTGGCACCCGGTGTCAACGGCCCACGGGCGCCGGGGCGCATGTCACACTCGGCGGCGCTGCGGCCCGGCCCTCCCCCGCGGCGCCGCCGAGTACCCGATCAGCGCACGAGCAGGTCGAGCAGCCGTTCGACCTCGGCCGCCGGGTCGGCCGTGAGCCCGCTGTGCACGGCGCCCGGCTGGACCACCGTGGAACGCGGCGCGATCAGCCAGCGGAAGCGCCGGCCGGGGTCGTCGCCCGACGCCTGGCCCGCCGCGTCGCCGCCGTCGCAGACCCCCTCCACGGCCCGCAGGGCGGCCCGTACGCCGACCACGTCGGCCTGTGGGTCCAGCGCCGCGAGCTTGCGCTCGTCGAGGTGCGTACGGGCGGCCACGAACGACTTCGCCCGGCAGTACACGAGCACGCCCGCGTTGAAGCACTCGCCGCGCTCCACCCTGGGGACGACCCGCAGCACGGCGTACTCGAAGACATCGCGCTGGGTCATCGGACGCCGTCCTTGCTGCTCTGCTCGTTACTGCTCCGGGCGTCGCCGCTCTGCGCGTCGCGCTTGTCCGCCGCCTGGGGGGCGAGTCGCCCGGCGAGCCAGCCCGGCGCCTGCGAGGGCTTCGTCCGGGTCGGCGCGTCCAGCGAGATCCGCTCGTGGATGCTGCCCGCGCGCGCCAGCAGCGGTGCCACATAGGCCCGGCGCAACGCGTCCGTCGAATCGAAACCGGGCTCGTCGACCAGCCACTCGTCGGGTACGTCGGCGACGACCTCGGTGAGCAGTTCCTCGGTGACGAGCGGGGCCAGCTCGGCAGCCGCGGCCGCGACGTCGGGGCCGAAGGGCGCGAGCACGTGGTCCGACGCGTTGTAGGGCTTGGCGGCCGAGGTCTGGGCTCCCGGCCAGTTGTGGTGCCAGATCATCGTGGCGCCGTGGTCGATCAGCCAGGGATCTCCGTGCCAGACCAGCATGTTGGGGTTCCGCCACGACCGGTCGACGTTGTTGATCAGCGCGTCGAACCAGATGACCTTCCCGGCCTCGGCCGGTTCCACCTCGTAGGCGAGCGGATCGAAGCCCAGCGAGCCGGGAAGGTAGTCCATGCCGAGGTTCAGGCCGCCGCTCGCCTTGAGCAGCTCCTGGACCTCCTGGTCGGGCTCGGCGAGCCCGATGACGGGGTCGAGCTGAATGGTCACGAGCTCCGGGACACGCAGCCCCAGCCGGCGGCCGAGCTCCCCGCAGACGACCTCGGCCACGAGGGTCTTGCGGCCCTGGCCCGCTCCGGTGAATTTCATGACATACGTACCGAGATCGTCGGCCTCGACGATGCCGGGGAGCGAGCCGCCCTCACGCAGGGGCGTGACGTAGCGGGTCGCCGTGACTTCTGTGAGCATTTCCCCAGGCTATCGGGCCCGCCGTCAGGTCCTCGCGAGCGCTGGTACGGGCGAGAGTCCACTCACCCGGGGCCGGGACCATTCACCGCGTGCCAGAAGTCACCTCGCCTGCCGCTCATTTACCGTTCAATTCAGTAGTAGTGACGGCGGGGCTCCTGTCAGCTACAGCCCTGGGTTGCACTGACAGAACTGCGGTAGGAGCCTGGAAGAGCCACCACTTCGGACGAGAAACGCAGTCTGCGTTCTGCGTTCAATACAAGGGCGGCAGACCGGAATGGCCTCGTGCCGCAGGTTGGATACACCGGCGGTACCCAGTCGGAGGGGCTTGACTGGAGGTGGGGTGAAGTAGGCGGCGACGTTGGCAATGCTGACTTGCCATCAGCACATCGAGCATTCGCGTTCTCATGACCACGAGGTGAGGCGGTCGCGGTGTCACGCATACGCATGGCGGTCGAGATTCACAATGAGTCGTCCGTACCGCTCGCGTGGGCCACGGACAAGATTGACTGGGGAGATTGGACCGACCCGTGGTACCCCTCGCGGGCCAGTCCCATCGCTCCCGGAAAGACTGCGGAATGGCGGGCCGAGGGAGACCTGTTCATCGAACCGACGACCGGCACTGAGGGCAGAGTCTGGTACAACGTGAATGGCGACCCTGGGCGGCAGTTGTACATACACTTCAACAGCCCTCTGATCGAGTCCCAGTACGGGAATACGTTCCACGTCTGGGCACCGCCGGGTTTCGAAGTGGCGTACAACGGCGGCCAGGGTCACGAGGGCCGACTTGTCATTCGTCTCCGGGAGACCGCACGTCGCCAGGTTCCCGGATTCACGCCGTCTGTCAACGGGTTCCAGTTTGCGAACCACTGGAATCCTGGCCTTCCCGCCATGACCGTCGGCTTCCTCTGGAATCGACTGCTCGACGAACTCGGCGGGGCAGCCGCCAGCACCCTGGGAATCGCCCGCGTCGATGACGATTGGCTGCCCATCACACAGGCTCAGGCGGGAATGTGCGGTGGAATGACGTTCGGCGCCATGGACTACTTTGCCGCCGGTAAGCTCCCGCCTGCTCCGACGACGGCGCCTGACTCCGAAGCCGACCCGCTCTTCCAGTTCATCAGGGGCCGACTGCTTGACAGCTTCGACATCACCGGTTCCGGGCACCGGTGGCTGGGGTACTCCTCGCCGCACTACCCGAACGGCGACGAAGGGGTCATTCAGGTGGCAGGACTGGCTCGTGGCCGCTCTTGGGTGACCTACCGGGACGAGTGGCCGCGAATCCGGGACGACATCGACGCAGGAAGGTTGTCGCCGATCGGGCTGATTCAGACCGGCTCGCTCGACATCGGCAAAAACCACCAAGTGCTTGCCCACGCTTATCAACAGAGCGGTCAGGTCGTCCAGCTCTGGGTGTACGACAACAACTACCCGCGCGAAGACGGCCTGCATCTCCAGTTCGACATCACCGACACAGCGGGCGAGGTCCACGTCCAACGCCTTGGCCCCTATCGTCCTGGTGAGCCGCGGATCTTCTGCATCTTCCGCACCAACGGCTATAACCCACATACGCCGCCGGACGGACGTCCGTTGCCACCGGCCGCACCGTCCCCGGCCGAGATGCCTCCCGCCGATATCATCAAGGCGCTGGACAAAATCTGCGTGGACTTCAGTGTCACTGAGACCGACCTACGCGACTGGCTTGCCAATCCGCTCTACACCCCCTACCCGGCCATTTCACAGGCCCTCCTGCTCCAGGGGTGGAAATTCAAGGCCCCGGTCTTCCTCGACGTCATCGTGTGGAACTACGAACACACACCTGGTGCAGCTTCCCCTCGTCGCGTAGATGAGGTGAACCGCGACATCTTGAAGGCGGCTGTCCTGCAGGGCTGGAATGTGCGCTACGCCACGCAGATCACAGACTTCAGCCAACTCCTGGCAGCCTGAAGCGGGCGGCTGACCTGTTGGGTCAACCCTGCTCGTCCGAACGGCAGGCACCGCCGCAGCAGCTGCCATGGCCGACGTCCCGGTCATGGCTGACCTGGCTGCGTTCAGTCGCAGGACATCGCTGCGAGCCTTCCGGTCCCTGCTCGCCCGCTCCGCCGTGGCGCGTAGTGCCTGCCCTTCTCCGCCGCCCGGACCACCCGCTCGTTGTAATCCAAACGTTCCAGGAACAGGGCTCCACCAAGCCCGAACGCTCACGAACTACGCGGCACCGCTCAGCCCGTGAGGCCCTGCCTCTCATCGCACGGTGCCTACGGTGAGACCCGTGGGGAAAGTCCGGGAAGCGTTGCGCCTGTCTCGTCGCCGACTCAGTGGCTGGCCAGTTCGCCGCTGAGCCTGGCATGGAGGTCCGCACTGAGGTCGTTCAGGCCGGTGATCTCGACGGTCTTGCCGCGCTGGGCGTACTTGGCCTGAATCGCGTCGAGGGCGGCGACGGACGAGGCGTCCCAGATGTGGGCGGCACTCAGGTCGATGACGACGTGGTCCGCGTCGGCGGCGTAGTCGAACCGTCCGACGAGGTCGTTGGACGAGGCGAAGAACAGCTCACCGGTCACGGCGTAGACCACCGTGCGGCCCTCGGGGTCCGTCACCGAGGTGACGTCGGCGAGGCGGGCGACGCGCTTGGCGAACACCACCATGGCGGTGACCGAGCCGACGACGACGCCGACGGCCAGGTTGTGGGTGGCAACGACGCAGCCGACGGTGATGACCATGACGGCGATCTCCCCGGCCGGCATACGGCGGAGTGTCCTGGGCGCGATGGAGTGCCAGTCGAACGTCGCGAACGACACCATCACCATCACGGCGACGAGGGCGGCCATCGGAATGTCGGAGACGATCGGGCCGCAGACGATGCAGAGCACCATGAGGAACGCACCGGCCAGGAAGGTGGACAGCCGGGTCCGGGCGCCCGAGACCTTCACGTTGATCATCGTCTGCCCGATCATCGCGCAGCCCCCCATGCCGCCGAAGAAGCCGGTGACGATGTTGGCGATGCCCTGCCCGATCGACTCGCGGGTCTTGTTGGAGTGGGTGTCGGTGATGTCGTCGACCAGCCTGGCCGTCATCAGCGACTCCATCAGGCCCACCAGCGCCATCCCGAAGGCGTACGGAGCGATCGTCGTCAGCGTGTCCATGGTGAACGGCACGTCCGGCAGGCCGGGCACCGGCAGCGAGGAGGGCAGCTCACCCTTGTCCCCCACGGTCGGCACGGCGATCCCGGCCGCCACGGTGATGACGGTGAGGATGGCGATGGAGACCAGCGGGGCCGGGATCGCGGTGGTGATCCTGGGGAAGAACACCATCAGCGCCAGACCGCCCGCCAGGAGCGGGTACACCGGCCACGGCACGTCGTGCAGCTCGGGGACCTGGGCCATGAAGACCAGGATGGCCAGGGAGTTGACGAAGCCGACCATCACCGAACGCGGAATGAACCGCAGCAGCTTGGCCACACCGAGCGCACCGAGCACGACCTGGAAGACACCGGCCAGGATCACGGCCGCGATCAGGTAGCCCAGCCCGTGCTCCCGGTTCAGCGGCGCGATGACCAGCGCCACGGCACCGGTCGCCGCCGAGATCATCGCCCGGCGTCCGCCGACGACCGAGATGACCACGGCCATCGTGAACGAGGCGAACAGACCCATCGCTGGATCGACGCCGGCGATGATCGAGAACGAAATCGCCTCCGGGATCAGCGCGAGCGCGACCACCAGGCCGGCCAGCACCTCGGTACGCCACACCCTGGGGTCGGCGAACCAGTCCGGACGCAGACCGCGCAGCCGCGCGGCAGGAGACACAACGGAAGAAGACAACGAACGGTGACCTGTCGTGCTCGGGCGCACTCCGCTGGGGCGTACGGAAGGAATCGGAGGAGCCGGGTCGGCACCCCGCGGTCGGCCCTCGGAGCGAGCCTGAGGTCAAGGCCGGACTGAGGGGTGGCCGGTGTGCACCGGTGCAGGAATCGGGTGGCCACCGGGGGCTCCATCGGCCCCGGCACGGCACAGGGCGGGGCCGCAGCAGGCGCCCTCACCACGGGCAACTCTACCCTAACGTTAGAGTAGAGATCGGCGGGGTCGCACGGGCTCGGCCCGCCAGGGACGAGAAGGGCCAGGACCACACGCGTGGACGACAAGCACATGCGGATCGGCGAAGTCGCCGCGCGGACGGAGTTGTCCCTGCGCACCATCCGGCATTACGAGGAGTCGGGCCTCGTCGCCCCCTCCGCCCGCTCCCAGGGCGGCTTCCGCCTCTACACCGAGGCGGACGTCGCCCGGCTGATGGTCATCCGGCGCATGAAGCCGCTCGGCTTCACCCTCGACCAGATGCGCGAGCTACTGGATGCCACCGACCGCCTCGACGCCGGGACCGGCCTCGAAGCGGTCGAACGCGAGGCGCTGATGGGTCGCGTGCGCGCGTACGAGCAGGCCGCAACCGAGCAGGTCGACAAGCTCCGCGTCCAGCTGGCCCGCGCGGAGGAGTTCGCCGCCACGCTCCGGAGTCGCCTGGAGCAGGGCGCACCCGGCACCTCCGCCGAAACGCCCTGATCCGCCACCCGGACGGAACTCCTCCCGTTCTTGAACACGGCGGCGTTCGCTCCCGTATGCATGGTCGACGTCATGTATCCGATGAAGGGAAAGCCGGCATGAGCGCAGCGCAGGAGCGTCAGGTCCGCCTCGGGCGCCGCACCGTGATGACCGCGGTCGGTGCCGCGGGGGTGGCCGCCGCACTCACCGCGTGCGGCAGCGAAGCGGCCGGGGACGGGGACGGGGACGGGGACGCAGCGAACACGGGTGGCGAAGTCCTCGGAAAGACCGCCGACATCCCCGAGGGCGGCGGAGTGGTCTTCGCCGACCGGGGCGTCGTGGTGACACAGCCGAAGGCCGGTGAATTCAAGGCGTTCTCGTCGAAGTGCACCCACCAGGGCTGCTCGGTGAAAGGCATCTCGGGCGGCGTCATCAACTGTCCCTGTCACGGGAGCACCTTCGACGCGGAGACCGGCGCGGTGACCGGCGGACCCGCGACCCAGCCGCTGCCCGCCAAGGCCATCACGGTCGAGGGCGGGTCGATCAGCCTGGCGTGACCCCTCCCCGCCGCCCCGCCCGCCGCCAGCAGGCCAGCGCCTCGTCGGTGGTCGTGATCGTCGCGACGAGCGCGAGCGTGTTGCGGATCATCGCGGGGGTGTACTCGGCGGGCACCCCCGCGATGGCGTCGGCCGGCACCACCGCCGTATAGCCGAGGTTCACCGCGTCGAAGACGGCGTTCGGGATCGCCACATTGGCCGAGACCCCGGTGACGACCAGCGTCCGGCAGCCCAGATTGCGCAGCAGCGCGTCCACGTCCGTCCCGGCCAGCGGGGACAGACCGTGCAGTCGCCGTACGACGAAGTCCTCGTCCGCCACCTCGATGGGAGCGGCGATCCGTACCGCCGTACTGCCGGTGTACTGCTGGACGGGCAGCCGGGCCGCGGCCCGGAAGAGGCGGGCGTTGCGGTTGGCGCCGCGCCCGTCCGGGCGGCGCTCGGCGACGGCGTGCAGGACCTGGACCCCCGATTCGTGTGCCCCGGCGACGAGGCGCGCGATCCTGGTGAGCGCGCCGGAGGACCTGGCCTCCTTGGCGAGCTCGGGCAGCGCGCTGTCGTCGCCCACGACGCCCTGCTGGCATTCGACGGTCAGCAGGACGGTGGTCGCCGGATCGAGCTGCGCGGCGAGGTGCTCCTTCGACTGTTTCGAGGGCACGGCGTCCCCTTTCGTACGTGTCGGCCGGGCGCGCGACGCTAGCGCCCATTGCGTGACGAAGGAAGAGGCTCCATGCTTCCTGACACACAGTCAGAGAACTGGCCCAGCAGGAGGGAACGCCCCATGACCGCCACTCAGCGGCGAGGCCGCCGGATCATGATGACCCCCGGCGAACGGGATTCCTACCTCACCGAACAGCGCACGTGCCGGGTGGCCACCGTCTCCGAGGACGGCCGTCCGCACATCGGGGCCCTGTGGTACGTCTGGGACGGCACCTCACTCTGGCTGTACTCGATCACCCGGAGTCTGCGCTGGTCCCAGCTGCGCCAGGACCCGCGTCTCGCCGTGGTCGTCGACGACGGAGCGGAGTACGGCGACCTGCGCGGCGTGGAACTCTCCGGTACGGCCGTCACCGTCGGCGAGGCTCCCCGTACCGGCGAGACCTGCGCCGAACTGGACGCACCCGAGCGGTTGTTCGCGGCGAAGTACTTCGGCCTCGAGGACATGCCGCACGACGGCCGGCACGCCTGGCTGCGCCTCACGCCGGACGCCGTCACCTCCTGGGACTTCCGGAAGCTGGCGGGCCTTTCGTAGCCACCCCCTGGCAGCACCATCGGCGCGGTCAGGGTGCGTCCAGCGCCCGGCCCGCCGTGCGCAGCGCCTCGACCGCCGCCCTGATCGAGGGCCGCCGGTCCGCGTCGGTCCGCCACACCGCATGGATGTGGCGCCGCATCTTCTGCCGTACGGGCACCAGGCGTACCCCGTCCGGCACCGGTCCGCGCCCGAGCCGGGGCGCCACGCACACCCCGAAACCGGCGGCGATCAGGGCGAGTTGGGTGTGGTGCTCGCCCGCCAGGTGTGCGATGCGGGGCTCGATCCCCTTGGAGCGCAGGGTGAACATCAGCCACTCGTAACAGAATTCACCCTCGGGCCAGGACACCCATTCGTCGTCGGCGAAGTCCTCCAGATCGACTTCGGCACGGTCCGCGAGCGGATGGCCGGCCGGCATGGCGATGTCCGGTGCGTCGTCGAGGAGTTCGGCCTTGGCGAGACCGCCGGGGACAGGCAGCCGCTTGTTGCTCCAGTCGAGCACCACCGCGAGGTCGCTGTCGCCGCGGAGCACCGCGCGGATGCCGTCCTCGGGCTCCAGCTCCGTCGTACGGACCTTCAGTTCGGGGTGGTCCGCACGCAGCGCCGTGAGTGCGGCGGGGAAGAGGCCGCGGGCCGCGGTCGGAAATGCCGCGAGCCGGACCTCGCCCACCACCCGGCCGCGCTGCGCCTCGATGTCGGACTGCGCTAGCGCCACCTGGGAGAGGATCCGGGCCGCATGATCGGCGAGCAGCCGCCCAGCGTCGGTGAGGCGGACCCCGCGACCGTTCTTGGCGAGCAGTTGCTGGCCGACTTCCCGTTCCAGTTTGGCCATCTGCTGCGAGACGGCCGATGTCGTGACGTGCAGCCCGTCGGCGGCCCCGCTCACCGAGCCGTGCCGGGCGAGGGCATCCAGCGTCCGAAGCCGCTCCAGATTCAACATGTAAGAAATGCTACGCGAAGCTCGCCAGAAAGTCTCACTTGTCCTACGCGGTCTCGCTGGTCATCCTTGAGCTCATGAACGCCCCTTCCGCCCCGCGAGCAGTTCCCGGGACCCCGTCCTCCGCCGAGCACCCTCCCCCACCGGACCTCCCCGCCGACGCCGGCCGCCGGTCGGTCGACTGGCGCATCCGCTTCGCCGCGCTCGCGCTCATCTGGGGCTTCAGCTTCCTGCTCATCAAGGTGGGCACCGACGGGTACGCCCCGCTCCAGGTCTCCTTCGGCCGCCTGTTCTCGGGAGCGGCGGTGCTCGCCGTCGCCATGGTGGTGCGCCGTGAGCGGCTGCCGCGCTCGGTGAAGACCTGGGGCCACCTGTTCGTCGCCGCACTGTTCCTGAACGCCCTTCCGTTCTCGCTGTTCGCCTACGCGGAACTGACCATCCCGTCGACGCTGGCGGGGATCTGCAACGCCACTTCGCCGTTGTGGGGCATGGCGCTCTCGCTCGTCGCACTCTCCGAGGACCGGCCGACCCGCCGCCGCGTCGCCGGCCTCGGACTCGGCTTCATCGGTGTACTGACGGTGCTCGGTGCCTGGCAGGGCTTCTCCGGCCTGGACTTCGCCGGTACGGCGATGGCACTGCTCGCCGCCCTCTGCTACCCGATCGGCTGGATCTACGTTCGCCGGACCCTGACCGGCAACGACTCGTCCGCACTGGCGCTGACGGGCAGCCAGCTCCTCGTCGCCACCGTCCAACTCGCCCTGGTGACACCCTTCTTCACCGCCGCTCCGGACGGGTTCCCGCTGCTGCCGACCCTCTCGGTCCTGGCCCTGGGATCGATCGGAACCGGCTTCGCCATGCTGCTCCAGTACGAGCTGGTGCAGGAGATCGGGCCGACCACCGCGCAGATGGTGACGTACTTCATCCCGGTCATCGCCACCGCCGCCGGAGTGGCCCTGCTCGGCGAGCAGCTGAGCTGGAACACTCCGGTCGGCGCCCTGATCGTCCTCGCCGGGGCCGCGCTCACCCAGAGCCGCGCCCGCTCCTCCGCCGGAAGTCCGCCCCGCAAGGCACGGCGGGAGCGAAACGGCCGGCGCACCGCCCGGGGCCGAGGGCTCAGCCGAAGCTGATCGGCCGGGCCGGGCCGGCCGCCGCGGCGACCGCGTCCGCCAGCGGTTCGATGTCGGCGGCGGTCAGCCCCGACACGGTGATCCGCACCCCCTGGGGTGCGGACATCCGGAAGCGCGCGCCGGGCGCCACCGCCCAGCCTGCGTGCAGCAGACGGGTCACGGCCCCGGTCTCGTCGCTGACGGGCACCCACACGTTCATCCCGCTCCGGCCGTACGCCGGGACCCCGCGCTCGGCCAGCGCCCGGACGAGAGCGTCCCGCCGCTCCGCGTACGCCCGGGCAACGGCCACCGAGTCGACGGCTTTCGAGGTCCACAGGTGCACCACGGCCTGTTGCAGCAGCCTGCTGACCCAGCCGGGTCCCAACTGCTGCCGCCCCGCCACCCGGTCGACCGTGACCGCGTCCCCGGTCAGCACGGCGAGCCGCAGATCGGGCCCGTACGCCTTCGCGACGGACCGCACGAACGCCCAGCGGTCCGTGATCCCGGTGAGCGGATGCAACGGCAGATCGACGATCGCGTGCCCGTGGTCGTCCTCGACCAGGAGGACTCCGGGGTGGCGGCCGAGGACCGCCCGCAGCTCGCGCGCCCGGCCGGCGCTCACCGCGGCGCCCGTGGGATTCTGCGCCCGGTCGGTGACCACCAGCGCCCGGGCGCCTCCCCGCAACGCCCGCTCCACATCCTCGGTCAGCGGGCCTTCGTCGTCCACGCCGACCGGCACGGCGTGCAGGCCCAGAGCGGGTACGAGGTCGAGCAGGCTGCCCCAGCCGGGGTCCTCGACGGCGACGGCGTCACCCGGCTTGAGATGCGCCGACAGCACGCGCTCGATCGCGTCCAGAGAGCCGGACGTGACGACCACGGGCCCCGCGCAGACCCCGTCGGCGTCCATGGCCGCCCGGGCCGACGCGACCAGTTCCGGAAGCACCGGCGCGTCCCCGTACATCCCCGGACGCGCCGTATGAGCGCGCGCCGCCGAGGCGAGCGCCTCACCGAGATCCGGCAGCAGGTCCGGGTCCGGGTTCCCCTCCCCCAAGTCCCGTACACCGGGCGGAGCTTCGACACGCAGTGAGCCGCGGGCGGTACTCGCCGGGCGCGGCCGGACCCGGCTACCCCGACGCCCTGCCGTCTCAATCACCCCGCGCTCGCGCAGGGTTCGGTAGGCAGCCGCCACGGTATTCGGATTGACCTCCAAACGGGCCGCCAACTCCCGCATGGGCGGTAGGACCTGGCCGGGCGCGAGGTCACCCGCCCCGACCGCCCGCTCCACACTCGCGGCAATCTCGGATGCACGCCGGCCACTGATCGGATAGTCTCCTAGCACAAAACATATTATGCACTAGTGCAATGGAGTACGCAATGTCGGACACCGCTGTGCCGGACCCCCACGCGCCCGACAGCACGGGCCCGCGCGTCGCTGCCCCGTACGAGCCCACGGACCGCACGGTCCCGACCAGGGGCCGCGAGCGCGCCACGTACGACCGCGAGCTGGTCCATTCGGTCCTCGACTCGGCCTACCTCTGCCACCTCGGCTTCGTACGGGACGGGGCGCCCGTCGTCCTGCCGACACTGTTCGGCCGGGTGGGCGAGCGGCTCTATGTGCACGGCTCGACCGGTTCCCGGCCCCTGCTGGCCGCGGGCAGGGAAGACCCGGGCCTCGCGGTCTGCCTCACGGTCACGCACGTCGACGGACTGGTGCTGGCCCGCTCCGCCTTCCACCACTCGATGAACTACCGCTCAGTGGTCGTCCACGGGACAGCCCGTACCGTCACCGACCCCGAGGAGCGCCGGGTCGCACTCGACGCCATCGTCGACCAGGTCGTCCCCGGCCGGTCCCAGGACTCGCGGCCCGCGGACGCGAAGGAGCTCGCCGCCACAGCGGTGATCCGCCTGGACCTCGACGAGGTCTCCGCCAAGGTCCGCACCGGCGGTCCGAACGACGATCCCGAGGACGTCCCGCTCCCCCACTGGGCCGGCGTCGTCCCGCTCACCCGCGGCTACGCGGCCCCGGTCCCCGCCGACGACCTGGACCCGGCCATCGCGGTGCCGGAGTACCTGACGGCTCTCTGACCGGCCGCCTCGGTGACGGGCCCGCCGCAGGGGAGCGGGCCCGTCACCGAGCGCGGTCAGACGAGCACGGCCTTCCGGCGCGCGACAGCCGCGCCGCGCGCCTCGGCTACGGCGAGGCCGGCCACCGCGACGAGCAGCAGCAGCGTGCCGGCGACGGTGGCCGCCGTGAGCTGTTCACGCAGCACGGTCACAGCGATAACGGCCGCGCTCACCGGCTCCAGAAGCATGATCACGGACACGGTCGCCGACCGTACGGCCGCCGCTCCCGCGAAGTACAGCGCATAGGCGAGCGCCGTCGGCACGGCGGCCACGTACACCAGCAGCCACACCACATGGGCGATGTCGGCGGTGTGCGGTACGAGCCCTTCCGCAAGCGCCATGGGCAACAGCCCCACCGCACCGATCCCGAAGGCCCAGGCACTGGTGGCCAGCGCGTCGCCGCCCCGGCCACCGCGCCCCAGCCACCGGGTCAGCACCGTGATGGCCGCATAGCCCGAGGCGGAGAGCAGGGCCAGGGCGATACCGAGCGGCTTCACCTCGGCCCCCTCACCCCCGAGCACCAGCACGACGAGACCGGTGAGCGCACCGGCCACGGCCGCCACCCCGCCGCGGCCGAGCCGCTCCCCCATGGTCAGCCGTGCGCCCACGGCGATGAGGACGGGTCCGGCGCCGAGCGTGACCACGGTCCCGACGGCGAGACCGGTCACCTCCACGGCCGCGAAGTACGCACTCTGGAACAGGGTGAGACCGATTCCGGTGCCCAGGATGCGCACCAGCCGGCGCCGTCGCGACTCGGCGGGCGCCGCCGCGCGCCGCCCGGGCCTCAGCGCGAGCGCTCCGGCCAGCAGGACGAGGCCGCCGACGCAGCGCCAGAAGGACAGGGCGAGCGGGCCGAGATCGCTGACCCGGAAGATCAGGGAGGCGGCGGCCCCGGCCGTCCCCCAGGCGACTCCGGCGACGATCAGATAGACGATGCTCCGGCCGACGGGCAGGCCGGACGTGGAAAGGGACACGTGCTTCTCCAGACAGAAAACGGGAGGGTGGTCGCTCGGCTCCGCACGCGGGCAGCGACGAACCGCTCGGGGACTGCCCGAGTCCGGTCTTCGTCTGGAGTTGCCGCCCGCGCTAGAGGGCAGGCGGCGGAAGCACAGTGAGATGCATGATCGTCACACTACGGCGAGGCCCGACGGGCGGACAACTCCCCCTGGGAATCCGCCGTACCCTGCTCGGCAGCGACGGCGCCGTGCCCGGAGGCCACCGGCCCCGACGGCGGCCTCGGCGCGGAGGACTGCGCGATGAACGCGCCGACCAGCACCACGCCGCCGCCGATGAGCTGGGGTCCGGACAGGTGCTCGCCGAGCAGTACCCAGGCGAGTACGGTCGCGATGACCGCCTCCAGACAGGCGACCACGCCCGCCACCTGCGGGGAGAGCAGCCGCACCGAGATGACTCCGGTGGCGTAGGCGACGACGGTCGCGAGCAGCACGATCCAGACGAGCAGCATCCAGGCGGGGACACCGGTCCCGTTCATGTCCGCACTGCCGCCGAGGATCGACCAGTCCATGCCCCAGGGCCGGGCGACCACGGTGAGGACCGCCGTACCGATGAGCAGTCCGTACGCGATCACGCCGACCGGATGCGGAGGTTCGGCGTGCTTTCCGGGGCCGGCTTCGCTGTCCTGTCCGCCCTGGTCGGAGAGGACGAAGTAGCCGACCTGGCAGCAGGCGGCGCCGAGTGCGAGGAGCAGTCCGATGGCGTCGAAGCTCAGCCCCGCCCATACCTCGACGACGCAGGCGAGTCCGCCGACCGCGAGGACCACGCCCACGGCCGCGGCACGAGTGACGGGCCGGCGCTGCACGAAACGGACCCATCCGAGCACGAGTGCCGGCGCCAGGTACTCGACGAGGAGGGCTACACCGACGGGGATGCGCGAGATGGCGGCGAAGTAGCACGCCTGCACGCCCGCGACGGCGAACAGTCCGAAACCGGCCAGCAGCGCGGGCCGCTCTCGGATCAGATTCCGGTGGCGCCAGGCGACCGGCAGCATCAGGAGCGCGGCACCCGCCACCCGTAGCCACACCACATGCAGGGGGTCGAGCCCCGCCTCGATCAGCGGCTTGGCCGCCACTCCCGAACCACCGAATGCGAAGGCCGAGACCAGGGCGAGTCCCAGGCCGGCGCTTCTCCCCTGAGACGCGTGCATCGGCACATCATGACAGGTGCCATCAGTACCGTCACCCCTGTCACGGCTGTCACGCCCGGCCGGACGCCTCCGCTGTGCGCTCGGCCGTACGGCCCGCCAGCCATGCGGCGTCCACGCCCGCCCGGTCGAGCACCTCCACCGCACGGCACTCGGGGTCCGCGGCGAGTGCGGCGAGCAGATCCAGCCCGCCGGCACGGTCCTCCCCGCGCCGCTCTGCGCGTGCACGCGCCCCTTCCATGGCGGCCACCGCCGAGGGTGACCAGCCGTCCACCCCGGGGTCGTGCACCAGGGGAACCACACCGGAGTCCTCGACCGCCCCCTGCCAGCGGAGCCCGTAGCCGATGCTGCGCTGCACGAGATAGCCGAGCACCCTCGCGAGCTGCGGACCGCCGTCGAAGGCCGTACGGACCTCGGGATCCGACTCGATGAGCGAGTGCAGCAAGTGGGCGGTGTCGATGTGACGGTCACCGTCACGCAGGGCCCGCCGGCGCGCACCGGTCACGACCGAGGTCAGTTCCACAGTGAAGCCGGCGTCGAGCTCGGCACGGGTCGGTGCGGGCTGTTCGGGTATCTGCGGCGTCCGGTTTTGCACACCTCTCACCCCATCAGTCCCGTGGCCGGAACACATCCCCGGAGGGGCCCATTTAGACATCCCACCCAAGTTGGGCACACCCGCGCGGTTCCTCATCCTTCCGGATGAGATCCGACGGCCGCACGGTACCGATCAGGAGAAACGGAGCGCGCCGCCTTGCTTCGCGCTTCCGGAGCAACCGACAGCCACGCCGCGTACGTCCCTCAGGCCACAGCCTGATGACGACGCCGGAGGGGGCGCGAGATGTTCTGGATGGCCGCCCTGCCGGCGATCGACGGCCCGCACCCGCGCGCGTCTGACTGTTCGATTCCGCTGCCATCTGGCGGAGTCACCGGACCCAAGCGGATCTGACGGGCCATCAGTATTGAATGTTGCCGCCGCTGCCGCTACGTTCCGCGACACCGTAACCCGACGAGCAAGGGGTGGTCGCATGGCCGAAGTCAGCGCGGAGGCACGCATCGAAGCACCGGCCGAGAAGGTCTGGGCGCAGCTGACGGACTTCTCGGCGTACGGCGAGTGGAACGCCACCCACACCAGTTTCCCCAAGGGCGGACCGGACTCCCTGGAGCTCGGGGCCACCTACGAGGAGAACATGAAACTGATGGGCTTCCCCGCCGAGGTGACCTGGACGGTCGCGGAGCTGGAGGCCGGGCGCCTGCTGACGACCACGGGCAAGGGCCCGATGGGCGTCAACCTGACCATGCGTTACGCACTGACCCCCGACGGGGACGCGACCACCCTGCGGATCGACGGGGAGTTCACCGGCGCCGCGGTCTCCCTCATGGCGGGCAAGCTCAAGGATTCGGCCACCTCCGCCCTCCAGGAATCGCTGCGCAAGCTGGGCGGCCTGGTCACCGTGTAACCCTCCCCCACGGCACCACGACTCCACGGTCGGCCCCGGAACCCCGGAAGGGCCCCGCGGCCACCGGCCTCGGGGCCCTTCCGGGCAACTCACGGACGACGGGGTCAGTCCTCGTCGGCCAGAATCAGGTAGAGCTTCTTACGGGCCTCGTTGATGACGGCGAGCGCCTTCTGCCGCTGCTCGGCGGAACCGGTCTTCCAGACCTGCCCGTACGCCTCCATCAGACCGAAGCCGGCCTGCCTGATCTCGTTGGCACTCTCCCAGTCGACCCCGCGCCCGGCCTCTTCCCACGGGGCGTCGGGGCCGGACTCGACCTCGGTTCGCCCGGCGTCGGTGAGCGTGAACAGCTTCTTGCCACCCTCGCTCTCGCTGACGATCAGACCCTCGTCCTCCAGCAGCTGAAGGGTCGGATAGACGGAGCCGGGGCTGGGGCGCCAGGCCCCACCGCTCCGCTCGCCGATCTCCTGGATCATCTCGTAGCCGTGCATCGGCCGGTCCTTGAGCAGCGTGAGGATCGAGGCGCGCACGTCTCCGCGCCGCGCCCTCCCCCGGCCGCCACCCCGGCCGCGCCCGCCGCCGAAAGGCCCGCCCCCGAAGGGCGGACCGAACGGACCGAAGGCCGCCCGCCTCTCCTCGAAGTCGCCCTGACCGCGATGACCGGGCCCGCAGTGCCCATGTCCGTGCTCATTGCCGTGTCCATGTGAACGCATCGCTACGCTCCTTCCATCGTTGACCTGTCACGATGCCTCAACGATATATCGGTACGTGTCGCTTGGCAAACATCTCCGGATCGGGCGGCACACCCTGCGCCCTGCAGGCGAGGCACGATGACGCCGGGCTGGCATCACATGGCGCCACCCGGAGCCACCCGGCGCCATTTCGTGCCCCCAGAAGCACGTGCGCCTCCATGGCGCCACCATCACCCATGCGGGTGCCAGCACATTTCCGCAGGTCAGGGCCACTTCATCAGCAACCCAGCCAAAGATGCCACCCCGCGCCTTGCGCATGGAGCCATAGTGGTGCCATGATGGCGTCATGGACCTCACCCCGTATGTCGACACCCTCCGCCATGAACTGGCGGTGGCCGCCGCGGCCGGCGGCGACGAAGCCCGCGAGCTGGCGGACAGGCTCACCGCTCCGCTGGAGTCGGCGACCCGGCTGACCATGCTCAACGTGCTCTCCGCCGCGATGGACGAGATCACCCGCGACCTCGCCCCCGGCTCGGTCGACGTACGGCTTCGCGGGCTCGACCCCGACTTCGTGGTGACACTGCCGCCCACCGACGGCGGCGCCGGGGCGGAGCCGGCCCCGCCCGTCGAACCGCTGAAGGCGCAGGCACCCGCCGACCTCGACGAGGGCGGCACCGCCCGCGTCAACCTGCGCCTGCCGGCCCACCTCAAGGCCCGCGCCGAGGAGGCCGCGAGCCGCGAGGGCCTGTCGGTCAACGCCTGGCTGGTGCGGGCCGTGTCGGCCGCGGTCGACGGCGTTGGCACACCGCGTCCGACAGAGAGGGCCCGCACCGTCGGACAGAACTACACGGGCTGGGTGCGGTAACCACGCCCGGCGCCCGCACCACTTCACCCACACCACGTCCCACCAGCGGGGACGCCCTGAAGACCCAAGAGGACGGGACAGCCATGCCTTCTTTCGACACTCCCGAACCGATCTCGGCCACGGCGCACGTGGAGGCCGGTTCCATCCAGTTCACCGCGGGCGACCGCCTCGACACCGTCGTCGAAGTGCGGCCCCGCGACCCGAAGAAGGACCAGGACGTACGGGCCGCCGACCAGACCGAAGCCACGTACAGGAACGGCGTACTGAACATCAGGACGCCCAAGTCCAATCTGCTCGGCCTCGGCCGCACCGGCACCGTCGACGTGACGGTCGAACTGCCCACCGGCTCACGCATCGACATGACCGGCGCCTGGGCCCAGGTGCTCGGCGAGGGCCGGCTCGGCGAGGTCCGCGTGAAGACCTCGTCCGGCGACGTCCGCCTCGACACGACCGGCCCGCTGAAGCTGACCGCGTCGCACGGCTCGATCACCGTGGACCGGGTCGACGGCAAGGCCGAGATCACCACCAGCTCCGGCAGCCTGCGCGTCGGCACCGTCGACGGCCCCGCCGTCCTGAAGAACTCGCACGGCTCCACCACCGTCGGCACCGCGACCGGCGACCTGCGGGTGAACGGCTCCAACGGCGACATCGACATCGCGCGCGCCGAAGGCTCGGTCGTCGCCACCACCGCACACGGCACCCTGCGCGTGGGCGAAGTGGCGCGCGGAACCGTCCAGCTGGAGACCTCCTACGGCGCCATCGAGGTGGGCGTCCGCGAGGGCACGGCCGCGTGGCTCGACGTCAGCTCCGACCGCGGGCAGGTGCGCAACACACTCACCGCGTCCGAGACCCCGGAGAAGACCGAGGACACCGTCGAGGTCCGCGCCCGGACCCGCTGGGGCAACATCGACGTACGCCGCTCCCGGGCCTGAACACCGGCCCCGCCAACTCGCCCACTCCCCGCGTCACTTCAGCCTTCGAAAGGGAGGGCTCCATGCCTTCGTCTGTCATGTCCACGTCCAATCGGGACGGCAGTCCGCAGCCGCCCGCCGCCGTCTCCGCTGTCGGTCTGCGCAAGTCCTACGGTGACAAGGTCGTGCTCGACGGCATCGATCTGAGCATCCCGGCCGGGTCCGTGTTCGCGCTGCTCGGTCCGAACGGCGCCGGCAAGACCACCGCCGTCAAGATCCTCTCCACACTCATCACCGCCGACGCCGGGGACCTGCACGTCGGCGGCCACGACCTGGCCACCGACCCGCAGGCGGTGCGCGCGGCGATCGGTGTCACGGGTCAGTTCTCCGCCGTGGACGGTCTGATCACCGGCGAGGAGAACATGCTCCTCATGGCGGACCTGCACCACCTCTCCAAGAGCGAGGGACGGCGGGTCGCCGCCGAACTCCTGGAGCGCTTCGACCTGGTGGACGCGGCGAAGAAGCCCGCCTCCACCTACTCCGGCGGCATGAAACGCCGCCTCGACCTGGCCATGACCCTGGTCGGCAACCCGCGGATCATCTTCCTCGACGAACCCACCACCGGCCTCGACCCCCGCAGCCGCCACAACATGTGGAACATCATCCGCAACCTCGTGGCCGGGGGCGTCACCGTCTTCCTCACCACCCAGTACCTGGAGGAGGCCGACGAGCTCGCCGACCGCATCGCGGTGCTGAGCGACGGCAGGATCGCCGCCGAAGGCAGTGCCGAGGAGCTGAAGCGGCTCATCCCCGGCGGCCACATCCGGCTCCGCTTCACCGACCCGGCCGCGTACCAGGCAGCCGCCGTCGCCCTGCGCGAGGTCACCCGGGACGACGAGGCGCTGTCGCTGCAGATCCCCAGCGACGGCACCCAGCGCGAGCTGCGCTCGATCCTCGACTGGCTGGACTCCGCCGGGATCGAGGCCGACGAGCTGACCGTGCACACCCCGGACCTCGACGACGTGTTCTTCGCCCTGACCAGCGGCACCAGCGTCCCCAACCAGCCCAACCAGCCCAAGGAGAACGTCCGATGAGCGCCCTCTCCCTCGCCGTACGCGACTCGAACACGATGCTGCGCCGCAACCTGCTGCACGCCCGCCGCTATCCCTCCATGACCCTGAACCTGCTGCTCACGCCGATCATGCTGCTGTTGCTCTTCGTCTACATCTTCGGCGACGTGATGAGCGCGGGCATCGGCGGCGGGGGCGCGGACCGCTCCGACTACATCGCCTACATCGTCCCCGGCCTGTTGATGATGACCGTCGGCAGCACCGTGATCGGGGCCGCGATCTCCGTCTCCATGGACATGAGCGAGGGCCTGATCGCCCGCTTCCGCACCATGGCGGTCTACCGCGGGTCGGTGCTCATCGGGCATGTCGTCGGCAGCGTGCTGCAGGTGCTCGCCAGCCTGGTCCTCGTAGGCGCCGTCGCCGTGGCCATCGGCTTCCGCTCCACGGACGCCACGGTTCTGGAGTGGCTGGCGGCATTCGGGCTGATCGCGCTGTTCTCCCTGGCCCTCACCTGGATCGCGGTCGGGATGGGCATGGCCAGCCCGAACCCCGAAGCGGCCAGCAACATGGCCATGCCGCTGATCCTCCTCCCGCTCATCTCGAGCGCGTTCATCCCGGCCGGCACGATGCCAGGCTGGTTCCGGCCCATCGCCGAGTACCAGCCCTTCACCCCCGCCATCGAAACCCTCCGCGGCCTGCTGCTCGGCACCGAGATCGGCCACAACGGATGGCTCGCCATCGCCTGGTGCCTCGGCCTCACCGCGCTCGGCTACTACTGGTCGACCGCGCTCTTCAACCGCGACCCGAAGTAGCCGGGGCGACCGCGCGGGACAGGTCGTACCGCCGGAGGGCGGCGTACTCCGACACCGCGTCGGCGTACGCCGCCCATCCGCGTTCTCCCCGCCGACCCGGCCTGCCGGCCGACGGGCACCTGCTGTTCCTCGCCGAACCCGAACCCGGATGGCGCTCCCGGGACCGGTCAGACCGCCGCCCTTCCGGTCCAGTTCCCGCCGATTGGCCTTGGCCTGCGGCTTTCCGCCGGGCCTACGGTCGCGTCATGAGGATTCGTATCGTCGACGCGTTCACCGACCGCCCGTTCGCCGGCAACCCCGCCGGGGTCCTGCTCCTCGACTCCGGCGGCTTCCCCGACGACATCTGGCTCCAGCGGGTCGCCGCCGAGGTCAATCACGCCGAGACCGCGTTCGCCCACCCGCTGCCGCCGGGCGGAGAGGCCGACTGGGCGCTGCGCTGGTTCACCCCGGTCACCGAGGTCGACATATGCGGCCACGCCACTCTCGCCACGGCGCACGTCCTGCACACCACGGGCATCGCGAGCGGGAAGGTGCGGTTCGCGGCCCGTTGCGGAATCCTCACGGCCACCGCCCACCCCGACGGCACACTGGCCCTCGACTTCCCCACCGCCCCGCTGACGCCGGCCACCGCCCCGCCCGGCCTGGCGGAGGCGCTCGGCGCCGCGCCGGTCACCGTCCTCGACACCGGACCGCACATCGGCGACCTGCTGATCGAGCTCGCGGACGAGGCAGCCGTACGAGCGCTGGCTCCGGACCTCCCCGGACTCGCCGCCTGCTCACGGCGCGGGATCATCGCCACCGCCGTGGCCGAGGACCCGTCGCACGGCTACGACTTCGTCTCGCGCGGGTTCTTTCCCCAGGTCGGTATCGACGAGGACCCGGTGACCGGCAGCGCGCACACCGCCCTCGCCCCGTTCTGGTCGGCGCGGCTGGGCCGGGACGAGCTCACCGGTCTCCAGTGCTCGGCCAGGAGCGGCCAGGTCCGCACGTCCCTGCGCGGCGACCGCACCGTGCTGACCGGCAGCGCCGTCACCGTCATCGACGGCGAACTCCTCGCCACGCCCTGACCCGCCGAAGGGGCGTACGAGCCATCCGTACGCCCCTTCGCCGGCAGGCCGCTCACGGCGTGGGCAGCCAGCCCACGTTCCCTGCGAGCAGCGCGTATCCCACGAACGCGCCGATATCGAGCAGCGCGTGGGCGACGACCAGCGGTCCGACCCTTCCCCAGCGCTGATACAGCAGCACGAAGACCACGCCCATCACCAGGTTCCCGATGAAGCCGCCGATCCCCTGGTACAGGTGGTACGAGCCGCGCAGCACCGAACTCGCCACCAGGGCTGCCATCGGCGTCCAGCCCAACTGCCCCAGCCTGCGGAGCAGATAGCCGACGACGATCACCTCCTCCAGTACGGAGTTCTGGAGCGCGGAGAGAATCAGTACGGGGAACTTCCACCACACGTCCGGCAGCGACTCCGGCACCACCGTCAGGTTGAATCCGGTGGCCCGTGCCGCCAGATAGAAGGCGAGCCCCGCGCTGCCGATGCCCGCGGCGATCAGGGTGCCGCGGCCGAGGTCGGACCCGGGCCTGGTCCGGTCGAAGCCGATCGTCCGCAGGTTCGCCCCCTCCCTGATCAGCAGATGCGCCACCAGGGCTACCGGCACCAGTGCCGTGGTGATGCTGAACAGTTGCCAGGCGAGATCCAGCCATGGCCGCCCCGGCGCGTACGAACCGTTCAGCGTGGCCGCCTGGTCCTTCAGTCCCCCCGGCTTCGTCAGCGATCCGACGAAACTGATGAGGGCGGACACCCCGCTGGCACCGAGCGAGAGAGCCAGAACAAGCACCGTCTCGGACCGCAAGATCCGCCGTGGCACGCTCTCTTGGGGGTAAATATCAGCCACACGCCCCGCCTCCACCTGTACACCTGCCCTTAGTTGTGCGTTCACGTCTCATCCCACCCACCGCCCCGCTGGGGCCTCGAATGCAGGTACGAAGATCATGCGCGACCGGCCGGGGGACGACCACCATTGGTGAGGGTGTGGTCCCCCATTTCCTTGTTCATCCTCAAGGAGGGGGCACCACCGGCATGGGACGTCTCAGCTTGCCCGACGACCACGCGACGGAGAGCTCCGGGGACGCCCCTCCCCGCCGCCCCCGCACCGTCGCCATCGCCACGACGCTCGTGCTCGCGGTGGCGGTGGCGGCGGGAACGGCGCTCGCCGCGCAGGGCGGTCTGCCGTCCTTCTCCGAGCCCTGCGCGGACTCGGCGGTACGGCTGACCATGGCCGCCTCCCTCGACATCACCCCCGCCGTGCGTGCTGTCGCCGACCAAGCGCGCAAGGACGGTCTGGCTGCCGGACTCGGACCTCTGGCTGGACCGGGCCAAAGGCAACAGCGACGGCATTCCGGTCGCCCCGGGCGACTCCGTGGCCTCCTCCCCCGTCGCCCTCGCCATGGTGCCGTCCGCGTCCAGAACCCTCGGCCGGCCCAGCGAGACCTATTCCTGGGCCGAGTTGACCGGAGACCCTCGGCATGTGGACCGTCACCGTGCAGAGCGCGCGGCTCACCACGGTCGTCGACGCGTACATTTCCATGGCCACCCTCGTACCCGGCCGCGGCCAGGCACGGATGGACGTGACGAAGGCGTCCCTGATCCAGGCGCTCTCCCAGTTCACGCCCAACGACGAGACCGGCCGAGTAGCCCGAGCGGGCAACCGCCCCTCCTCGATTCGTCCGCGCGGCGCCCTCGCCGCTCAGGGCGCGGGGAAGCCCACCTGCCACGTGTGCACGGGCTCGCCCGCCTGCATCAGCTCGCCGTAGCGGCGGGTGGTGGCGGCCAGCGCCGCGTCCCGTCCGAGTCCCGCCTCCAGGGCCCGGTGGTACGTATCGACCTGCCAGGAGGCTCCGTTCATCCGCCGCTTGCACCGTTCCTCGATGACACCGAGGTAGAGGTCGCGGTCCGCGGGTTCGATGTTCCAGGCGTCGAGCCCTGCGGCGGCCAGTGGCAGCAGTTCGTCGCGTACGAGTTTGACCGCGGGCACCCTGGTGACCCCTACCGAGCGGCCGGGACGCGGCCAGAGCAGCTCGGCGTCGATGCCGTGGCGGCAGGCGGTGTCGAAGTTCTCAGCGGCGGCGGCGAACGGCAGCCTGGTCCATACCGGCCGCGGTTCCTCGGCCAGCGCGCGCACGAGACCGTAGTAGAAGGCGGCGTTGGCGATTACGTCGGTCACGGTGGGCCCGGCCGGCAGCACCCGGTTCTCGACCCGGAGATGGGGAACACCGCCCGACAGGCCGTAGACCGGCCGGTTCCAGCGGTAGACCGTTCCGTTGTGCAGGACGAGTTCCGCCAGCAGCGGCACCCTGCCCTCGTCGAGGACGCGCAGCGGCTCCTCGTCGTCGCAGATGGGCAGCAAGGGCGGGAAGTAGCGCAGATTCTCCTCGAAGAGTTCGTACGCGGAGCTGATCCAGCGCTCTCCGAACCAGGTCCTCGGCCGCACCCCCTGGTTGCAGAGTTCGGGCGGCCGGACGTCTGTGGCCTGCTGGAACAGGGGCGGACGGGACTCCCGCCACAGCTCCTTGCCGAAGAGGAAGGGGGCGTTGGCCCCGAGCGCGACCTGAACGGGGGCGATGGCCTGCGCCGCGTTCCACACGTCGGCGAAACGGGCAGGCGTCACCTGGAGATGCAACTGGACCGAGGTGCAGGCCGATTCGGGAGCGATGGAAGGAGAGGTCAGCACAAGTCGCTCGACGCCCTCGATATCGAGGGCGAAATCCTCGCCACGAGCGGCCGCCATTTGGTCGTTGAGCAGCGTATAGCGGTCCACCTGTGAGAGATTCGCCGAGACCACGTCCTCCCTGCCCAGGGTCGGCAGGATTCCGATCATCATGATCCCCGCGTCGACCTCACCGGCCTTCCGGTGGGCATAGGCGAGCCCGGTTCTCAGCTCCTCGGCGAGCTGATCGAAAACCCGGCCGCTCAGACGGTGCGGCACGATGTTTACTTCGAGATTGAACATCCCCAGTTCGGTCTGGAAATCCTTGCTCGCGATGCGCTGGAGCACCTCGGCATTCATCATCCGCGGCATACCGTCCGCCCCTGCGAGATTCAGCTCTATCTCCAGGCCCATGAGATTCCTGGGACGCTCGAACCTCCGCTCGGCCAGCAGTCTCCCCAGCCCCTCCAGGCACTGGTTGAGCTTGTCGCGGTACGCCCGCCGATCGGACAGGTCAAAGGCGCCCGCCACGACCTTCTCGCCCATCGCAGCGTCCTTCCTAGATTGACCGGCCCGCGGCCCAGGCCGTTCGTATCAGGATCGATAATGCCCAGACGAGGTGATCGATAACGCCCCCATCGGCCTCGGGTACCCGATAGTCTGGTGACGGAAGCCGGGGGCACATTCCGTCGGCATGGGACAGTTGCACTTTCCGCTGCCGGACGCGTGGTGAAAGCGTCGGCGAGTTTCAGCCTACCGCCGAATCGGGTAAACCCCTGGCGGAGGAAGTCCGGGCAGGCCGAATCACCAGAAACTCCGCATTCCGAAGTCCTGATACCGCCTTGCGGACAATATGGCAAACGGCTAGCGGAAACACCGTGTGAACACGTGTCGTATAAACTCCGCAAACGAGGCAGAGAGTTGACGCACAGGCCCCGTTACCGGCCGTCCTCTGGCCCCGGCACGCCGACAGCGCCGTCTGCACCCGCCCACGCATCACCGTGTCTCCGAAGTGAGAGGCGACTCACCATGCCGCTGCATGTACCCCAGGCTCCCGCGCCCGCATTGCGCAGCGTTCTCACGGCACTCGGTTCTCCCACCGCAGTCCGCGAGGCCCGCACGCCCGCTCTCCGGTCCGTCCAGGGACCGCTGAGCCCCGAACTCCCGCTCCCCGTCCACGTACTGAACCGGATCACCCCGGACGAGGCCGCACCCAGCACCCGCCTCGCCGGCTGGCGCTTCATGATCCGCAGCGGGGACCGCGCCATCGCTGCCGCGGACACCATGCTGACTCCCGACGGCTGGGCCTTCTCGCACTTCTTCGAGGGTCCGTACATCGCCTCGACCGAGCTGGCGGTGCGGCAGGCCGAAGCCGCGCCGGCCGCGTACCAGCCGCGCCTGCTGTCCATCCCCGGCCTCTACATGCTCACGCTGTGGCTGCACGGCGACATCGAAGCCGATCCCGCCGGCGGCACTCTCGCCCCGACCGACGTTCTCGTACCCCTGGCACCCGCGCCTCCGGGCATCGCCGCCCATCGCCCGCACGCGGTCGCCGACCTGTTGCCCGTGATGACGTTGCGCATTCCTCCCGGCCCGCTGCTCGGCTCGCCCGCCTGACCCGCTCCACCCCACGCCCCCGTCGTACCGCCCCGATCACCGGGACACCACGGCGGGGGCGCACGCGTGCCCGTCCGGCCTAGTCCGTACGGGCCACCCCGAACCACCCGAAGGGACAGTGGAGTTGCGCTGAACCGCCCGGCCGGGTGATGCGTCATGAGAGGAGGAGAAGAGCTGCCGCGAAATCCCTGCGGATTGACGCCCGTAGGGCAACACTGGAACCGGACCGACTGATACGGGGGCGGCCATGAACACACCGTCAAGCCGCAGGACATTCAACTCAACGCAGCGAAAGAACCCAGCCATGTGCCAGCACCAGCCACCCTGCCCGTCCGCCGACTCCGCCGACCGGGAGGCCGCGCGCCTCACGGCACATCATCCGGAGCAGGGCTGGAGCCTCCTGTGCAACGGCGTCCTGCTCTTCGAGGACACCGGCGAGCTGCTTCCGGACGGGCAGATCATCGCACCGCACCGGCCGCTGGAGACCGGCCGGATCATGAAAGCCGCCTGACAGCGGCCGTACGAACTGGGGCCGGCCGGAGAAGTCTCCGTACCGGCCCCGACGCATGTCCGCGTCACGCTCTACCGCACATACCTCAGTTGTCGTACTCGTCCAGCGGCGGGCAGGAGCAGACCAGGTTGCGGTCGCCGAAGGCACCGTCGATCCGGCGCACCGGCGGCCAGTACTTGTCCGCGGCGGACACGCCGGCCGGGAAGACGGCCTCCGCACGGCTGTAGCCGTGCTCCCACTCGCCGCCGAGCGCCGCCGCCGTGTGCGGGGCGTTGCTCAGCGGGTTGTCGTCGGCGCTCCACTCACCGGACGCGACCTTCTCGATCTCGCCGCGAATGGCGATCATCGTGTCGCAGAAGCGGTCGAGCTCCGCGAGGTTCTCGCTCTCGGTCGGCTCGATCATCAGCGTCCCGGCCACCGGGAACGACATGGTCGGCGAGTGGAAGCCGTAGTCGATCAGGCGCTTGGCCACGTCGTCGATGCTGACCCCGGTCGCCTTGGAGATCGGCCGCAGATCGACGATGCACTCGTGCGCGACCAGACCGGCCGGGCCGTTGTACAGGATCGGGTAGTGCGGCTCCAGCCGCTTGGCGATGTAGTTGGCGGCGAGCACGGCCACCTGCGTGGCCCGCTTCAGGCCCTCGCCGCCCATCAGACGCACGTACGCCCAGGAGATGGGCAGAATGCCCGCCGAGCCCCACGGAGCGGCCGAGATCGGGCCCACACCGGTCTCCGGGCCCGCGGCGGGCTGGAGCGGGTGGTTCGGCAGGTACGGCGCGAGGTGCGCGCGCACACCGACCGGGCCGACGCCCGGACCGCCGCCGCCGTGCGGGATGCAGAAGGTCTTGTGCAGGTTCAGGTGCGAGACGTCGCCGCCGAACTTGCCGGGCTTCGCCAGGCCGACCAGCGCGTTGAGGTTGGCGCCGTCGACGTACACCTGCCCGCCCGCGTCGTGGACCTCGCCGCAGATGTCCGCGACGTGCTCCTCGAAGACACCGTGCGTCGAGGGGTACGTGATCATGAGCACGGCGAGCTCGTCGCGGTGCTTCTCGATCTTCGCGCGCAGGTCCTCGATGTCCACCTCGCCGTCGTCAGCGGTCTTCACCACGACGACCGTCATACCGGCCATCACGGCGCTCGCGGCATTGGTGCCGTGCGCCGACGAGGGGATCAGGCAGACCGTGCGCTGCTCGTCACCGTTGGCCCGGTGATAGGCGCGGACGGCCAGCAGACCGGCGAACTCACCCTGCGAGCCCGCATTGGGCTGGATGGAGACGGCGTCGTAGCCCGTGACCTCGGCGAGGCGCTCCTCCAGCTCGCGGATCAGGGTCAGGAAGCCCTGCGCCTGCTCGGCCGGCGCGAAGGGGTGCAGCGCGCCGAACTCGGGCCAGGTGATCGACTCCATCTCCGTGGTCGCGTTCAGCTTCATGGTGCAGGAGCCGAGCGGGATCATGCCGCGGTCCAGCGCATAGTCGCGGTCGGCCAGCTTGCGCAGGTACCGCAGCATCGCCGTCTCGGACCGGTGCTGGTGGAACACGGGGTGGGTGAGGATCGAGTCCGTGCGCAGCAGCCCTTCGGGCAGCGTGTCGGCGGCGCCCGCGTCCAGCGCCTCGATGTCACCTTCGGCGCCGAAGGCGGCCCAGACAGCGGCGACCTGCGTACGGGTCGTGGTCTCGTCGCAGGCGAGGGAGACGAGGTCGCCGTCGACGAGCCGCAGGTTCACTCCGCGCTCACGGGCGTCCGCGACGATCTCCGCGGCCTTGCCGGGCACCCGCACGGTGATCGTGTCGAAGTAGGAGCCGTGCACCACGTCGGCGCCGGCGGCCCGCAGGCCCTCGGCGAGGATCGTGGCGTAGCGGTGCGTGCGCAGGGCGATAGTCCGCAGCCCGTCGGGGCCGTGGTAGACGGCGTACATCCCGGCCATCACCGCGAGGAGGACCTGCGCGGTACAGATGTTGCTGGTGGCCTTCTCGCGGCGGATGTGCTGCTCGCGGGTCTGGAGGGCCAGGCGGTACGCCTTGTTGCCGTCCGCGTCCACGGAGACACCGACCAGGCGGCCGGGCAGGGAGCGGGCGAACTTCTCGCGGACGGCCATGAAGCCCGCGTGCGGCCCACCGAAGCCCATCGGCACACCGAAGCGCTGGGTCGTGCCGACCGCGATGTCCGCGCCCAGCTCACCGGGCGAGGTGAGCAGGGTCAGGGCGAGCAGGTCGGCGGCGACGGTGACGACGGCGCCGAGCTCGTGGGCCTGCTCGATGACGGGCTTGATGTCCCGGACGGCTCCGGAGGCGCCCGGGTACTGGAGCAGCACGCCGAAGACACCGCGCTCGGCGACGTCCGCGGGGATGCCCTCGGCGAGGTCCGCCACGACGACCTCGACACCGGTCGGCTCGGCACGTGTCTCTATCACCGCGATCGTCTGCGGAAGGGTGTCCGCGTCGACGAGGAAGACGCCGTTTTTGACCTTGCCGACGCGTCGTGCGAGCGCCATGGCCTCGGCGGCGGCGGTGCCCTCGTCGAGCAGGGAGGCGCCCGAGGTCGGCAGCCCGGTCAGCTCGGCGACCATGGTCTGGAAGTTGAGGAGCGCCTCGAGACGGCCCTGGGAGATCTCCGGCTGGTACGGGGTGTACGCCGTGTACCAGGCCGGGTTCTCCATGACGTTGCGGAGGATCACCGGCGGGGTGAAGGTGCCGTAGTAGCCGAGCCCGATCATCGGGGCGAGTACCTGGTTGCGGTCGGCGAGGGAGCGCAGCTCGGCCAGGACCTCGGCCTCGGTGCGGGCGGCGGAAAGCCGCAGCGCCTCGGCACTCCTGATCACGTCGGGCACCGCGGCGGCGGTGAGCTCGTCGAGTGAGCCGTAGCCGACCTGGGCGAGCATCTTCGCCTGGGCCTCGCCATCGGGCCCGATGTGGCGCTGCTCGAAGGGAATGCCCTGCTCCAGCTGGGAGAGCGGAGTGCGACGGGGGGTCATGATGGAGGCCTCCTGGTCTGTCACGACCTGCGAGGGGCACCACGGCGTGGGTGCCCGAACGGCCTCCCCCTCTGTCATCTCGACCTGAGAGCTTCACCGGCCGCCCATGGCGTACCGGCTTTCACCGTCGGTGAGGATGGGTCCCGTGCCGGCATGTGCCCGTACGAGTCCCGTCCTGCTTTCCAGAGTGACCTCAACCGTGCGGTACGGGGGCCTGAGAGATTCCGGGGAGGATTTGCTCCTTCGGCGCCTCCGGGTTCTTAACCGAAGGACTCTCCCGCACGGGGTCAGCAGCCACAGCCAGCCTACCAGCGGGCGCACGCCGGCCGTCTCGAGTGGCCGACGCCCCCGATCTGCACTTTCGTGGTGCTTGTGGAGTAATGGAGGGACCACCCTCAGTTGCTGCGACCAGTGGGAGGCACCGTGCAGACCGACATCGATCCGCGCAGCCTGATCGGCCGCAAGGCATTCGACCGCAAGGGCGCCAAGATCGGAACGGTGGATGAGGTCTATCTCGACGACGCGACCGGTGTGCCCGAGTGGGCGGCCGTCCGTACCGGGCTCTTCAGCAGGGACGCCTTCGTTCCGCTGGAGCCGAGCGAGTTCGTGGAGGACTCGCTGCGCGTCCCCTTCGACCGCGCGTTGATCAAGGACGCGCCGGACTTCGGCGTCGGACGGCATCTCTCACCGGAGCAGGAGCTGCAGCTCTACCGCCACTACGGGCTGGACTCGCCGCCCGACGAGCCGGCTCCGGACCGGGACTTCGGCAGGCTGGCCGGCCAGGAGGAGTAGTCCGCGGGGTCCTTCACGAGCGGCAGCGGATCGGCCGGCTGGAGCTCCGGATCGTCGATGCGGAAGGTGCGCACCCGGCCCGGGGCGTCGCCCGGCTCCTCGAAGCGCACCGTCACCCGGCCCACGCCGCTGCCCTGGACCCATCCGTGGCCGTAGGCCGCGTGCCGTACGTCGTGTCCCGAAGGCCAGCGCCGCGCGGCGAGCTCCCCGTGGGTCTCCTCAGCGGCTTCCTCACCGGCATCCGCCGGCTCCTCGTCGACGCCGGTCCCGTCGGTCTGCTCCGGGCCCGTGGCGGCGTTGCGCGCGTCGGCGGCCTGCGCGAACAGGTCCTCCTGGGTGAAGTCCGCCAGCCCCGTGACGCCCACTCCGAGCAGCCGTACGCCCCCGGTGGTGTCAACGGCCTCCAGCAGCCGTGCGGCGGCCTCTCTGATGACGGTGGGGTCGTCCGTGGGGCCCCGCAGCGTCTCGGAGCGGGTGAGCGTCGAGAAGTCGTAGCGCCGCACCTTCAGCACGACGGTCCGCCCCGACCGCTCCGCGGCCCGCAGCCGCCGCACGCACCGGTCCGCGAGCCGTTCCACCTCGGTCCTGACGCGCACACGGTCGTGCAGGTCCACGTCGAAGGTGTCCTCGACCGACACGGACTTGGCATCGCGCTCCGCCACCACGGGCCGGTCGTCGTACCCGAGAGCCATGAGGTGCAGCGACGCCCCGTGCGCCTTGCCCAGCAGCCGTACGAGCTCCGCCTCGCCGGCATCGGCGAGGTCGCGGACGGTGGTCATCCCGGCCCGTCGCAGATGGTCTCCGGTGGCCGGCCCGACGCCCGGGAGGATGCGCACGGACATGGGCGCCAGAAGCTCACGTTCGGTACCAGGCTCGATGAGTACCAGCCCGTCCGGCTTGGCCTCCTCCGAGGCGATCTTGGCGATCATCTTGGACCCGGCCAGACCGACGGAGCCGGTGAGTCCGGTGACGGCCCTGATCGCCGTACGCAGCTGCTCGCCGATCTCGCGGGCCGAGGCCGAGTCGTCGGCGACCCCGCCCGCCTCCAGATCGACGAACGCCTCGTCCAGGCTGAGCGGCTCCACGAGGGGTGACATGCGCCCCAGGAGCCCCATCACCTGGTCGCTCACCGTCCTGTACAGGGTGAAGCGCGGCACGAGGTAGGCGGCGTTGGGGGCGAGCCTGCGGGCCTGCGCCATCGGCATCGCCGAGTGCACCCCGAAGCGCCGTGCCTCGTACGACGCGGTGGCCACGACCCCGCGCGGCCCGAGCCCGCCCACCACCACCGGCTTGCCGCGCAGGCTCGGCTTCGCCGCCTGCTCCGCGGAGGCGTAGAAGGCATCCATGTCCAGATGCAGGATGGTGGGCGCTGCTCTCACATCAATCGATGCTGCCCTATGGCACTGACAATCGGCCTGCCCGGCGCCCCGGAGGGCCCGGGCGGCCTCCCTCGCTCATCCGGCGCGGTTGCGCCGCCTGGCCAGTTCGTCGGCGGGGTTGTTGCCGACCAGTGTCTCGCCGGTGTCGACCCGCTCGCCGTGCAGCTGCGACAGGGCCGCGTCCACATCCCGCCAGACGACGCCGACGGCGATCCCGAAGACGCCCTGGCCCCCCTGGAGGAGCTTCACGACCTCATCCGGGGAGGAGCACTCGTACACCGTCGCGCCGTCGCTCATCAGCGTCATGCGTTCGAGATCCTGGAATCCGCGGGCCCTCAGATGCTGGACCGTGCTGCGGATGTTCTGCAGAGCGACACCCGTGTCCAGGAATCGCTTCACGATCTTGAGGAGGACCACGTCCCGGAAACTGTAGAGGCGCTGGGTCCCCGACCCGTATGCCGGACGCACGCTCGGCTCGACCAGCCCCGTGCGCGCCCAGTAGTCGAGCTGCCGGTAGGTGATACCCGCCGCCGCGCACGCGGTCGGGCCCCGGTAGCCGATATCGCCCACCGCTTTCACACCATCGGCCGCCACCGGTTGAACCGGCTGCCGAATGGTGTGGTCGGCTGCACTGCCCTGCTGCGGATACGGCCCGCCCGCCACCGTACCGTCGCCGCTGCTTCTCACGCCGACCTCCGTCCTTGACCTGCCATCTCGAAGGTAGGCAGTCACTCGGGGTGCGTCAACGATCGCCACACTCGGCACGCCGAGTGATAATCACCCAGAGGGTGGTTTCCCGTGACTCGTTAACGGGAACGGCTTGTCGGATGCGCTGACAGCACCCCTACAGGACGGTCACTGACTGTTGGTATCGAAATCCTCCGGCGAGATCTGGTCAAGGAACTCGCGGAACTTCTCCACCTCGTCCTCCTGCTCGTCGGGGATCGCGATCCCCGCATCGTCCAGCACCCCGTCACTTCCGTAGATCGGCGTGCCTGTGCGCAGGGCGAGCGCTATGGCGTCGGACGGCCGCGCGCTCACCTCGACCCCGCTCGCGAAGACCAGCTCCGCGTAGAAGACCCCTTCCCGGAGGTCCGTGATGCGGACCTCGGTGAGCTCCTGGCCCACGGCCTCGAGCACATCCTTGAAGAGATCATGGGTCAGCGGCCTGGCCGGAGCCATGCCCTGCTGGGCGAAGGCGATCGCTGTCGCCTCGCCGGGACCGATCCAAATGGGGAGGTACCGGTCGCCTCCCACTTCACGCAGGAGCACGATCGGTTGATTGGAGGGCATTTCTACCCGGACACCCACAACGTCGAGCTCGTTCACACAGCAACCCTAGGACGTGCTCGCCATGTTTGGGTAGTCGGGCTCCGCCAAGGTCAGTGGAGGCGGATGCCGAGAGCCGTCTGCACAAGCGCCGAGTGAAGCCGTACGGAAAGCTCGGCCAGCTCCTTCGCGGTGGCCTCGGCATGCGCTCTGGTCTGCGGATTCCTGTGCCGGCGCAGGGGCGCGACCACCTGCTCGACGAGCCCCGCCTCACGATCCGCGGCGGCACGCATGGCCCGCAGATGCCGAGGTTCCAGACCGAATCGCCCCAGATCCGCCACAAGTTTCGCCACGGTGACCATCTCGGCGTCGTAGGCGCCTTCCGGAGTGGCCGAGATCAGCCCGTAGGACTCCCACTCGTCCAGCTGGCCCTCGGTGACCTCCGCGGCGACAAGGAGCTCTGAGCGCCCGATCCTGGCCGCTGTCGCCCGGCCGGGGTCGGAGTCCCAGGTTCCGTCGCCGAGATCCCGCTGCCCTCCGGAGGCCGGCAGAGCCACGTTCTCACCCCGGGCCAGCGCGTCCAGATGGCCGCGGATGACCTTGAGCGGGAGGTAGTGGTCCCGCTGCATCCGCAGGACCTGCGCCAGCCGCTCGACATCACCGGAGCTGAACTTCCGGTATCCGGAAGGCGTCCGCTGCGGCTCGATCAGCCCTTCGGCCTCCAGGAACCGGATCTTGGAGATGGTGACTTCGGGGAACTCGTCGCGCAGCTGGATGAGCACCGTGCCGATGCTCATCGCTCGCTCGCCCGCGGAGGCGGTGCCGTGACCGGCACCGCCCGTCGATGTTCGCAGCATGGACCTTCCTGGGGATCCCCCGGACGGAGTCCGGGGAGGGGTCACACGCCCCGCTGGCTCGCGTAGAAGACCAGCCGGTACTTACCGATCTGGACTTCGTCGCCGTTGGTCAGCGGAACGGAATCGATGCGCTCACGGTTGACATACGTGCCGTTGAGGCTGCCTACATCCCCCACCGTGAAACTGCCGTCGGGGTTCCTGCGGAACTCCACATGACGCCTCGACACGGTCACGTCGTCGAGGAAGATGTCACTCTGCGGGTGACGGCCCGCCGTCGTCAGGTCGCCGTCCAGCAGGAAGCGGCTGCCCGAGTTCGGACCCCGGCGCACCACCAGCAGCGCGGAACCCGCAGGAAGGGCGTCGACGGCGGCCTGGGCCTCCGGCGACAGCGAGGGAAGCATGGTCTGACCCGTAGCCTCCGCCTCGTACGCCTCGAGACCCGAGATCGAGATGGTCGACGTCGTCTCGGAGGCCCGCTCCGGCACTCCGCCCCTCAGCGGCGCACCGCAGTTGGAACAGAATCGGCTGGCCTCGGCGTTGCGATGCCCGCACCTCGCGCAAACCGGCATGGAGGAACCCTCCGGGGCGTGGGTAAACCCTCCACCCGTACTTGAGGTTGATGGTTCACCGAAACCTATGCGCCCGGCACCGGCAGGGTCAACAGACGACGCGCCGGGCGCGCCCGGAATGTCACCGGCGGAACCGGACACTTCGTCACGGAAGAGCGGGCGGTCCACGCCCTGCTCCTCGCCCTGGCCATGCCTCGGAGCGCGGTGGCGGGCAGCACTGCCGCTGTCCTCGCGTGCGCTCTTTCCGAACAACTTCGCAAACAACTTCACGGGCGTTTCCCCTTGACCGACATAGACCCGCCCGTGGGGCAGGACGAACCCTGAATGAACACACCTGCCGACCCGGACATCTTCACAACGTCCGTATCCACTCGACAGTTTCCACCACGCGTCACGAATACGATGCGCCGACCCCCCGGAACCTCATGCCCGTGTCCCACGGCGCCCATGCGCCACGGCCTCACTGGGGCGACGACCGAGCGTAGTCAGGCCGCTTCGCCGGTCGCAAGGCATCCACGACGATGTCATCGGCCCGCTCCACCCGGGCCGTGGCCTGCTCCTTCTCCAGCGTCTGCACGACTCCGCCGGGAATGTTCAGCGCCGGCTCCAGGTCCTGCGGTTTGCCGATGACCTTGAACTCGTACGGCGGCGCGATCTTGCGGCCGTCGACCTCGATCGCTCCCCCGTCACCGGAGAAGTACGTACTGGCCACCACACGGACACCGTCGACCTCGATCGCCTCGGCCCCGGCCGCCCGCAGCTCCTGAATGGCGTCGAGCAGCATGTCCGCCTCGACCGCGCCGCTCGGGTCGCTGATGGTCAGTGTGATGCCGGGCCCGTGCGCCGCCACGGTACCCGCGAGGATGCCGAGCTGCCGTTCCTTCTCAAGGGTCTGCTTCCGTGCCTCTTCGGCCTGGTCGGAGCTGTTCTCGAGCTCCGTGCGCTGATCGTCGAGACGCTGTTTCTCGTCCTCGAGCCGCTGCGTCCGGTCGTCGACCTCGTCCAGGATACGGACCAGGTCCTCCTGGCGGGCACCGCGCAGCGCGCTGTTGTCGCTGTTCGACCTGACCTGGATGGCGAGCCCCAGACCGAGGACGAACAGCAGGAGGGCGACGATGAGTTGGGCGCGGCTGATCCGTGGCGGCCAGAGCCCCGCCTTCAGTCGCTGGCGCCCGGAGAGCACCGTGGGTGCGGGTGCGTCGACCGGCTGCTCGCCGGTGCGCTCCTCGCCGCTGGGGGTTGCTTCGTTACTCATCGGCCTCAAGCCCGGAAGACGTGCCGGCGGATTGCGGCGGCGTTGGAGAAGATCCGGATGCCGAGCACCACCACCACACCGGTGGAGAGCTGGGCCCCGACACCCAGTTTGTCGCCGAGGAACACGATCAGAGCGGCCACGACCACGTTCGAGAGGAACGAGACCACGAAGACCTTGTCCACGAAGATCCCGTCCAACATCGCCCGCAGGCCGCCGAAGACGGCGTCGAGCGCGGCGACGACGGCGATCGGCAGGTAGGGCTCGACCACCGCCGGTACCTCGGGCCGGACCAACAGTCCGACCACGACTCCCACGACGAGGCCCAGTACGGCGATCACGATGTGCCCTTCCCTGTGTCTGCCGCACCACTGCCGGTGTCTGCGGCCTGCGGCTCTGCTGTACGCACGATCAGGCTCGGCGCAGCGGGCAGGCGCACCTTCTCCTGATCGGAAATGCTGGTACGGATATCGAAACTCTCCTGGAGCGCGTGGAGGTACTGACCGTCAGCACTGTCCTGGAACGCGGTGCTCAGCCTCTTGCCGTCCCCCACCGCGAGCACCGTGTACGGCGGTACGAGCGGTCTGTTGTCGACCAGTATGGCGTCGCCCGCCGCGCGGATCGCCGAAAGGGCGGTCAGCCGCTGTCCGTTGATGGCGACCGCCTCGGCGCCGGACTGCCAGAGGCCGTTGACGACCCGTTGCATGTCACGGTCCCGTACCCGCCCGGTGTCGGCGAAGCCCGTCGACTCACGCGGGCCGCCACCGCCCTGGTCGGTGTCCTCGGCGTCGTCGACGACGAGCTTCACCCCGGGTCCCTCGACCGCGGTCGCTCCGGAGAGCAGCGCGACCAGTTCGCCCTGGTCGCCGCCGTGCTGTTCGAGTGCCTTGCGCTGCCGCTCGCCCACGTCGGTGCGCAGCTCGTCGACGTCGGATTCGAGGTCGTCGGCCGCGGTGGTCTCCGCGTCGATGCGGTCGATGAGCTCTTCGCGCTCCTTCGCCACCACGGGCGCGGAGATCCGTGCCTCCGCTGCACCGAGGGTGACGACGAGGGCGGCCAGCACGAGACCTGCGGCGAGACCGAGCTTCGACCTGAGCGTACGGGGCAGGCCCGCGCTCCCGTCGGCCTTGCGGCGCGCGGAAGCCTCGGCGTATCCCTCGTCGAGGCTGTGGTCCATCACATTGGTCAGCAGCGACATGGACGCGTCAGGGCGGGCAGGCGGAGAGGCGGTGCTCCGATCGGGGGACTGCTGCGGCATGCCGCACATCGTCGCACGTCACCGCGGCTACCGCCGAATGGCCCCACCGGTGCACCGGGAGCAGTGCCGTGACCGCTCCCGGTGCACCGCCTCGGTTCAGTCGCCCGCGCTGTCCACGATGGCCGACCACTCGTCGAGCAGCGCCTGCGACGACGCGTCGTCGGGACCCTCCGCCCACAGATGGGTGACCGCTTCGGCCGGGTCGGGCAGCACCATCACCCAGCGCCCGTCGGCCTCCACGACGCGGACACCGTCCGTGGTGTCCACGCTCCGGTCCCCCGCCGCCTCCACGACACGACGCATGACGAGCCCCTTGACCGCCCAGGGCGTCGCGAGGTCGCGGCGCAGCACATGAGCACGGGGAATGCGGGCGTCGATCTGGCTGAGCGTGAGCTGGGTCCTCGCCACCAGGCCGAGCAGCCGGACGAAGGCCGCCGAGCCGTCGAAGACACTGCTGAATTCGGGAACGATGAACCCGCCACGCCCGTCTCCACCGAAGATGGTGTTCTCTTCGCGCCCCACCCGGGTCAGGTCGTCGGGTGATGTGGTGGTCCACTCGACCTGCGTGCCGTGGTACGCCGCCACCTGCTCGGCGACGCGTGTGGTCGTGACGGGCAGCGCCACACGCCCGCTGCGCCGCTCCGCGGCCACGAGGTCGAGCATCACCAGCAGCGCCCGGTCGTCCTCGATGATCCGGCCCAGTTCATCGACGAGAGAGAGGCGTTCACCCACGGGGTCGAACCTCACCCCGAAGGCGGCCCGCGCCGAGGACACGATCTCGCCGAGCCGCACCAGTCCGGCCCGTCGCGTCTCGGCGGTCTCGGTGGGCCTGGACTCGTCGAGCCCGGGGTTGATGGTCAGCGCATCCACACCGAGACGCCCCAGCAGACTGGGCAGTACGAGTCCGGCGCTGCCGTTGGAGGCGTCGACGACGACCTTGAGGTTCGCGTCGGCGATGCCGGTCGTGTCGACGTTACGGAGCAGAGAACCCGTGTACGAGTCGAAGACGCTGGAGGGGAAGTGGAGATCCCCGATCTCGCCGGGGAAGGCCCTGCGGTACTCCTGGCGGGCGTAGACCCGGTCCAGCTTGCGTTGCAGCGCCTGGGAGAGATCCGCTCCCCGTTCGTCGAAGAACATGATGTCGACCGAGTCGGGCACACCGGGGGACGTACGGATCATGATGCCGCCGGCGCTGCCCCGCGCGGTCTGCTGACGGGCCACGGGCAGGGGGACGTTCTCCAGGTCCCTGACATCGATCGCGCTCGTCTGCAGGGCCGAGATGACGGCTCGCTTCAGCGCTCGGGCGCCACGGGAGTGGTCACGCGCGGTCGTGACCGTCGCCCCCTTCTTGAGGGTCGTGGCATAGGCGCCGGCGAGCCGTACGGCCAGCTCCGGGGTGATCTCGACGTTCAGGATGCCGGAGACGCCACGGGCCCCGAAGAGATGGGCCTGTCCGCGCGACTCCCAGATCACCGAGGTGTTGACGAAGGCGCCGGCCTCGATCGTCTTGAACGGGTAGACCCGCACGTTCCCCTGGATGATCGATTCCTCACCGACCAGACATTCGTCGCCGATGACCGCACCGTCCTCGATGCGGGCGGCCCGCATGATGTCGGTGTTCTTCCCGATCACGCAGCCGCGCAGATTGCTGTGCTCGCCGATGTAGACGTTGTCGTGCACGACGGCCCGGTGCAGGAAGGCTCCGGACTTGACGACGACGTTGGACCCCACCACGGTGTGTTCGCGGATCTCGACGCCCGCCTCGACCTTGGCGTAGTCACCGATGTACAGCGGGCCGCGCAGCACCGCGTCGGGATGCACCTCGGCGCCTTCGGCCACCCATACGCCCGGGGAGATCTCGAAGCCATCGAGCTCGACGTCGACCTTGCGCTCCAGGACGTCGGCCTGAGCCTTCACATAGCTCTCGTGCGTGCCCACGTCCTCCCAGTAGCCCTCGGCGACATAGCCGTAGATCGGCTTGCCTTCCTTCATGAGCTGCGGGAAGACGTCTCCGGACCAGTCCACGGAGGTGTCAGCCTGCACGTAGTTGAACACCTCGGGCTCCATCACGTAGATGCCCGTGTTGACGGTGTCCGAGAAGACCTGTCCCCACGTCGGCTTCTCCAGGAACCGTTCGACCTGTCCCTCTTCGTCCACGATCGTGATCCCGAATTCCAGGGGATTCGGGACCCGCGTAAGACAAACAGTGACAAGTCCGCCCTTCGCCTTGTGGAAGGCGATGAGATCGGTGAGGTCGAAGTCGGTGAGAGCGTCACCCGAGATGACGAGGAATGTGTCGTCCTTGAGAGCTTCCTCGGCGTTCTTCACACTCCCCGCTGTGCCGAGTGGCTTCTCCTCATTGGCATAGGTGAGTTCCATCCCGAGCTCTTCGCCGTCTCCGAAGTAGTTCTTGACGAGAGAGGCGAGGAACTGGACGGTTACGACGGTCTCATTGAGCCCATGCCTTTTGAGTAGCCGCAGCACATGCTCCATGATGGGCCGGTTGGCCACGGGCAGGAGCGGCTTGGGCATGCTTGAGGTCATGGGGCGAAGGCGAGTGCCTTCACCACCAGCCATCACGACGGCCTTCATGTCGGAAACGTCCTCCTTGAGAGACGACGGTCGAGCCGACTTTGCCCCTCGGACATCATCCAGACGTCAGGAGGTGCGGACCGGCAACGCTGCGCGGCACCGCATCAACGAGCTCAGTCGGCTACTTCATCCGCCTTGACGAGCCGGCGGACTTGGACCACGTAGAGAATCCCTGCCCACCAGTAGAGCGTTGTACCCCATCCGGCGAACGCCCATCCGAAAATGGCGGCCAACGTAGCCAGCCAACCACTTCCATCACTGAGCAGCAACAAGGGGAAGGCGTACATCAGGTTGAACGTTGCAGCTTTCCCCAGGAAGTTGACCTGCGGGGGCGGATAGCCGTGCCGGCGGAGGATTGCGACCATCACCAGCAGCATCAGCTCGCGGGCGAGCAGTGCGGCTGTGAGCCAGAGCGGAAGGATCTCCCGCCAGGTCAGGCCGACGAGGGTCGAAAGAATGTAGAGACGGTCGGCCGCGGGGTCCAGGAGCCGCCCGAGGGTGCTGATCTGGTTCCACCGGCGGGCGAGCTTACCGTCGAGGTAGTCACTGACGCCGCTGAGCATCAGTACCAGCAGGGCCCAGCCATCGCTGTTGGGCCCGCCGAACTCGGGGCGAAGAATCAGCCACAGGAAGAGCGGGACCCCGGCAAGGCGAGCCATGCTGAGGATATTGGGGATGGTGAGGACCCGGTCCGTCTGAACCCGAGTCTCCTGGACCTCCACCCGGGGGCCTCCTGTGAAGAATGTGCCAATGATGCTTCCTGACCCTACCCTCAGCCACCGCGTGCCGGTGCACCGGGTATGCCTGAAGACAGAGCCGTGAACGCAGAAAAGCCCCGTACCTTGCGGTACGGGGCTTTCCCGGAATAATTGTTCGGCGGCGTCCTACTCTCCCACAGGGTCCCCCCTGCAGTACCATCGGCGCTGAAAGGCTTAGCTTCCGGG
>NZ_JBHXQO010000036.1:0-69718 GCF_042717135.1 Streptomyces sp. NPDC058620
TCCCCCCGCCCCCCACCTCTTTTTCCCTCGGTGGGGGGGGCGGCCCCCCCCCCGCGGCGGGGGGGCGCGCCCCCTCCCCCGTTGTCGTCTACTCCCGTTTCAGGCCGAGGACTTCCACCGCCGCGAAGGTCTCGTTCGGCGGCCGGGCCTCGTAGTACGGCGTGATCAGCCCGTCCAGCTCGGCGAAGGTGAACGTCTCCTTGGCCGAGTCGAACTTGGCCGCCACCCTGGGGCGTTCGACAACCGCGACCATGCCGCCGTGGACGACGAACAGCTGACCGTTGACCTTGTCCGCCGCCGGGGACGCCAGGTAGCCGACGAGCGGGGAGACATGCTCGGGGGCCAGCGCGTCCAGGCTGCCGTCGGCCGGTTCCTGGAAGCCGGCGAAGACGTCCTCCGTCATACGGGTGCGGGCGCGCGGACAGATGGCGTTGGCGGTGACGCCGTACCGGGCCAGCGCCTGGGCGGTGGAGGTGGTGAGTCCGACGATGCCGCCCTTCGCCGCCGCGTAGTTCGGCTGACCGGCGGAGCCCGCGAGGAACGCCTCGGACGAGGTGTTGACGATCCGGCCGTACACGGGACCGCCGGCCTCCTTGGAGCGGGCGCGCCAGTGGGATGCGGCGAAGTGCGTGGTGTTGAAGTGGCCCTTGAGGTGGACCCGGATGACGGAGTCCCACTCGTCCTCGGTCATCGAGAAGATCATCCGGTCGCGCAGGATGCCCGCGTTGTTGACGAGGATGTCGAGCTTTCCGTAGGTGGACACGGCCAGTTCGACCAGCGCGCGTGCCTGCGCGTGGTCGGAGACGTCACCGAGATGGGCGACCGCCCGCCCGCCCGCCGCCCGGATCTCCGCGGCGACCTCCTCGGCGGGCGCGGCCGACGCCTCGCCCGAGCCGTCGCGGCCCGGCTGCCCGTAGTCGTTGACGACGACGGCCGCGCCCAGCCGCGCCAGTTCCAGTGCCTCGGCGCGCCCGAGGCCGCGGCCGGCGCCGGTGACGATCGCGGCCAGGCCCTCCAGGGGAAGGGGATGTGACATCGCAGTCCTCAGCGTCCTTCTCGGCAGTCCGGTGGGGTGGGAGGAGGGGGAGGAGGTCAGAGCTCGATGCAGGTGCGCAGCGACTCGCCGGTCCTCATCTGGTCCAGGGCGTCGTTGATGCCGTCGAGCCGCACCCGGTGGGTGATCATCGATTCGAGGTCGATGCGGCCCGCACGCCACAGGGCGATGGCCCGCTCGTAGGACCGGAGCACGTCCCCTCCGCCGTACATGGAGGGAAGAATCCGCTTCTCGTCGAAGAACAGCTCGAACATGCTGGCCTGGAAGTTGTCGTCCATCGCGCCCGCGCCGACGACGCAGAGCGTGCCGCCGCGCCGGGTGTTCTCGTACGCCGTGCGGGCCGTCACCGACTTCCCGACGACCTCGAAGACGTAGTCGAAGCCCTCGCCGCTCGTGATCCGCTGTTTGGCGTCGGCGAGTTCGTCCGGTGACACCGCCTCGGTGGCGCCGAACCGCAGCGCCGCCTCGCGGCGTGAGGCGACCGGGTCCACGGCGACGATCTGGGCGGCGCCCTGGACCCGCGCGCCCTGGATCGTGGAGATGCCGACGCCGCCGCAGCCGATCACGGCGACCGACGAACCGGCCTCGACCTGCGCGGTGTTGATGGCGGCGCCGAGCCCTGTGGTGACTCCGCAGCCGATCAGCGCGGCGATGTCGAAGGGCACGTCGTCGGGGATCGGCACCGCGCAGCCCGCGCCGACGACGACCTCCTCGGTGAAGGTGCCGGTCCCCGCGAAGCCGAAGACATCACCGCCGGGGCGCTTGAAGTTGGGGGTGCCCGCGTTCATGAAACCGGCGAGGCAGAGGTGGGTCTGTCCGCGCCTGCACGACGGACAGGCACCGCAGGCGGGCAGCCAGCAGACGAGGACGCGGTCCCCCTGGGCGAGCCCGGTCACCCCGTCGCCGATGTCGATGACCTCGCCCGCGCCCTCGTGGCCTGGGATGAAGGGGGCTGGCTGCGGCAGCACTCCGCTCATCGCGGAGACGTCGGAGTGGCAGAGTCCGGTGGCCCGGATGCGGAGCTTGACCTTGCCGGGGCCGAAGCCCACCGCCTCGACGTCGTCGAGGACTTCCAGTTTGTCCTGGCCTATCTCGTGCAGTACGGCTGCGCGCATGGTGCGGCTCCCCTCATGGAGTGGTTCAGGAGTATTCGACGAGCGTGCTGTCGAGGACCGGTGCGCCGTCCCGTTCGACGGCGCTCACAGTCACCCGGGCGCCCCCGTCTCCGGTCCATATGCGGATACGGAGGGTTTCGCCGGGGAACGCGACGCCGGCGAAGCGGGTGCCGCACGCGCGGATCCTGGAGACGTCTCCGCCGAGCACGGTGTCCGCGACGGCCTTGACCGTCATGCCGTAGGTGCACAGCCCGTGCAGGATCGGCCGGTCGAAGCCGGCCCGCGCGGCGAAGCCGGGGTCGGCGTGGAGCGGGTTCCAGTCCCCGGAGAGCCGGTACAGCAGGGCCTGGTCCTCGCGGACGTGCCGCTCCACGGTGTGGTGGGGGACCACGGCCGGCAGGGCGAACTTCGCGGAAGGGCCACGTTCGCCGCCGAAGCCGCCTTCGCCGCGTACGAAGAGCTGGGCCTCGTTGGTCCACAGGGGGCCGTCGTCGTCCGCCGCCTCGGTGCGCAGCACGATGACGGCCGCGGTGCCCTTGTCGTACACGGCCGCGACCGTGGCGCTCTGCACGGCGCGTCCCTTCACGGGGATCGGCCGGTGCACGCGTACGGACTGGGCGCCGTGCAGGAGGGACGCGAGCTCGATGTCGATGCCCGGCAGGGAGACCACACTGGTCACGCCCTTTCCCGTGCCCGCGACGGTGGCGAAGGTGGGCAGCACGTGGAGCCGGGACTCCAGGGTGTAGCGCAGTTCGGCGGGGTCGGTGGCGGGGATGCCCGCGCCGAGGCCGAGGTGGTAGAGCTGGACGTCCTTGTGGTCCCACTGGATCTCGGCGGTCCGGGGCTCGGCGGCGACCGCCTTCACGGCATCAATGGGCATGGGCGTTCTGCTCCTTATTGGTTGGTCCTGCTGGCGGAGAGACCCCGGCACGGCCGTCCGCACCGTCGGCCGCACCGAGGTCGCGTGCGGACCGGCCCGGTCTTCTTCTAGAACGTGTTCTAGGGCCGATGGCCCTATGTATAACGCAAGCCCCAGCAGTTGTGAATACCACTGACGTCACGTCAGATCCGGTTGTGGGCGGGCCAGTACATTTGTCACCGCCGAGTCCGTACATCCGCATCTGCCGGGGGTGACCGCCTCCTCCGTACCGTCGTCGGCATGACGCAGACACCGGACTTCGCACCCGTGGTGAGCTTCGACGGGGCGGTCAAGCACTACGGCTCCGTACGGGCCGTGGACGGCATCGACCTCGCCGTACGGCGCGGCGAGACCGTCGCCCTGCTCGGGCGGAACGGCGCGGGCAAGTCCTCCACGATCGGCCTCCTCCTCGGCCTGGACGAGCCCGACGCCGGACAGGTGCGGCTCTTCGGTGACACCCCCGGACGGGCGGTGCGGGCCGGACGGATCGGGGCGATGCCGCAGGACGGTTCGGGGGTCTCCCGGATCACGGTGCGGGAGCTGATCGCGTTCGTCGCCTCCACCTATCCGCGGCCGATGCCGGTCGCGGAGGCGCTGGCGCTGGCCGGGCTGACCGGCTTCGCCGGACGACGCGTCGACAAGCTCTCCGGCGGCCAGACCCAGCGGGTGCGCTTCGCGGTCGCCCTGGCGGGCAACCCCGAACTGCTGGTCCTCGACGAGCCGACCGCCGCGCTCGACGTGGAGGCCCGGCGGGCGTTCTGGGCGTCGATGCGCTCGTACGCCGCGCGGGGCAACACCGTGCTCTTCTCGACGCACTACCTGACGGAGGCCGACGAGAACGCCGACCGCATCGTCGTACTCGACGCGGGCCGGATCGTCGCGGACGGCAGCGGCGAGCACATCAAGCAGTCGGTCGGCGGCGGCCTGGTCGCCTTCGACCTCGCGGGCGGCGGTACGGAGGGGCTGGCCCAGCTGCCCGGCGTCACGTCCATCGAGATCCACGGGGACCGCGCCCGGCTCCGCAGCGACGACTCGGACGCCACGGTCACGGCCCTGGCCGCGCGCGGCGCGATCCGGCGGCTCGAGGTCTCCCCCGCGAGCCTGGAGGACGCCTTCCTGTCCCTCACCGCACACGGAAGCACCGCGCCCGCGAGCACCGCACCCGAGAGCACTCACGAAAGCGAGACGGTCTGATGCTGGAGTACATCAAGCTCGAAATGCGGCGCACGCTGCGCGACACGATGTTCGTGATCTTCGGTATCGGTATGCCCGTCGTGATGTATCTGCTCTTCACCAACATCGGGACGGGCGGCGAGGATTCCGCACCGTGGCGGGTCACGGCCATGGTCGGCATGGCGGCGTACGGCGCGCTCGGTTCCGCCATGAGCGCCGGCATCGGGGTCTCCACCGACAGGTCGACCGGCTGGCTGCGGCAACTGCGCGTCACCCCGCTCGCTCCATCCCGGGTGGTGACGGGGCGGGCAGTCAGCGGCTCGGTGACCGTACTGCCGGGGATCATCGCGGTGCTCGCCGCGGGCGCGCTGGTCAACGGCGTACGGCTGGATGCCTGGCAGTGGGCGGCGCTGACGCTCCTGCTGTGGGCCGGAGCGCTCCCCTTCACCCTGCTGGGACTCGGCAACGGCTACCGGCTGAGCCCCCAGACGATGGGCGTGGCGAACACGGTCGGCCTGATGGGGCTCTCGGTCATCGGCGGTCTCTGGTTCCCTCTGGAACTGTTCCCCGGGTGGCTGGCCTCCCTCGCCGTGTACACCCCGGCCAACCGGTTCGCGGAGCTCGGCTGGGCGGTGACGGAGGGATCGGCGCCGGGCCCTGCCACGATCGCCGTCCTCACCGGCTGGCTCGTGGTCTTCGGCTCGTACGCTGTGGCCTCGTACCGCAGGGCCGCGCGGACCGCGTGACGGGAGTGACGATGCCGGTGATGAGCAAGCGGTACGCCGCGTGGAAGGCCGACTTCCGGGCGAAGAAGGCCACGGCGGACCGGAAGGCGGCGAAGAGGACCGCCAGGGGGCCCGAACACATGGGGCCGCCCAATGGTTTCGCGCTTCTCCCGTGGCTGCTCATGGGGATGGGCGCCTTCTCCAACCTCCTCCAGGGCACGACCCCCAACCCCTGGGTCGGCGGAATAGGCATCGTCACCTTCAACTCCCTCTATATCTATGTGGTGTTCAGGGCCTTCGACAGAAGGGCACGGGAGGCTCCCCGCACCCGTTGGGCCCTGGTCGCCCTGGGCGTGGTCACCTGTGCGCTCGCCCTGACGTACGGCGGCAGCTGGCTGCTCTTCTTCATGCTGCTCGGCCTGGCCACCGGCTCGATCATGCGAGGCAGGCACCTCGGCCCGGTCGTCCTCGGCCTGAGCGCACTGGCCGGACTGATCGCGGGGCTCAGGGACGGCTGGGGCGCCATCAACGTCGCGTACGGGACGTTCATCTCCGCGATGGTGACGGCAGCGATCCTCGCGCTCTCCGAGACGGTCAAGGAACTCCGGGAAACCCGGGAGGAGCTGGCCCGCACGGCGGTGGAACGGGAACGCCTGCGCTTCTCCCGCGATCTGCACGACCTGCTGGGCCACACCCTCTCGGTGATCGTCGTGAAGTCCGAGGCCGCCCGCCGGCTCGCCCCGCGCGACATGGACGCGGCGCTGGAGCAGGTCTCCGACATCGAATCGGTCGGCCGCCAGGCCCTCACCGAGATCCGCGAGGCCGTCACCGGCTACCGCGAGGGCAGCCTGGCCACGGAACTGGACCAGGCACGCTCGGTACTCTCCGCCGCCGGGATCGAGCCCGTCGTACGCCAGTCGGGACCGCCGCTCACGGCACAGAGCGAGGCGCTGCTGGGCTGGGTGGTACGGGAATCGGTCACCAACGCCGTACGGCACAGCGGCGCGTCCCGCTGCGAGATCGCGGTGGAGGGCTCGACGGAACGCGTCCGCCTGAAGATCACCGACAACGGCCGGGGCACGCCCTCCGACCAACAGCCGGGAGGTCGCACCGGCACCGGCCTCAAGGGCCTGACGGAACGGCTCGCGGCAGCGGGCGGCTCACTGGAAGCGGGGCCGGCGGTACGCGGCGGATTCCTCGTGACCGCCGAACTCCCGGTGACGGAGACGACGGAGTCCGGGGAGCAGGCGCCGCTCATGTGATCGGCGCGGTGCCCGCCCGGGCCAACAGCCCGCCGGCCCTAACCTGTTCCCGTGAACGAGATGCCGCAGGACCACCGCCCCGCGCGGTCTGTACGAGTTCTTCTCGCCGAGGACCAGGGCATGATGCGGGGCGCGCTCGCCCTGCTGCTGGGCATGGAGGAGGACATCGAGGTCGTCGCGCAGGTGGGGGCCGGGGACGAGATCGTGGGGGCGGCTCTGCTGGCGCGGCCCGATGTGGCGTTGCTGGACATCGAGATGCCGGGGATGAGCGGGCTGGACGCCGCCGCGTCGCTGCGGGACGAGGTGCCCGACTGCCGGGTGCTGATCCTCACGACCTTCGGGCGTCCCGGCTATCTGCGTCGTGCCATGGAGGCCGGCGCCGCGGGCTTCCTGGTCAAGGACGGGCCGGTCGAGGAGCTCGCCCAGGCGATCCGGAAGGTGCTGCGTGGCGAGACCGTGATCGATCCGGCGCTCGCGGCGGCGGCCCTGGGCGCGGGGCCCAGCCCGCTCACGGCGCGCGAACGCGACGCGCTGAACGCATCCGTGGACGGGGCGACGGTCTCCGACATCGCGGTGAAGCTGCGGCTGTCCGAGTCGACCGTCCGTAACTACCTGTCGTCAGCGATCGGCAAGACCGGCACCCGCAACCGCATGGAGGCGATGAGGGCGGCTCGGCAGCAGGGGTGGCTGTAGGGCTTCTCGCGGGTCAGCCCTTCGGGCGCGCGGGCCGGTGCCCCGGCAGCCAGAGCAGCATGATGACCACGCCTGCCAGCAGCACCGCGCAGGCGACCCGGAACGACAGCGCGTAACCGGCCGTGACCTCGGCCGCCGCGCCGGAGCCGCCGGTGCGCGACGCGGCGACGGTGGACAGTACGGAGAGGCCGAGCGCGCCGCCCATCGTGCGTGAGGTGTTGACCAGCCCCGAGACGAGCCCGGCGTCCCCGGGTTCGGCCCCCGTCGTGGCGAGGGTGGCCAGGGGGGTGGAAGCGAGGCCCGCTCCGCCCATCATCAGGAGGCCGGGAAGGCAGACCGCGGTGAGGTACGTGCCGTCGACGCCCATGGTGGACTGCCAGGCGAAGCCGGAGGCCGTGACCAGGACCCCGATCACGGCCAGGCTCTTCGCGCCCGTGCGGACCATGACGCGAGGGGCGAGTTTCGAGGCGATGACGACGGCGGCGGACGTGGGTATGAGGGCCGCTCCGGCCTGGAGCGGGCTGTACCCGAGCACGTTCTGCGCGTACATGGTGACGAAGTACCACATGGAGAACGTCGCGGACCCCATCAGCAGCATCGCCACGTTCGCCGACGACACCGCCCGTACGCCGAGGACGCGCAGGGGCATCAGCGGCGCCGCCGTCCGCGCCTCGACCAGGACGAACACGGCGAGCAGCGCCAGGCCCGAGAGCAGGGGCAGGAGGGTGGCCGCCGCCGTCCAGCCCTCGGACTCGGTCTGCACGATGCCGTACGCGACCGTGGCGAGGCCCGCCGTGACGAGGACCGCGCCGGGCAGGTCGACGCGGCGCCGGTCGCCCGCCACGCCCTCCGCGAGCCGGAGGGCGGCGCCGGTGAGGACGAGGGCGCCGATGGGCACGTTGATCAGCAGGACCCAGCGCCAGGAGAGGGCGTCGGTGAGCACCCCGCCGATCAGGCCGCCCGCCGCGCCGCCGCCCGCGCCGACCGCCATCCAGGTGCCGATCGCCCTGCTCCTCGCGGGGCCCTCGGGAACGGCGGCGGTGAGGATGGTGAGGGTCGCCGGGGACAGCACGGCCGCGCCGAGGCCCTGGGCGGCGCGGGCGGCCAGCAACTGCCATCCCTCCTGGGCGAGTCCACCGGCCAGGGAGGCGGCGGTGAAGACGCCGAGTCCTATGAGGAACATGCGCTTGCGGCCGTATATGTCCGCCGCCCGTCCGCCGAGGAGCATGAATCCGGCGAACGCGATCACGTAGGCGTTGACGACCCACTGGAGCGCGGAGGCACTCAGCGCCAGGTCCGTACGCATGGAAGGCAGTGCCACGTTGACGACGGACACGTCGAGGACGACGAGGAACTGGCCGGTGCAGGCGGCGAACACCACCGCCCAGGTGCTGGTGGTTCTGCGGTCGGGTATGAGTGTGGGTGTGGAGACATCGGCCATGGGCGTCATGGTCTCAGGCGTCGAGTGCTCCGTACATCCGTTTGGGTGCCCGGTCCTTACCAGGTCCAGGTCCGGGTCCAGGTCCGGGTCCAGGTCCAGGTCCAGGTCTAGCGGCGTAGGACCGTGACGACCGCCGCGCCGCCCAGTCCGATGTTGTGGGCGAGCCCGGTGCGTGCGCCGGGTACCTGGCGTGCGCCCGCCTCGCCCCGGAGCTGCCAGGTCAGTTCGGCGGCCTGTGCGATGCCGGTGGCGCCCAGGGGGTGGCCCTTGGAGATCAGGCCACCGGAGGGGTTGACCACCCATCGGCCTCCGTACGTGGTGGCCCCGGACTCGATGAGCTTGCCGGACTCGCCCTCCGCGCACAGGCCGAGCGCCTCGTAGGTGAGGAGTTCGTTGATGGAGAAGCAGTCATGGAGCTCGATGACGTCGAGGTCCTCGGCCGCGAGCCCGGAGGCCGCGTAGACCTGCTGGGCCGCGGCCCGGGACATGGGCGCTCCGACGGCGTCGACGCAGGTGCCGGAGGCGAAGGAGTCGCCGGTGTCGGTGGTCATGGCCTGGGCGGCGATCTCGACGGCCTTGTGCCAGAGTCCGTGCCGCTCGACGAAGCGTTCCGACACGACGACGGCGGCGGCCGAGCCGTCCGAGGTGGGCGAGCACTGGAGCTTGGTCAGGGGCCGGTGGACGGTCCTGGCGGCGAGGACCTCGTCGACGGTGTACGGGTCCTGGAACTGGGCGTAGGGGTTGTTCACCGAGTGCCGGTGGTTCTTGGCTCCGACCGCCGCCAGCTGCGCCTCCGTCGTCCCGTACCGCTCCATGTGTTCGCGTGCCGCGTTGCCGAAGATCTGGGCGGTGGGCGGGGTCATCTCGAAGCCGTGGGCGGCGGCCATGATGCCGTAGTGCCGGGCGACGGGTGAGGTCCGGAAGTCCGCGGCGCCGCCGTCGGCTGCTCCGCCGCCGAGCGAGCCGCGCGTCATCTTCTCGAAGCCGAGGGCCAGCACGCAGTCGGCGTTGCCGCCTTCGACGAACTGGCGGGCCAGCATGAGCACGGTGGAGCCGGTGGCGCAGTTGTTGTTGACGTTGTAGACGGGCACCCCGGTCAGCCCGAGTTCGTAGACGGCCCGCTGCCCCGCGGTGGAGGGCTGGAAGCAGTAGCCGACGGGGACCTGCTCGACCTGTTCGTACCGGACGCCCGCGTCGTCGAGCGCCTTGGTGCCGGCCTCCCTGGCCATGTCCCAGTACTGCCAGTCGCGGGTCTCGGGCTTCTCGAACTTCGTCATCCCGACGCCGACGATGTACGCCTTCGTGGTCATGGGTTCGTCCCTTCAGTCACGCGGGAGGCCGAGGATGCGCTCGGCGACGAGGTTGAGCTGGACCTGTGTGGTGCCGCCCGCGATGGTCAGACAGCGCGACATCAGGAAGCCGTGCACGGCCCGTTCCGCGGCTCCTTCGGCGGTCGCGCCCCCGGGCCCCAGGAGTTCCAGGGTGAGTTCGGCGACCTTCTGCTGGTGCGTGGTCTGTACGAGCTTGCGTACGGAGGCTCCGGCACCCGGTTCCAGGCCCGAGACCTGCTTGAGCGTGGTCCGCAGTCCGATGCACGCCAGGGCGTGGGCCTCGGCGGCGAGCGCGCCGACGCGGGTGCGGGCCGCTCCGTCGAGTTCGGCGGCGCGGGCGATCAGCGCTTCGAGTCCGGTGTCGAACGTCATCTGGTCGGCCATGTGGACGCGTTCGTTGCCCAGGGTGTTGCGGGCGACCCGCCAGCCGTCGTCGACATCGCCGACGACCGCGTCGGCCGGCAGCAGGACGTCGTCGAAGTAGACCTCGTTGAAGAGGGAGTCCCCGGTGATCTCCTTCAGCGGCCGGATGTCGATGCCCCGGGCACTTTTCATATCCACCAGGAAGTAGGTGAGGCCTCGGTGCTTGGGGGCGTCCGGGTCGGTCCGGGCGAGCAGGATGCCGTGGTCGGCCGACCGGGCGGCGCTCGTCCAGACCTTCTGGCCGGTGACGCGCCAGCCCTCCTCGGTCCGTACGGCCCTGGTGCGCAGCGAGGCGAGGTCGGACCCCGCGTCGGGCTCGGAGAAGAGCTGGCACCAGAGGAGTTCGCCCCGCAGGGTGGGCATCAGGAAGCGCTCCTGCTGGGCCTCGGTCCCGTACGCGAGGAGGGAGGGCACCACCCAGGTGGCGATCCCGAGGTCGCTCACCTTGATGCCCTGAGCCTTCAGCTCCTGCTGGACGGCGAGCTGCTGGACAGGGCCGGCGCCGAGTCCGTACGGGGCGGGGAGGTTCGGGGCCGCGTAGCCGGCCGGGGCGAGGGCGCGGCGGGCGGCCCGGGGGTCGAGGCCGCGGGCGGCGGCGAGAACCTGCCGGGCCTCGGCGCGGTGTGCGGCCGCCTCGGCGGGGAGTTCCAGGGTGAGTTCGCGGCGGGCGCCGCTCTCGGCGAGCCGGACGGCGCGGAGCCGGTGTGCGTCACCGGCGCCGAGCAGTTGCCGTGCCACCACGGCCCGGCGCAGCTGGAGGTGGGCGTCGTGTTCCCAGGTGAAGCCGATGCCGCCGAGGATCTGGATGCAGTCCTTGGCGCAGCTGTACGCGGCGTCGAGCGCGGTGGCGGCGGCGAGGGCGGCGGTCAGCCCTCGCACGCCGGAGGTCCTCTCGGCGGTCCCGCCGGAAGCCTCGTCGATGGTCCGGGCGGCGTCCCAGGTGAGGGCGCGGGCCTGTTCGAGCCGGACGAGCATGTCGGCACAGAGGTGCTTGACGGCCTGGAACCGCCCGATGGGGCGGCCGAACTGCTCCCGCACCTTGGCGTGTTCGCCGGCCGTGTGCAGGGAACGCGCGGCAGTGCCGCAGGCGTCTGCGGCCATGAGCGCGGCGGCGAGGTCGCGGACGGACGCGGTGTCGGTGGCGACGGCCCGGTGGGCGGGGACGCGGACGCCGCTGGCGTGGACCTCGGCCGTGGGGCGCGTCGGGTCGACGCCGCGGTGCGGGCGTACGGTCAGCCCCTCCGTACCGGCGTCGACGGCGAACCACAGGGTGCCGGTGGCCGAGTTCGCGGCGAGCAGCAGGAGATCGGCGCCGGCGCCGCCGAGAACGGGCGGGGCCGCGCCGTCGAGGAGGTGGCCGCCCTCGCTCTCCACGGCGGTGAGGGTGCCCGCGCCGAGCGCCGCGGCTCCGATGCGGTCACCGGTCGCGAGGGCCTTGACGAGACCCGCGAAGCCCCCGCGGTCCAGGACGTCCGCCCGGTGCAGGACCGCCGAGGTCAGGACGGAGGCCACGTACGGGCCGGGGAGCGAGGCGTACGCCGCCTCTTCCAGGACCACGGCGAGGTCGAGGATCGCCCCGCCCCCGCCCCCGTACTCCTCGGGCAGGTGGATGCCCAGGAGTCCCTGCCCGGCGAGCGCGTCCCAGTGCGCGGGGCGGGTGCCGGGCGCGGGAGGGTGCTCCGCGTCCAGGAGTGCGCGTGTCTCCCGGGGCGGGACGGCGCGGGCCAGCCCGCCCCGTACGGCCTGCGCCAAGGCGCGATGCTCTTCGGTGATGCCGATGCCCATGCGGTTCCTCGCCGGTCGCAGCCACTGGAACGGCGCAAGAGTAGAACACGTTTCATTCTGACGGAAGGTCAGAAGACCGGTCGTTTCGATCCGCTCAGGCTTCGCGTCCCGTTCACCGGAATACCACGGGCGTACGGAAGCGTTCAGCATGCACACACTTGGGGGGAGCCCGGGTGGTGAGCGCTGCCCGGAGGCCGCACGTATGCGACGGACGACGAACGAACAGCTCGCCGGGGACCTTCCCGGTCCGAGGAAGAGCAGGGCGGGCCGCGGAGTCGTCCCCGTCCTCGCCTTCGCGGGTATCACCGTCGCGGTGATGCAGACCCTGCTCGTTCCCGTCATCAAGGACCTGCCCGCACTCCTCGACACCACTCCTTCGAACGCCACCTGGGTGATGACGGCGACCCTGCTGGCGGGGGCCGTGTCCACGCCCATCACGGGGCGGCTCGGTGACCTCTACGGCAAGCGGCGGATGCTGCTCGCCGGCCTCGCCGTCATGGTGTTCGGCTCGCTGGTCTGTGCGTTCACCGACGACCTCGTCGTGATGATCGCCGGGCGTGCCCTCCAGGGCTTCGCCATGGGTGCCATTCCGCTCGGCATCGGCATCATGCGCGACGAGCTGCCGCCCGAGCGCCTCGGCTCGGCGATGGGCCTGATGAGTTCGTCGATCGGGGTGGGCGGCGGGCTCGCCCTGCCCGCCGCCGCGCTGGTCGCCCAGCACGCCGACTGGCACACCCTCTTCCTCGGATCGGCCGGGCTCGGCGTGGCCGCCATGGTGCTCACCGTCCTGGTCGTCCCCGAGCCTCCGCTGCGCGCCCCCGGACGCTTCGACGTCACCGGCGCGCTCGGGCTCTCGCTCGGTCTGGTCTGCCTGCTGCTGCCCATCACGAAGGGCAGCGACTGGGGCTGGACCTCCCCCACCACGCTCGGACTGATCGGCGCGTCCCTGCTGATCCTCGTCCTGTGGGGCCTGTTCGAACTGCGCACCGCCGCACCACTGGTGGATCTGCGCACCACGGTCCGGCGCGAGGTGCTGCTCACCAACCTCGCCTCGATCATGCTGGGCGTCGCCTTCTACGGCGTCTCCCTGGTCCTGCCCCAGTTGCTCCAGCTGCCCGCGTCGACCGGATACGGGCTGGGCCAGTCGATGGTGACGGCTGGGCTGTGCGTCGCGCCGCTGGGCCTGACGATGATGTTCGTCGCCCCGGTGTACGCCCGTGTCTCGGCCCGGCGCGGACCCAAAGCGACCCTGATGCTCGGCATGCTGATCATCGCGATCGGGTACGGGGCCGGGCTTGGCCTGATGAGCGCGGCGTGGCAGACCGTGGTGATCGCGGTGACGCTCGGGGCCGGGATCGGGCTCGCGTACTCCTCGCTGCCCGCGCTGATCATCGGCGCGGTCGATCCGTCGGAGACGGGCGCGGCCAACGGGCTCAACACCCTGATGCGGTCGATCGGCACCTCGGTGTCGAGTGCGGTGATCGGCATGGTGCTGGCGAACACGTCGGTGGCCATGGGCCCGGTCCAGGTACCCAGCATGGAGGGGTTCCGGATCTCGTTCGTCATCGCGACGGGTGCGGTGCTGGTCGGCCTGGTGCTGGCCGCCTGTCTGCCCTCGCAGCGGCCGGCGCGTCCGGTGCTGCTGGCGAGCAGCGCGGACGACGCGCTCGCCGCAGCCTCTCCGGAACCGGCCTCCGCGCCCACCCGGGCCTGACACCGGGTGCGGATGCGCGCCCCCGCCGTCCTCGTCGGCCGGGGCGTGCGGCACGATGGGGCGCCGTCGATCGCCCGACCCACCAGGAGGAACGCCGTGGCCGCCGAGCCCGCCGTCGAGCCCGCCGCCCGGCCCGAGCCGGAGATCCTTGCCGCGTTCGAGGCCGCCAAGGGCTTCATGCCGGTACGCGAAGGACTCGCCCTGTACGCGGCGGCTGCCGACGCCGCCGCGCTCGGGCTCCCGCTCCTGGAGGTGGGCACCTACTGCGGGCGCTCCACCATCCTGCTCGCGGACGCCGCCCGGTCGGCTGGGGTCACGGCGCTCACCGTCGACCACCACCGGGGCAGCGAGGAGCAGCAGCCCGGCTGGGAGTACCACGACCCGGCCGTCGTCGACCCCGAGGTCGGCCTGATGGACACGCTCCCCACCTTCCGCCGCACCCTGCGCAAGGCCGGTCTGGAGGAGCACGTGGTGGCGCTGGTCGGCAGGTCGCCGCAGGTCGCGGCCGTCTGGGGCGGGAAGCTCGGCTTCGTCTTCATCGACGGCGGCCACACCGACGAGCACGCGAACGGCGACTACGAGGGCTGGGCCCCGCATGTCACCGACGGCGGGCTCCTGGTGATCCACGACGTGTTCCCCGATCCGGCGGACGGCGGCCAGGCCCCCCACCGCGTCCATCAGCGGGCACTGGCCTCCGGTGCGTTCACGGAGATCTCCGTGACGGACTCGCTGCGCGTCCTGCGGCGCACGGGCCCGGGGATCTGAGCCGCCCGGATAGGCTCGCCGCGTGCCGTACGACGACAGAATTCCCCCCACCCGCCACGGCCGGCCCCTGCTCACCGCCGCCGCCCTGGCCGCCCTGTCCCTGACCGTCGCCGGGTGCGGAGGCGGCGGCAGCGCCAGTGCGACGCAGCCACGCCCCGGCAGCAGCGCCGCCCCTTCGACACCGGCGGCACCCGCACCGACGTCCTCCCCCACGTCCGCGAAGCCCCTGCCGAAGGGGCCGCTTACGGGCCGGACCGTGGTGATCGACCCCGGGCACAACCCCCGCAACCGCGACCACACCCGCGAGATCAACCAGCAGGTGGACATCGGCACGGGCCGCAAGGAGTGCGACACCACCGGCACCGCGACCAACGCCGGTTACACGGAAGCGGAGTTCACCCTCGACGTGTCGCACCGGCTGCGCACCCTGCTGGAGTCCCAGGGCGCGAAGGTCGTGCTGACGCACGACGACGACCGCCCCTTCGGCCCGTGCATCGACGAGCGGGCCCGGACCGGCAACGAGGCCGGAGCCGACGCGGTCGTCTCCGTCCACGCGGACGGCTCCGCCGCGGGCAACCGCGGGTTCCATGTCATCGTCCCCGGCCGGGTGCGCGGCGGCACCGCGGACACCGCGAAAATCGTCGAACCCTCGCGCGAACTCGGCACCCGCATCGCCGGTCTGTTCCTCAGCACCACCGGAAGCGCATATTCCAATTACGTCGGCGACAACACCGGTCTCGACACCCGTGAGGATCTCGGCGGACTGAATCTGTCGACCGTGCCGAAGGTCTTCATCGAATGCGGCAATATGCGTGACCCGAAGGACGCGGCCGTGCTCACGAGCGCGGAATGGCGCCAGAAAGCGGCGCATGGCATTGCCGACGGCATCAGCGGCTATCTCAAGGGGTAGACCTGCGTAGGAATTGGGGGGATAACAGTCCAAGGTCCGGGGCGGGGCACAACCCGGCCGGGCAGACGATAGATTCATCCGTACGATGGGGAGCCGCCCCGAGCTTCGCGCCGTACCCGCCGAAACAAGCGGCAGCGACGACCGCCCCGACGAGACGACCGACTAAGGACCTTCACGTGAATATCCGCTCCCTCACTCGAGGCGACGGGGTGGTGATCGGAGCAGCGGTGGTGCTGTTCATCGCCTCTTTCCTCGACCTCTCCGGCTTCGACTGCCCCGCAGGCGTCAACTGCTCCAGCTTCGAGAGCCCGAACGCCTGGGACTCGCTCTCGCTTCTGATGAGCATCTTCCTGGCCGGCGTCATCGGCGCGGCGCTGGTGATCGTGGGCCGCTCCATGCCGGGCCGCAAGGTCGTGGGGCTGGACCTCGGTCAGTTCGGTGTCGCGTTCACCGTCTTCTCCCTGTGGACGGCGTTCTGGACGATCATCGACGCCAACGACGCGGGCGCCGGCATGATCCTCGGCCTGCTCGCGGCCCTCGTGCTGGCGGCCGGTGCGATCGCCACCCCGATGGTTCCGGCCCTCAAGGCCCCGCTGATGGGCGCCCCGCGCCCGGCGACGCCGCAGGGCGCGCAGGCTCCGTACGGTGCGCAGCAGCCCGGCCAGGGCTACGGCTACCCCGGCGCCCAGCAGCAGCCCTACGGCGCGCAGCCCGGCCAGCCCCAGCCGTACGGTGCGCAGCCGCAGCCCGGTCAGGCCGACCCGGCCCAGGCGCACGCCATGCAGGCGCAGCAGGCCCCGCAGGCTCAGCAGGAACCGCAGGACGGCGGAGCGCCGGCCGGTGACTTCACCCCGTTCTGGTTCGCGGTGCCGGTGGCCCGTCCGCTGTACGGCGAGGACGGTTCGCCGAACCCGATCGCCGAACTGGCGCCGGGCACCTGGTACCTCGCGGTCGAGCAGCGCGGTCCGGGCCTCATCGCCCAGACGCAGGACGGCCGTCGTGGAGTCCTCCAGGACACCACGGGCATCCAGCGCGGCTGATCACCCGCACGCACGTCGCGGCCCCTCGCCCTTCCGGGCGGGGGGCCGTTGTCGTACAGTCCTCCCGCACCAGGCGCCTGACGGAGCGTCACCCATGGCTGGAGGGAACGGCATGCGGCTCGGACTCGCTCTCGGATACTGGGGTCGCGGCCCGAATCCGGACCATCTCGCCCTGGCCCGCAGCGCCGAGGAGCTCGGCTACGACTCCGTGTGGACCGCGGAGGCCTGGGGTTCGGACGCCTTCACGCCGCTGACGTGGATCGCGGCCCACACCTCCCGTATCCGGCTCGGCACCGCCATCGCGCAGATGGCGGCCCGTACGCCCACCGCGACGGCGATGCACGCGCTGACCCTCGACCACCTCTCGGGCGGCCGGATGATGCTGGGGCTCGGGCTGTCAGGGCCGCAGGTGGTGGAGGGGTGGTACGGGCGGCCGTTCCCGAGCAGTCCGCTGACCGCGACCCGCGAGTACGTCGACGTCATCCGGCAGGTTCTCGCGCGGGAAGGACCCGTCGAGCTCGCTGGGCGCTTCCACTCCCATCCGTACAGCGGAGCGGACGGTACGGGGCTGGGCAGAGCGCTGAAACCGATCACCCATCCGCTGCGCCCCGGCCTTCCGGTGCTGCTGGGCGCGGAGGGGCCCAAGAACGTCGCGCAGACGACCACGATCGCGGACGGCTGGCTGCCGCTGTACTGGTCGCCCACCCGCCCCGACGCGTACGGGGTCACGGCCGCCGACCTCCCCGAGGGGTTCATGGTCGCGCCCATGGCGCGGGCCCACGTGTGCGAGGACGTGACCGAGGGGCTGCTGCCGGTGAAGGCGATGGTGGGGTTCTACATCGGGGGCATGGGCCATGCGGCCCGGAACTTCCATGCGGACCTGATGGGCCGGATGGGTTACGAGGAGGAGGCCCGGCACATCCAGCGGCTGTTCCTGGAGGGCCGCAAGCAGGAGGCGGTCCTCGCCGTGCCGGACGCCTTCGCCGACGAGATCTCGCTCGTCGGACCGCGTGAACGGATCGCTGAGCGGCTGGAGTTGTGGCGCACGGGCCCGGTGACCGACCTCCTGGTCACCGCACCGGACCCTCGTACGCTCCGGGTACTGGCCGAGCTCAACGCCTAGAGGGAGAGGCGCGGCTCAGCCGAAGGACGCGCGCTCCAGCCAGAAGTCCAGCAGTTCCGCGTCCCCTAGCACCTCCACCCGGGTGCTGCCGGGGTCAAGCCTGCGGTGGAAGACGAGCATCAGGTCGGTGAGCGTGCCGCGCAGTGCGACGGTCGCCTTCTCGTGGGCGTGGCGCCAGCCGAAGGCGTCCTCGCCGAATTCGATCAGCCACTCCGCACCGGGCACGTCCGTGGCGTGCAGATGCAGGGAGCGCCCGCCACCGCACAGTTCGACGGCTTCCGGGTCGCCGTCCCGCTGGGCGGCGGAGACGATCTCCAGCCATTCCTCGATGGTGTCGGCCGCCAGCTCGGGCGCCACCTCGTAGCCGGCCCGTGCGGCGAGGGCGGCGTCCGCCCGGTGCACGGCGGTCTCGTGCGCCATGCGCCGCGCCCAGAACGCCGGCCGCTGCTCGGTCCCCCAGCTCCAGACCCGCGCGTCGGGGCCCGCCTCGCGCAGGGCCGCCACCACGCCGTCGGCTCCTTCGGCGAGCCAGGCGTCGAGGGCGCCTGGTTCCTCGCTCTCCGGTCCCGCGATGCCGGGCACGCGTTCCTCGGGGATGTCCCCGGTGGCCCGGGTGCTCACGATCTCGCCGACCCAGCGGTGGGCGCCGCCCACATGGACGGCCAGCTCGCGCAGGTTCCAGTCGGGACAGGTGGGAACCACCGCGGTGAGGTCCGCGTCCTTGAGCACCGCTCTGAGCTCGTCGGTCTGGGCCAGGATCTCGTCGCAGTAGCGGTCGTACGGGAGAAGGAGGGTCATATCCGCACCCTAGTGCGGGCGTTTCCGGGGTGACACAGAGAGCCTCCCTGACCGGGCGTTTCACGGCGAGTGACGCGGCTCGGCACTCCGGGCCGGGCACCCGGCCGGGGTGACGGCGCCAACCGGAGAGGCCGTAGGGGTTTCGCTCGGCTCATAAACGGCAACCCGCAGTACATGTCTCCCAGAACTGGCACAGGAAGCAGTACCGCCGCACGTGTCATAGCCGTCGTGGCCGACCTCATGGCTTTCATCATCGGCTTGTGGATTCTGATGTACCTGCTCGACGCCAACCCGGCCAACGACCTGGTCGAGTTCGTCCGGGACGCCGCCCGCTGGCTGGCCGGCTGGTCGCACGACCTGTTCACCTTCGACGCCGAGTGGGCCCGGGTCGTCGCCGGATATGGCCTCGCCGCCGTCGTCTACCTGTTCATCGGCCACGCCGTGGCCGGCCGGGTCCGCCGCTTCTGAGTGATCAGCCGCAGCAGTCCGGCTCCAGCCCTCTGGGCAGCCGCTCGCCGCTGAAGACCGCGGTGGTCGCCTCGTCGCCCCCGAGTGCGGCCACCGCGAGCAGCAGGGAGCCCGCCGTCCAGGTGGTGAGCTCCTCGGGCCAGAAGGCCCGGTTTCCCTCGAAGACGTACCCCGTCCAGTACAGGCCGCCCTCGGCGCGCAGGTGCTGGACGGACTGGAGGATCTCCAGGGCACGGTCGGACTCGCCCATCACCCAGAGCGCCAGGGCCAGTTCGCAGCTCTCGCCGCCGGTGACCCACGGGTTGGGGAGCACGCAGCGCACGCCGAGTCCGGGGACCACGAACCGGTCCCAGCCGTCGTCGATCCGCTTCTGCGCGGCGGGGCCGGTGACCGCGCCGCCGAGGACCGGGTAGTACCAGTCCATCGAGTAGTGGTCCTTGTTCAGGAAGCGCTCCGGGTGGTTGCGGATCGCGTGACCGAGCGCCCCGGTCGCCAACTCCCAGTCGGGCTGCGGTTCTTCGCGTTCCTCCGCAAGAGCGAGCGCGCAGCGCAGGGCCTGGTGGATCGAGGAGGAGCCGGTCAGCAGCGCGTCGGTGACGGGGGTGCCGTCGGCCTCCCGCTTCCAGCCGATCTGGCCGCCGGGCTGCTGGAGGCGCAGCACGAACTCGACCGCGGCGTAGACCGTCGGCCACATCCGGTCGACGAACGCGTCGTCGCCCGTGGCGAGGTAGTGGTGCCAGACGCCGACCGTTATGTAGGCGCAGAAGTTGGTCTCGCGGCTGCGGTCGGTCGGCTGCTCCGCGTCGCCGTCGTGGTAGGCCGCGTACCAGGAACCGTCCTCGTTCTGGTGACGGGCCAGCCAGTCGTAGGCGCGTTCGGCGGCCTCGTGCTCGCCGGACGCGTCGAGGGCCATGGCCGCCTCGGTGTGGTCCCACGGGTCCAGGTGGTGGCCGCGGAACCAGGGCAGGGCCCCGTCCTCGCGCTGGACGGCGCGCAGTGCCGCGACGGTCTCGGCGGCCTGATCGGCCGTGAGGACCCCGGGCAGTACGAGGTGTTCGGTCCGCTCGGGAGTGCTCACGCCTCGGCCTTGGGGAGGTGCGGCTTCGTCGCGTACGCCACGAAGCTCTTGCCGACGACCGGGTTGAGCAGCTGCTCGGCGACCCGGGTGAGCGCGGGCTTCTTCATGATGTCCCAGACCAGCAGCTTGTGGTACGCGCGCACCGGCAGCGCCTTGTCGTTGTCCACCCCGAAAGCGCACTTCAGCCACCAGTACGGGCTGTGCAGGGCGTGTGCGTGGTGGGTGCCGTACGGCTTGAGTCCGGCCTCGCGGATCTTGCGGAGCAGCTCGTCGGCCTTGTAGATCCTGATGTGGCCGCCCTCGACCTCGTGGTACGCGTCGGAGAGCGACCAGCAGACCTTCTCGGGGCCGTAGCGCGGCACGGTGATCGCGATCCGGCCGCCGGGCCGCAGGACGCGGACCATCTCGGCGAGCACGCCCTTGTCGTCGGGGATGTGCTCCATCACCTCGGAGATGATCACGACGTCGAAGGAGTCGTCGGGGAAGGGCAGGTTGAGGGCGTCGCCCTCCATCGCGGTGGCGGTGGCACCCTCGGGGGCCTCACCGGCCTCCTTCATCGCGGCGAACCACTTGGCGACCTCCCGGATCTCCTCGGCGTTCTGATCCAGCGCCACGACCTGGGCGCCGCGCCGGTAGCACTCGAAGGCGTGCCGGCCGGCACCGCAGCCCAGGTCGAGCACTCGGTCGCCTGCGGCGAGCGGGAAGCGGGTGAAGTCGACGGTCAGCACGAGGGCCTGCCTTCGAGGTCGGAGGTACGGGTTCCGTGGGCGGCGGGGGCAGTCACCTGCGGGCTCCCCGGGAGACGATCGCCTGACGGTACAGCTCGGCCGTACCGAGGGCCGCCCTGGCCCAGGTGAAGTGGGCGAGCACCCGGTCGCGGCCGGCCGCGCCGAGGCGGGCCCGCAGTTCCGGGTCGCCGAACAGCCGGCCGAGGGCGATGGCCAGCGCGCCCGCGTCGCCCGGCGGCACGGCGAGGCAGGTTACCCCGTCGGGTCCTGTGACCTCGGGGATCGCGCCGCCGGTCGTCGCGACGAGCGGGGTGCCGGTGGCCATCGCCTCGGCCGCGGGGAGGGAGAAGCCCTCGTACAGCGAGGGGACGCATGCGATCTGGGCGCTGCGCACCAGGTCGACCAGTTCGGCGTCGCTTATGCCCTTGACGAACTGGACGGCGTCCTGGAGCGCGTACCGCTCGATGGCCTGGGCGACGGGCCCGTCCTCGGCCCGCTTGCCGACGACCACGAGGTGCGCCTGCGGGTTCTCGGTGCGGAGCTTGGCCAGCGCCTCCACGAGGTGGACGAGGCCCTTGAGCGGGACGTCCGCGCTGGACGTGGTGACGATCCGGCCCGGCACCTCCGCGACGGACGGATCGGGCGACCAGAGGTCGGTGTCGGCGCCGATGTGCACCACGCTGACGCGGTCCTGCCGTACGCCGAGGTGCTCGACGATCTCCTGCTGGGAGGAGCCGGAGACGGTGAGGACGGACGGCAGGCGGCGGGCGACCCGCTTCTGCATGCGGGTGAAGGCGTACCAGCGGCGTACGGAGGCGCGGCGGCGTCTGCTGCCCGCGGCGTCCAGGTCGAGCTGCCGGTCGACGGTGATGGGGTGGTGGATCGTGGTGACGAGCGGGGCGCCGAGGTCGCCGAGCAGGCCGTAACCGAGGGTCTGGTTGTCGTGGATGACGTCGAACTCGCCGCGGCGGGCCTGGAGGTGGCGCCGGGCCCGCAGGCTGAAGGTGAGCGGTTCGGGGAAGCCGCCGGTCCACATGGTGGCGACCTCGGCGAGGTCGATCCAGTCGCGGAATTCGCCGCGGCCCGGAGTGCGGAACGGGTCGGGCTGGCGGTACAGGTCCAGGCTCGGCAGCTCGGTGAGCGGAACGCCCTCGTCGAGCACCGGGTAGGGCTGGGCGCCGATCACTTCGACGTGGTGGCCGAGTCGGGCCAGTTCGCGGCCGAGATGGCGTACGTAGACGCCCTGGCCCCCACAGAAGGGATTGCCCTTGTAGGTGAGGAGTGCGATGCGCAACGGCCGGTCGTCGGCGGCGGGTGCTTCGGTGCCCGCCCGGGGGCCCGTCTCTATGGCCTCAGCGGTCACACTCGGCCCCCTTCTCACTGCGTGTTCGCCGGAGCGTAACCGCTCACGCTAATCTAGAACAAGTTTCAGACCGGATCGTTCAACGAGCATCGAATCTACCGGCAGGTAGCGTCGGCGTGACCGCCGGATCAGGTGATTCGCGCCACGGCAGGCACCCTGGCATGCTGTGCGCGCCCGGAATCACGCTCCCCTTGTACCGGTTGCGGACAGAAGCCATGGATTGGGACACATGACAGCGGAAGCCAGACCCGCATCGCCTCCTCTGACGGAACGTCAGGAGGCCCGCCGGCGCCGCATCCTCCACGCCAGCGCCCAGCTCGCCAGCAAGGGCGGTTTCGAGGCCGTACAGATGCGCGAGGTCGCGGAGGCCGCCGGGGTCGCGCTGGGCACGCTCTACCGCTATTTCCCCTCCAAGATCCATCTGCTGGTCGCGACCATGCAGGACCAGCTCCAGCACATGCACAGCACGCTCCGCAAGCGCCCCCCGACCGGTGAGAGCGCGGCGGACCGGGTCGCCGAGACCCTGATGCGGGCCTTCCGGGCGCTCCAGCGGGAGCCCCATCTCGCCGATGCCATGGTGCGGGCGCTGACCTTCGCCGACCGCAGCGTGAGCCCCGAGGTGGACACCGTCTCGCGGCTCACGACGAAGATCGTGCTGGACTCGATGGGGCTGGAGCACCCGACGCCGCAGCAGCTGTCGGCGGTCCGCGTCATCGAGCACACCTGGCACTCCGCCCTGATCACCTGGCTGTCGGGGCGGGCCTCGATCGCGCAGGTGAAGATAGACATCGAGACGGTGTGCAGGCTGATCGACCTGACGAGCGCGGAATCCGGTCCGCCCCAGGACTGAGCGGGCCCGGGCCCGTGCCCATGTCGGGCACCCACATGGGGACCCGGTCAGGTGGGGGCTCCTGCACCATATCGACGGCGCCACGGTGTTCATACGGTTCGGCCGACATCATCCGAACCACGCCGAGGAGCCGGTCACCATGCGCCGTCGCAGAGCCGTAGGCACCGTCCAGCACAGATCCCTGACCGCAGCCGCCCTCGGCGCCGCCGCCCTGCTCCTGGCCGGCTGCACGGCCGCCGGGCAGGCGGGCGGCTCCGACTCGGCCGACGGCGGCAAGGACGAGTCCGTCAAGGTGGGTCTGGTCTACTCGCGGACGGGGCTGCTCGCCGCCTACGGCAAGCAGTACCGCGACGGATTCATGGCGGGGCTCGACTACGCCACCAAGGGCACAGGCAAGGCCGGCGGCCACCGCATCGAGGTGACCGAGCAGGACGACGCGGGCGACCCCGGCAAGGCGGTCTCCGCCGCGAAGAACCTGATCGGCAAGGGCTACAAGGTGCTGGCCGGCACCACCGACTCCGGCGTCGCCCTCCAGATGGCCCCGCTCGCCGCCCAGAACAAGGTGCTGTACGTCAGCGGCCCGGCCGCCACCGACGCGGTGACCGGGATCAACGCGTACACCTTCCGGTCCGGCCGGCAGTCCTACCAGGACATCCTCACCGCGGGCACGATGCTCGGCGACGCCAAGGGCAAGAAGGTCACGGTGCTGGCCCAGGACTCCACCTTCGGCCAGGCCAACGTCGCCGCCGTCGAAGCGGTCCTCGGTGCCAGGGGCGCCGAGGTCGGCTCGGTACTGGCACCGCCCGGGGCGACGGACCTGACGCCGTTCGCCCGGCAGGTGAAGGCCGCCGGAACCGATCTGGTCTTCGTCGCCTGGGCCGGCTCCACCGCCCCCGCCCTGTGGACGGCACTGGACCAGCAGGGCGTGCTGGACGCGGGGAAGGTGGTCACGGGGCTGGCCGGAACGGCCTCGTACCCGGTCTTCGGAGCGGCGGGTTCCAAGGTCTCGTTCCTGGCGCACTACTTCCCCGGCGCGGGCGGCGGCAACGCGGTGGAGCAGGCCATGCTCGACGCGGTCGAGAAGGCGGGCGGCGCCCCCGACCTGTTCACCCCGGACGGCTTCACGGCCGCCCAGATGATCGTCCGTGCCGTGGAGGAGGGCGGCGCCACCGACACCGCCGCCATGGCGAAGGCCCTGGAGGGCTGGACCTTCGACGGGGTGAAGGGCAAGGAGCAGGTCCGCGCCGAGGACCACGCCCTGGTGCAGCCGATGTTCGTGGCGCGGCTGAAGGGGAAGGGCGCGGGCGCCGTCCCGGAGCTGATCAGCACCGAGCCGATGGACGCGGTGGCCCCGCCGGTCACCCCCTCGGCGGGCTGAGCGATGACGGCTCCGGGCACCACCGCGGAACGCGACGGAGACGTGCGCGCCCCAGCCCCCGTGCTGAGCCTCGACGGGCTCGGCTGGAGCATCGGCGGGGCGACCATCGTCGAGGACATCACCCTGAGCGTCCGCGAGGGCGAGTTCCTGGCCTTCATCGGCCCCAACGGGGCGGGGAAGACCTCCCTGTTCAACCTGATCAGCGGCCTGACCACACCCACGGCCGGCGCCCTGTCCCTGGACGGCACGGACATGACCGCGCAGCCCGCGCACGTCCGCGCACGCCGTGGGATCGGCCGCACGTTCCAGACCTCCAGCCTCTGGCCGGGAATGAGCGTCGCCGACCACGTCCGGCTGGCCGCGCAGGCGGCGCGCGGCGGCTCGTACCGACTGTGGCGGCGGGCTTCCCCGTACTCCGCCGAGGTGCACGGCGTCCTGGAGCGCACCGGTCTCGGGCACCGGGCGGAGGTACCGGCGGCCGAGCTGTCCCACGGGGAGAAGCGCAAGCTCGAACTGGCGGTCCTGCTGGTCGGGGAGCCCCGGCTGATGCTGCTCGACGAACCGATGGCCGGGGTGAGTGCCGAGGAGGTCCCCGCACTCACCGAACTGATCCGCACCCTGCACCGCGACGAGGGCCGCACCGTCCTCATGGTCGAGCACCACATGGACGTCCTGCTGGGCCTCGCCGACCGGCTCGCCGTGATGCACCACGGACAGCTCCTGGCGCTGGACACCCCGCAGGCGGTGACCGCCGATCCGGAGGTCCAGCGGGCCTACCTCGGGGAGGGGCTGTGACAGCGGCTGTGACACCGGACCCGGACGTCCTGCTCGCCGTGCGCGACCTGCGGGTCCTGATCGGCGGGCGGCACATCCTGCACGGCGTGGACCTGGACGTCGCCCGCCACGGGGTGACCGCGCTCCTGGGCCGCAACGGCGCCGGGAAGACCACCACCGTACGCGGCATCCTCGGCCTCGTCCCGCGCGCCGGCAGCGTGCTGCTCGACGGCGAGGAGACCGTGGCGCTGCCCACCCACACCGTGGTCGGGCGGGGCATCGGATACGCCCCCGAGGACCGCGGGATCTTCGCCGGACTCACGGTGGCGGAGAACCTGCGGCTCGCCGAGCGGCGCGGGGCGGGCGAGCCCGCGTACGCACTCGTCCACGAACTCTTTCCCGAACTGAAGCAGCGCGCCCGGCAGTTGGCCGGGACCCTGTCCGGCGGCCAGCAGCAGATGGTGGCCATCGGACGCACCCTGCTCAACACCAACCGGCTCGTCGTCGCCGACGAACCCACCAAGGGCCTCGCGCCCCGGGTCGTCACCGAGGTCGCCCAGGTGCTGGAGCGGGCCGCCGAGGCGGTGCCGGTGCTGCTCGTGGAGCAGAACCTCGCCGTCGTCCGGCGGCTGGCCGGGAGTTGCGTCGTCCTCGCCGACGGGCGCACCGCGCACCGGGGCCCGGCGGAAGCGCTGCTGGGCGACGCGGAGGCGGCCCGCAGGCTGCTCGGCGTGGGACACGGCCCGGCCGCCCATGCCTCTTCCCGGGCCGCCCATGCCTCTTCCCCGACCGCGGAGGCGGATTCCTGATGTCCACCATCGTTCTGCTCACCATGACCGGTCTCGGTCTGGGGGCGCTCTACTTCCTGATCGCATCGGGCCTCTCGCTGATCTTCGGCCTGATGGACGTGCTCAACTTCGCGCACGGGGCGCTGCTCTCCATCGGCGCGTACGGCACCTGGTGGGCGGCGTCCGGGAATCTGCCCGGCGCGGGGCCCGGCGGTGCGGGCTTCGCCCTGGCCGTGCTGTTCGGTACGGCGGTGGGCACCGTCGCCGCCGTCGTGCTCGAACTCGCCGTTGTCCGCCCGCTCTACACCCGGCCGCGCGAGCAGGTGCTCGCCACGGTCGGCGTGGGGCTCGCCGTCCCCGCGCTCCTCTCGGGGATCTGGGGGCCGGACGCACTGACGTTCCCGGGTCCGGAGGCGCTGTCGGGAACCTTCGGGCTGCTGGGCGCGCACGTCCCGGTCAACCGGCTGGTCCTGATCGCGGCGGCGGTCGTGGTCGTCGTGGCACTGCGGCTGTTCCTCGGCCGGACCCGGCACGGTCTCGTCGTACGGGCGGGGGTCGAGGACCGGGCGATGGTGACCGCGCTGGGCATCGACGTCCGCAGGGCGTTCACGCTCGTCTTCGCGATCGGCGGCTGTGTCGCCGCGCTCGGCGGGGCACTGGGCGGGCTGTACTTCGGCTCGGTCGATCCCCGGCAGGGCACCTCGCTGCTGATCTTCGCCTTCGTGGTGGTGGTCACCGGCGGCATGGGTTCGGTGACCGGGGCCGCCGTGGCGGCCGTCGTCATCGGCCTGGTCCAGCAGTTCGCCAACTACTACACCGCAGCGGGCCTCGGCGACCTGGCCGTCGTCGTCCTGCTCGGCGCGCTGCTGCTCGTCCGGCCGCGCGGACTGACCGGGAGGCTCGCGTGAGTACCGCCACCGAGACACACGACCGTACCGACGGGGCGCCCGCCGCCGGCCCGCCACGAGCCGCGGCCGGGACACCCGCCCGCGTGCTGCGCTGGTGGCCCGCCGCCGTCCTGCTCGCCCTGGCCGTAGCCCCGTTCAGCGCGCTGCCGCTGCCGGGGCTGCTGGACGGGCCGGTGGGCAGCCCCGGCTCACTGCAACTCCTCGCCACCTGCCTCCTGTTCGGCGCCCTGGCGACCGGATACGACCTGCTGCTCGGGCGTACCGGACTGCTGTCCTTCGGCCACGCGCTGTACTTCGCGGCGGGCAGCTACGCCACGAACATGTTCCTGCTGGAGGCGGGGCTGCCGTTCGCCCTCGCGGCGGTGCTCGGCCTCTGCTCCGGGATCGCCCTGGCCCTGGTGCTCGGTTCGGTGAGCCTGCGGGTCACCGGCATCGGCTTCTCCATGGTGACGCTGGCCTTCGCGCAGGCGGGCTCGATCCTCGTCTCCCGCAACCCCGGTGGCCTCACCGGCGGCGAGGAGGGCCGGGCGGCCCCCGCCGAGCTGCTGCCGGCCGGCCTCGTCGGCATCGACAACACGGCGAATCTGTACTGGATCGCGCTGGCCTACCTCGTCCTCACACTCGGCGTCGTCCACTGGGCGGTCCGCTCCCCCACCGGGCGGGTATGGGAGGGCATCAAGGAGAACGAGCGCCGGGTGGAGGTACTGGGCCTGAAGCCGTACGGATTCAAGCTGACGGCCTTCGTGCTGGCGGGAGCGCTGGCCGCGGTCGGCGGGCTCGTCCACCTCCTGCTCACCGGCGGCTCCACCCCGCAGACGACGACCTCCGACTTCACGCTGTCGCTGCTGGTGATGGTGGTCCTCGGCGGGTCGGGCACCCGGTGGGGGCCGATGGTCGGCGGCATCCTCTACACCTGGGCCGATCACCGGCTCGGCGACCTCGCGGGATCGGGAGCGGTCGCCGAGCTGCCGGCGGTGCTGCGGGTACCGCTGTCCCAGCCGTTGTTCCTGCTCGGGGTGGTGTTCGTGGCCGTGGTGCATCTGCTGCCCGGCGGCCTCGCACGACTCCCGTCACGCCTGGGCGCGGGCCGCCGCGCCTCCGGGGCCGTCTCCGAGACCGCTTCCGGGACCGCCTCCGGGACCGCGAAGGAGAACCGGAACCCATGACCTCTGCCCGGTACGAAGAACTGCGGGTCCCCGTCGCCGGGGGCGAACTCGCGGCCCTGCGCTGGCCGGCCCACGAGACCGGCGCCCCGGTGGTCGTGGCCCTGCACGGCATCACGGCCAACGCCCTTTCCTGGGGCCGGGTGGCCCGGGCGCTGGCGGGCCGGGTCACGCTGATCGCCCCGGATCTGCGGGGCCGGGCGGCCAGTTCCGGGCTGCCCGGCCCGTACGGGATCGCCGCGCACGCGAACGACGCGGCGGCCCTGGCCGAGGCGCTCGGCCTGGGCCGGGTGGTGCTGGCCGGCCACTCGATGGGCGCGTTCGTGGCGGCGCTGGCCGCCGTACGGCATCCGGAACGGTTCGGACCGCTGCTGCTCGTCGACGGCGGGGCCGGCTTCCCCGCGCCCACCCATCTCTCCCCCGACGCGCTCCTGACCGCCGTCATCGGACCGGCGATGGACCGCCTGTCGATGACGTTCCCCGACCGGGCCGCCTACCGGTCGTTCTGGCAGGCCCATCCCGCGTTCGCCGGGGCGTGGTCGGCGGAGGTGGACGCGTACATCCAGCGCGACCTGACGGGCGAGGAGCCGTCGCTGCGCTCCAGCTGCCGGATCGATGCGGTACGCACAGACGGCGCCGGCCTCTTCACCGAGGAGGTGCTGTCGGCTATCCGGAACCTGCCGGCCCCGGCAACGCTGCTGTGGGCCGAGCGGGGCCTGATGGACGAGCCCCAGGGCCTGTACGACGAGTCCCGGCTGAGGGCGGCCGCCCTTCCCGCAGCGACGGTCAGGACCGTGCGGGTCCCGGACGTCAACCACTACACGGTGCTGACCGGCGACAGAGGAGCGGAGGAGATCGCACATCACCTGCTGAACGGTTCGGGCACTCATCTCGCCTGAGACGCATGCGGCACCCGGCCGAACCGGGTCACCCCTCCCGTCCGCCCCCCAGCAAGTGCAGCCGCAGGGCGAGTTGCAGCTCAAGTGCCCGCCCCGGCTCGTTCCAGTCGCGCCCCAGCAACACCTGGATCCGGTCCAGCCGCTGCACCACCGTGTTCACGTGCACGTGCAGCTCGTCCTTGGCCCGTATCAGGCTGCCACCCGCCCCGAAGTAGGCGCTCAGCGTGCGCACCAGATGGGTGCCGCGCCGCTCGTCGTACCGCAGCAGCGGACCCAGCGTGGCCGAGACGAAGCCGTCGACGTCCTGGGCGTTGCCCAGCACCACTCCCAGGAAGCCGAGTTCGTCCACACAGGCGCCCTCGCCGGCACGGCCGAGCACCCGCATCGCCCGAAGGCACCGGGCCGCCTCCGCGTACGCGGCGGCCAGTTCCCGCGGTCCGCCCGCCGGGCCCGCCGCGGCGACCGTGACGGGGGCCTGGACCAGGTGGCCGAGCTGGGCGGCCGCCGCCCTGGCCACCTCACCGGGTGACCGGCCGGCCCCGGGCCCCGTGCCCTCGCCGGCACCCCCGTGGTCGTGGTCGACCAACAGCACGACCGTTCCCGCGTGTTCGGCGCTCACCCCGTGGATGTCCCCGCCGAACAGATAGCGCATGGCGGCGGCGCCGAGCCTCTCGCGGGCGCCGGATTCGGCGACCAGCAGCAGCCGGGGCCGGTCCAGGTCGATGCCCAGCCGGCGGCCGCGCTCGGCCAGACCGGCGGGGTCGCGTTCCGCGTCGCTCAGTAGGTCGCTGATCAGTTCGCCACGGATCCGGTTCTCCGTCTCGGCCACCGTTCTTCGCAGCAGCAGGAGCAACCCCGTGACGACGGCGGCCCGTTCGAACAGCCGGCGGTCGGAGTCGTCCAGGCGTCGGCGCTGGTGCAGCACCAGGCTGGCCAGCAGCTCCTGCCCGGCGAGTACGGCGCAGATCCACCGGCCGTCGCGGTGCACGGCGCGCCCTCCGGCCCGGGACTCCTCGGCGGTCTCGGCCAGCCATTCCGCGTCCGCGCCGTCGGCGGAGCAGGCGGTCCCGTCGGGCCGGACGGCCGCCAGCGGGCGCCCGCCCGGGTCGTGGATGGTCAGCGGACTGTCGAGCAGGCCGGCGACCGAGGTGGCGACATCCGTGACGTCGCCCCCGCGCAGCACCAGGTCGGTGAGCCGGTCGTGGGCCTCCTCGGCGCGCTGCATGGCGGCGGAGTGCTCGCGCACGGCGGCATTGGCCTCGGCCAGCTCGGCGTTGGCCTGGGCGAGCTCCGCGAGGGCTGCCCCGGTGTCGGCGAGGGCGCGGGCGGTGTCGATGGCGATGGCGGCGTGCGCGGCGAGGGAGCAGAGCAGGGCGACCTCGTCCGGGCTGAACACGCGCGGGGAGCGGTCGGCGGCGAAGAGGACGCCGATGACCTTGCCCGTACCTCCTCGGCTGGAGCCGAGGAGGAGGGGGACGCCGAGGATGGCGACGAGCCCCTCGGCCAGCACACCGGCGTTGATGTTGTCGGTGTGGCGGAAGCGGTCGTCGGTGCGGTAGTCGGGCGTCGCGTACGGGCTCGCGGTCTGCGCGACGAGGCCGCCGAGCCCTTCGCCGAGCTCCAGCCGCAACCGCTGGAAGAGCACGGACACGGAGCCGTCGGTCACCCGCATGTAGGTGTCCCCGGCCTCTTCGTCGGGGAGGGTGAGGTAGGCGGTGTCGGTGCCGAGCAGCATCCTGGCCCGCCGCACGATGGCCTTCAGCACGTCGTCCAGATCGCGGGAGGCGGCCAGGTCGCCCGCCGTGTCGAAGAGGGCGGTGAGCTGGAGTTCCCGGCGGCGGTGCTGGCGCAGGGCGCCCCTGATCCGCAGGGCCGTGGCGACCGCCCCTTCCACCTCGGCCAGGTCCGCGGCGGGCACCCCGGCCGCTCTCGCCGCCGAGGAGACGGCGCCGAGCGCCTCGGCGGGGGCGTCGTCGGCCAGCAGCGCGAGGAGGCGTCGCAGGTGGGGCGCGGCGGAGGGGGACGGTTCAGACATGGGCGGCCATCGTTCGTCTGGAGTGCGGAAGCGGAGAGGGGAGCAGCGGAGAGGCGGAGCAGCCGAGGGGTGGAGGAGCGGAGTGGGGTCAGTTGGCGGTCCAGCCCCCGTCCATCGAGAGCGAGGTGCCGGTGATGTGCCCGGCACGCGGACCGCACAGCCACAGGACGGCCTCGGCCACGTCGGCCGGTTCGATCAGGCTCTTGATGGCGCTGCGTTCCAGCATGACCCGCCCCACCACCTCCTCCTCGGAGATGCCGTGGGTACGGGCCTGCGCCGCGATCTGGTTCTCGACCAGGGGCGTGCGTACGTACCCGGGGCTGACGCAGTTGCTCGTCACCCCGTGCTCCGCCGCTTCGAGCGCGACCACCTTGCTGAGTCCTTCCAGTGCGTGCTTGGCCGTGACATAGGCCGCTTTGTAGGGACTGGCGCGCAGTCCGTGGACGGAGGAGATGTTGACGACGCGCCCCCAGCCGCGTTCGTACATGCCGGGCAGGGTACGGCGCAAGATGCGGAACGGTGCCTCGACCATGACCCGCTGGATCAGCGCGAAGCGCTCGGGCGGGAACGCGTGCACGGGGGCGATGTGCTGGAGCCCCGCGTTGTTGACCACGATGTCCGCGTCGGCGGGCAGGGTGTCGACCGCCTCGGGGTCCGAGAGGTCGACGACCCAGGCGGTCGCGCCGAGCTCGTCGGCCAGGCGCTCGGCCGCGTCGGCCGTCCTGTCCACGATGTGCACATGGGCGCCCGCCGCGGCGAGCGTCCGCGCGCAGGCCAGTCCGATGCCGCTCGCCGCACCGGTCACCAGGGCGGTGCGCCCGGCCAGGAACCGGTCGACGGACGGGGGCGACGCCCCGTCGGCGGAGGAAGGGGCGGGCTCGTGATCCGGTGTCCGGGAAGTCTGCATGGCCGTCACGGTAAGGAGGTCGCCGCCCGCATCACACGGGGTCGGTGCACACACCCTCGTACGCGTACATGGTGGCGGCGTACATGGTGCGGGGTGACTGCCGGACGGTCGGCGGTACGGGGCGGCGCTGTCCCGGCGTACCGCTCTGACCTGCGCAAGGGCCGTGCCGCACACTCCCGGCCGACGTCGGTGGCCGCGCGCCACATGGGCAGTCCCCGTCGCCGCTCATAGGTTCCGGCAGCAGTCCGCACGTCCGATCAGGGAGGCCCCACCGTGCGCCCAACGATCCTGCGACGCCTGTTCCGGTGCGTCGTGTCCACCGCCGTACTCGGCGTCCTGCTGGCCACGCCCGTCACCGCGACGGCCGCCCGGCCGGCCACCACCGCCGCCGCCGACACTCTGCACCAGGTCACCGGTTTCGGCACCAACCCCGGAAACCTCCAGATGTACGCGTACACCCCGGCGCACGTTCCGGCGGGCGCTCCACTGGTGGTCGCCCTGCACGGCTGCACCCAGAGCGCGAACGCCTACTACGCCAACTCCGGCTGGCCGAAGTTCGCCGACATCTGGGGCTTCGACGTGGTGTTCCCGCAGACCACGTCCGCCAACAACGCGCTCTCCTGCTTCAGTTGGTTCGATCCGGCAGAGGACACGCGCGGCCGGGGCGAGGCCGCGTCGATCGTGCAGATGGCCGAGTACGCCCAGCGGACGTACGGCTCCGACGGACGCCGGGTGTACGTCACCGGGCTCTCCGCGGGCGGCGGCATGACGGCGAATCTGCTCGCCGCCTATCCGGACGTGTTCGCGGGCGGCTCCGTGGCCTCCGGACTGCCCGCGCAGTGCGCCACGAGCCAGGCCGCCGCCTCCGGCTGCCAGACGGGGCCGCCGAAGCTCACCCCGGCCCAGTGGGGCGACAAGGTCCGCGCCTCCTACCCGGGTTACGCGGGGCCGTGGCCCCGGGTGGCGATCTGGCAGGGCACGTCCGACTACACGGTCTACCCGGCCAACGCCACCGCGTTGCGCGACCAGTGGACCGACGTGTGGGGCATCGGCCAGACCCCGGACGGCACCAGCACGCTGCCCGGGAACACCACCCGTACCGTCTACAACGACGCCTCCGGGAACCCCGCCGTCGAGACGTACTCCCTCGCCGGCATGGGGCACGGCCTGGCCGTGAACCCCGGTACGGGCGCCGAGCAGTGCGGGTCGACGGCCGCGTACTTCCTCAACACCATCTGCTCGACGTACCACACGGGTGTCTTCTGGGGGCTGGACCGGGGCGCACCGGGCGGCGGCGACGGGCTGCCCGCCCCCTCCGGCCTGCGGGTCACCGGTGTCACCGCCGGCTCGGCGTCCCTGTCCTGGAGCCCGGTCGCGGGAGCCGCCTCGTACGTGGTGCACCGCGACGGCGCGAAGGTGGCATCGCCCACCGGGACGTCCTTCACCGACTCCGGGCTGGCCGCCGGGGCCTCCTACCGCTACACGGTGGCGGCGGTCGACTCCGCGGGCGCGGTCGGTGCCACCGCTCCGGCGGTGACCGCCACGACCACGGGCGGGTCCACCGTCCGGTGCTTCACCGCGAGCAACTACGCGCAGGTGACGGCGGGCCGGGCGCACACCTCGGGCGGCTATGTGTACGCGAACGGCTCCGGGCAGAACATGGGGCTGTACAACGTGTTCGTCACCCACACGCTCAGGGAGTCACCGGCGGGGTACTTCGTGATCGCCGACTCCGGCTGTCAGGCCGGGTCGTCGGAGAAGTCCCCCTGAACCTCCTCCGGCAGCGCGCAGCCCTCCTTCACAGCGGTGAGGGAGACCGGCTGCCGGTCGCCGAAGCCCTCCATCGCGAAGTGCCGGGCGTACACCTTCCAGCCCTGCTTGGTGAGGGTGCGGAAGGTGACGTCCTGCTCCTCGCTGCTCGTCGTGATCTTCCAGCCCAGCTTCCGCAGCCGCTCGACCGTGGCGGCGAACCCGTCCGCGGCGTCCGCTTCGGGCGCGTCCGCCAGCCACGGGGCCACGCAGTTCCGCCACTCACCCCCGGGCATACCGGCCATCGAGTCGTCGCCCGCCGGGAGCCCCGAGGCGTCCGCGGCGGCGCCCACCTCGTTGGCCACCGTCTCCTTGGTGAACGGCGCGACGGCCGTGGGCGACGCCTTCGCCGCGCCGTCCGTCGTGCCGTCGTCGCCGAGGCCGCAGCCGGCGACGGTCAGTATTCCGGTCACCGCTACGGCGGCGGCTGCAGCTCTTCTCGTACCCACAGGTGGCTTCCCCGCCCGGTCGTCGTCCTCACGGGCGGGCGCCCGTGCGTTCTCCGCCGGAGTCTCGCATGTGCTCTGAGCTGGGGGGAAGCCCTTTCTTCCGGCCCTTCTTCCTGCCGTTTCCTCCTGTCCATTCCGCCTTTCCCCTCTCTCCTCCCTCCTGCGGCCTCACTCCTCCGGCGGGAACACCACCTCGCCGGAGGCCAGGAGGGTGAGGGTGATGGCCTCGACGGGGCAGCCCTCGGCCGCCGCGAGGATCTCCTCGTTGGCGTCGCTCTCCGGGCCGGCCGGATGGGACTGCCTCGCCGAGTCCAGCCGGAAGCCCTCCGGGGCGTGGTTCAGGCACATCCCGGAGCCGATGCAGACACTCCGGTCGACCTCCACCTGCCAGCGGTCGCCCATCACGCCCCCTGGTATCCGGCGGGCAGATGGATCATCTTGTGCTCGAAGAACTCGCCGTAGCCCTCGGGGCCGAACTCCCGCCCCAGCCCGGAGTTCTTGTAGCCGCCGAAGGGGCCGAGCATGTCGAGGCTGAAGGTGTTCACGCTGTACGTGCCCGTCCTGACCCGGCGGGCGATGTCGATGCCGCGCTCGGTGTCGGCGGTCCACACGCTGCCGCTGAGCCCGTACTCGGAGTCGTTCGCGATCTTCACGGCCTCGTCCTCGTCCCCGTACGGGAGCAGGCAGATGACCGGGCCGAAGATCTCCTCGCGGGCGATGCGCATGGAGTTGCCGACGTCCCCGAAGAGCGTCGGCTCGACGTACCAGCCGCGTTCCTGCGAGGCCGGACGTCCGCCGCCCGTAAGGATCTTGGCGCCTTCCTCCTGGCCGATCCGGATGTAGTCGAGGGAGCGCTGCTGCTGGCGCCGCGCGACGAGAGGCCCGAGTTCCGTCGCCGGGTCGAGCGGGTCGCCGACCTTCAGCGCCCCGGCCGCCGCGGCGAACGCCTCTGCGATCTCCTCGTAGCGGGAGCGGGGGGCGAGGATGCGGGTCTGGGCCACGCACGCCTGGCCGTTGATCATCCAGGCGAAGGGGACGATGCCGGCGACGGCCGCGTCGAGGTCGGCGTCGGGGAGGATGACCGCAGCGGATTTTCCGCCCAGTTCGAGGGTGACGCGGCTGAGGTTGCGGGAAGCGACCTCCATGACCCGGCGGCCCGCGGCGACGGACCCGGTGAAGGACACCTTGTCGACGCCCGGGTGCCCGACCAGGTACTCGCTGACCTCGCGGTCGGCGGGCAGGATCGAGAGGACCCCTTCCGGGAGCCCGGCCCCGGCGACGATCTCGGCCAGGATGTAGGCGTCCAGGGGCGTTTCGGGCGAGACCTTCAGGACGGCGGTGCAGCCCGCGAGCAGCGCGGGGGCCAGCTTGGCCGCCGCGGTGAACTGCGGGACGTTCCACGGCACGACGGCCGCGACCACCCCGACCGGTTCACGGCGTACGAGCAGGGGCCCGAGGACTCCGTCGCGCCGCTCCTCGTACGGGAAGGTGCGGGCGACCGTGATCGCCGAGTCCCACACCATCATCGCGGCGAGCGCCTGCACCATGACGCTGGAGCTGTACGGGGTGCCGTTCTGGGAGCTGATGACGCGGGCGATCTCCTCGTACCGCACGGCGAAGGCGTCCTTGATCCGGGTGATCACCGCGATCCGCTCGGCCAGGGTGGTGCGCGGCCAGGGCCCCTCGTCGAAGGCGCGGCGGGCGGCGGTGACGGCGCGGTCCACGTCGGCCTCGCAGGCGTGCGGGACCCGTCCGATGACCTGTTCGGTGTGGGGGGAGATCACCTCGATGACGCCGTCGCCGAGCGGATCGGTCAACTCCCCGCCGATGAACAGTTTTCCGTGTTCCACAAGCTCGGTCATGGCTGCTGCCTCCCGCGGACCGGCACGTACCTGACTGGGTGTCAGAACTGATACCAGTTCCGCTTGCAGGAGTCCACGCATCGGGATCGATCCACGGCGGCAAGGGTGATTGACTGGGGCTACTACTGGAACGAGTTCTTGTCAGAGACGAGGAACCCATGACCCAGGTGACCGACCACGGCGGAGGCATCCACAGCATCAAGGTGCCCATCCCGGACAACCCGCTCGGTCACACCCTCGTCCACCTCGTCGACACCGACCGGGGGCCGGTCCTCGTCGACACCGGCTGGGACGACCCGGAGTCGTGGGACACCCTGGTCGCTGGACTCGGCTCCCTCGGGACCGCCGTCACCGACATCCACGGCATGGTCATCACGCACCACCACCCCGACCACCACGGCCTCTCCGGCCAGGTCCGCGAGGTCTCCGGGGCCTGGATCGCGATGCACGCGGCGGACACCGAGGTCGTGCGCCGCACCCGGGAGTCCGAACCGGCGGCCTGGCTCGCCTACCTCACGGCGAAACTCGCCGCGGCGGGCGCGCCCGAGGAACACCTCGCCCCGCTCAGGGCGGCCCGTGCGAGCGGCCGGACGCGCACCCTGCCCGGACTGCGCGCCGCGATCCCGGACCGCGAGATCGTCCCGGGCGAGCTGCTGGACCTGGCGGGCCGCAGGCTGCGCGCCATCTGGACGCCCGGCCACACCCCGGGCCATGTCTGCCTCCACCTGGAGGAGGACCACCCGGCGCGGCTGCCGGGCCGCGGCAGGCTCTTCTCCGGCGACCACCTGCTGCCGGGGATCAGCCCGCACATCGGGCTGTACGAGGACCCGGACGACACGACGGTCACGGACCCCCTCGGCGACTACCTCGACTCCCTGGAACGCATCGGCCGCCTCGGCGTCGCCGAGGTGCTCCCGGCGCACCAGCACGCGTTCACGGACGCCGCCGGACGCGTACGCGAGCTGCTGGACCACCACGAGGAGCGGCTGACCGGGCTGCTCGCCCTGCTCGCCGCGCCCCTCACCCCGTGGCAGCTGGCCGAGCGCATGGTGTGGAACCGGCCCTGGGAGCAGATCCCCCACGGCTCCCGGTCCATCGCCGTCTCCGAGGCCGAGGCCCATCTGCGGCGCCTGGTGAAGCTCGGGCGGGCGGAGGCGACGGGCAGCGATCCGGTGACGTACGTCGCGGTCTGAGGGGGCCGTCCGCCCGGGAGCGGCGCGGGGCGGGCCGGTAGAGTGAGCGGGTCGTCATCATGCCCGTACAGGGGAAAGCCGGTGCGACTCCGGCACTGACCACGCAACCGTGATCCGCCTAACGGCGGTGAAGTCGGAATGCCCTGTACGCGGTCGTGACCGGCTCGCGCCACCGGAACCCCGGTGGCCGGCACCGTCGAGGTATACGGGGCCGGAGCCCGGTGCCTCAGTGCGCCTGCGCCCGGTCCCCGCAGGAGAGGCCCAGCCAGCCATGTCCGTACGCCGCAGCGCAGCCGCGCTCGCGACCACCGCCGTGCTCTGTGCCACCGCCGCTCCCGCCGCGGTCGCCGCCCCGAGCCCGTCGCCGTCCCCGACCACCGCACTGCCGCCCGGCCTGTACGGCACCTCGGACCCGACGTACGACGGTGTCTGGCGCCAGTCGCTCGCCCTGCTCGCCCAGAAGGTCGAGTACGTGACGCCGTCCACGAAGGCGGTGGACTGGCTGGCCGGCCAGCAGTGCGCGAGCGGCGCGTTCCCCTCCTACCGTGACGCCACCAAGAACTGCGACCCCAAGACGGTGGCGGACACCAACGCCACCGCCGCCGCGGTCCAGGCGCTCGTCGAGCTCGCCGTGCACCGGGAGACCGTCGACAACGGGGTCCGGTGGCTGAAGTCCGTACAGAACGAGGACGGCGGCTGGGGCTACAACCCGGGCAGCCCGAGCGACGCCAACTCCACCGCGATCGTGATCGGCGCGCTCGCCAGGGCGGGCCAGAAGCTGGGCGACATCACCACGCTCGGCGGGAAGACGCCGTACGCGGCGCTCCAGATGTTCGCCATCCCTTGCGGCGGTGCCGGGGGCGGCGCGTTCGCCTACCAGCCGGACAAGGACGGAAAGCTCGCCGCCAACGCGGACGCCACGGCGGCCGGAGTGCTCGGCGCCATGGGCAAGGGACTGGCCGCCGGCAACTCCAACGCGGTGAAGGCGCCCGTCTGCCAGAAGGGCACGGACCTCAGCCCCGAGCAGACCGCCCAGAACGGCGCGTACTACCTCGCGGACGTGCTCGGCGAGCAGCCGTACCTGAATCTGCCTCCCATGCCGGGCGCCGAGGACACCGCGCCGCAGCCCGACTTCGGCAACACCGCGGACGCGGTCGTCGCGCTCGCCGCCTCCGGCCACAAGGACAAGGCGGCCGGAGCCGTGCGGTGGCTGGAGAAGAACTCGAAGAACTGGGCCCGGCAGGGCGGCCCCGCGGCCACCGCGCAGCTGGTGCTCGCCGCGCACGCCACCGGCACCGACGCCCGTGACTTCGGCGGCGTCGACCTCGTCGCACAGCTCAACGCGACCGGCCCCGCGCCCGCCGCCACGGCCGTCCCCTCGCCGACCGTCACCGGGCAGCAGCCGGTGAAGGACAAGAGCAGCGACGACGGCGGCATGGGCGTCTGGTGGCTCGTGGGCGTCGGCCTCGCCTTCGGTGCGGGCATCGGTTTCCTGCTCAGCAGCCGCCGGAAGAACCAGCAGCTGTGACGCGAGCGGGGGGCATCGCACGGGGCCGGACCGGAGCCGCGGTCCTGCTGCTGGTCATCGGCGGCCTCCTGGCCGTGCTGGGCGCGGGGAGCGCGCAGGCGGCCGGGTACCGCTACTGGTCGTTCTGGGAGAGCGACGGGAAGAACTGGACGTACGCCACGCAGGGCCCGTCCCTGACACGGCCCGACGACGGAGCGGTCGAGGGCTTCCGCTTCTCCGTGAGCGAGGACTCCCAGGACTCCGCTCAGCCGCGCCACGCCCCGGACTTCGAGGAGATCTGCGCGGGCACGCCCGTCCAGGACGGCACGAAGCGGATCGGTGTCGTCATCGACCCCGGCACCGCGGCGGACGCCCCCGCCGGCGAGACGCCGCCCGCGCTGCGCGCCGCGTGCGCGCGGGTGGAGCCGGACGCGAGCGCGGCGGAGGCGCTGGCGTCCGTGGCGACGCCGCTGCGCTACAGCAGCGACGCGCTGCTGTGCGCGATCTCCGGCTACCCGGCGTCGGGCTGCGGGGACCAGGTCGCCGGGGATGCCGACGACACCTCCGAGCCCGCCGCCTCCGCCCCGGTCACCCGCTCCCCGGCCACCGGCGACGACGACAGCAGTGGTCCGTCGGCCGGCGTGCTCGTCGGCCTCGGTGCCGTCCTGCTGCTCGGTATCGCCGCCGTCCTCCAGGCCCGCCGACGCCGATGACCCGCTCCACCCGTGCCGCACGGCTGCACCGTGCCCTGCGCGCGCCCGAGGCCACCCGCAGCAACGCGCTGCCGGCCGGGGCGTGGTGGCTGTGGGCGCTCGGCCTGGCCACCGCCGCCTCCCGGACCTCCAACCCGCTGCTGCTCGGGCTGCTGGTCGGCGTGGCGGGTTACGTGGTGGCGGCGCGGCGCACGGACGCGCCGTGGGCCCGTTCGTACGGGGCGTTCATCAAGCTCGGGCTGTTCGTCGTCGGCGTACGGCTGATGTTCTCCGTCCTCCTCGGTTCACCGATTCCCGGCACGCACACGCTGTTCACGCTCCCCGAAGTGCCGTTGCCCGACTGGGCGCAGGGCGTGCGGATCGGCGGCCGGGTCACGGCCGAGCAGGTGGTCTTCGCCCTGTACGACGGGGCGAAACTCGCCACCCTGCTGATCTGTATCGGCGCGGCGAACTCGCTGGCCAATCCGGCGCGGCTGCTGAAGTCCCTGCCGGGCGCGCTGTACGAGGCGGGGGTCGCCGTCGTCGTGGCGATGACCTTCGCGCCGAACATGGTCGCCGATGTGGCGCGGCTGCGTACGGCCCGGCGGCTGCGGGGGCGGCCGACCGGCGGGATCAGGGCCGTCCTCCAGATCGGACTGCCGGTCCTGGAAGGTGCCCTGGAGCGGTCGGTGGCGGTGGCGGCCTCGATGGACGCGCGCGGATACGGACGGACGGCGCAGGTGCCGCCCGCCGTCCGGCACACCACGAACGTCCTCACGCTCGGCGGGCTGCTCGGGGTGTGCGCGGGCACGTACGGGCTGCTCGCCTCGCAGGGCGCCGTGTACGGGCTGCCGCTGCTGCTCGTCGGCCTGGCCGCCGCGATGACGGGGCTGCGGCTGGGCGGCCGCCGCTCGGTCCGCACCCGCTACCGGCCCGACCGGTGGGGGGCCAGGGCCTGGCTGGTGGCGGGCTCGGGTGCGGTGGTCGCCGCCGCGATGATCTGGGCGGGCGGCGCCGATCCGCAGGCCCTGCACCCCGGCGTCGTACCGCTGACCGCCCCGGTGCTGCCGCTGTGGCCCGCGGCCGCGGTCCTCATCGGTCTGCTGCCCGCGGTCGTGGCACCGCTGCCGCCCTCATCCACAGGCTTCAAGGAGCAGGCATGATCCGGTTCGACCAGGTCTCGGTACGGTACGACGGAGCGGACCGGCCCACCCTCTCCGGCCTCGACCTGACCGTCCCCGAGGGCGAGTTGGTCCTGCTCGTCGGCCCGTCCGGGGTGGGGAAGTCCACCCTGCTGGGCGCGGTGTCCGGGCTCGTACCGCACTTCACCGGCGGCACGCTGAGCGGCCGGGTCACGGTCGACGGCCGCGACACCCGTACCCACAAACCGCGTGAACTCGCCGACCTCGTCGGCACGGTGGGGCAGGACCCGCTCGCGCACTTCGTCACCGACACCGTCGAGGACGAGCTCGCGTACGGCATGGAATCGCTGGGTCTCGCCCCCGACGTGATGCGGCGGCGGGTCGAGGAGACGCTCGACCTGCTGGGTCTGGCCGAGCTGCGCGACCGGCCCATCGCCACGCTGTCGGGCGGCCAGCAGCAGCGGGTCGCGATCGGCTCGGTCCTGACCTCGCACCCGAAGGTGCTGGTCCTGGACGAACCGACGTCCGCACTGGACCCGGCGGCGGCCGAGGAGGTCCTCGCCGTGCTCCAGCGGCTCGTGCACGACCTGGGGACGACGGTCCTGATGGCGGAGCACCGCCTGGAACGGGTGGTGCAGTACGCGGACCAGGTCATCCTGCTGCCGTCGCCGGGCGCGGCCCCGGTGACCGGCACCCCGCAGGAGGTGATGGCGGTCTCCCCGGTCCACCCGCCGGTGGTGGCCCTGGGCCGCCTCGCGGGCTGGTCACCGCTGCCCCTGTCCGTACGGGACGCACGGCGCGGCGCGGGGGACCTGCGGGCGAGGCTGGCGGGCGCAGCACCGGTGCGGGGCGTGCCCGGGGATCGGCATGTCCCCCACCCCGCCCCTTCCCGTAACCGGGGGTCCGGGAGCGGAGCCCCCGGGTTCGGGGAGGGGCGGGCAGGGGAAAAGCTCACCCGCCTGTTCGGCCGCCGATCTCCCGCCGCCCCCGAGACGCCCGCCGCCCCCGAGACGCCCGCCGCCCCCGTCACACGTGTCGAGGCCCTGGGGGTACGCCGTGGACGAATAGAAGCACTACGCCGGGTCACATTCACGGTCACCCCCGGCGAGACCATCGCCCTCATGGGCCGCAACGGCGCCGGTAAATCCACCCTCCTCGCCACCCTCGTCGGCATGATCGAGCCCACGACGGGCACCGTCACGGTCGGCGGCCACACCCCGCGCAGTACCCGCCCCCGTGACCTCATCCGCCAGGTCGGCCTGGTCCCGCAGGAACCGCGCGACCTGCTGTACGCGGACACCGTCGCCGCCGAGTGCGCGGCGGCGGACGCCGACGCGGACGCGGCCCCCGGCACCTGCCGCGCCCTGGTGGCCGAGCTGCTCCCCGGCATCCACGACGGCACCCACCCCCGGGACCTCTCCGAGGGCCAGCGCCTCGCGCTCGCCCTGGCGGTCGTCCTCACCGGCCGCCCCCCGCTCCTCCTCCTGGACGAACCGACCCGGGGCCTGGACTACGCGGCCAAGGCCCGCCTGGTCGGCATCCTGCGCGGTCTCGCCGTCCAGGGACACGCCATCGTCCTGGCGACGCACGACGTGGAGCTGGCGGCGGAACTGGCCCACCGGGTGGTGATACTCGCGGACGGGGAGATCGTGGCGGACGGCCCGACGGCGGAGGTCGTCGTCTCCTCCCCCGCGTTCGCCCCGCAGACCGCGAAGATCCTGGCGCCGCAGCAGTGGCTGACCGTGTCCCAGGTACGCACCGCGCTGGAGGCCACGCCGTGAGCGGGTCCACCGGCCACCGGACCCGCCCGATCCGTCTCGGCCCCCGGGCGATCGCCGCGCTGGTCCTCATCAGCGCCATCGGGGTGGCGGCCTTCGGCTGGCCGCTGTTCGCCGGCCCGGAGTTCGGCGTCGCCCACGAGAAGGACGCGCCCTGGCTGTTCGCGGCGCTGCTGCCCCTGCTCGTCGCCGTGGTCGTGGCAACCATCTCCGACTCCGGGATGGACGCGAAGGCGGTGGCGATGCTGGGGGTCCTCGCTGCGGTCGGCGCCGCGCTGCGCCCGCTGGGAGCGGGCACGGCGGGCCTGGAGCCGATATTCTTCCTGATGGTGCTGAGCGGGCGGGTGCTGGGGCCGGGCTTCGGCTTCGTACTCGGTTCGGTGACGATGTTCGCGTCCGCGCTGCTCACCGGCGGGGTGGGGCCGTGGATGCCGTTCCAGATGCTGTCGATGGCCTGGTTCACGATGGGCGCGGGCCTGCTGCCGGGCCAGGACCGGCTGCGGGGCCGCGCGGAAGTGCTGATGCTCGCCGTGTACGGATGCGTGGCGGCGTTCGCGTACGGCACGGTGATGAACCTCTACGGCTGGACCATCGTGCCGCCCGCCGGCTCCGGCATCTCGTTCGTCCCCGGCGACCCCGTGCACGAGAACCTGGTCCGCTTCGTCGCGTACTGCCTGGCCACCTCGCTGGGCTGGGACCTGGGCCGGGCCGTACTCACCGTGGCCCTGACCTTCGCCGTGGGCCCGACCCTGCTGAAGGCACTGCGCCGGGCCACCCGCCGGGCGGCCTTCGAGGCCCAGGTCACATTCGAGGTCCCGAAGGCGTGAAGGCCCCCACAGGCCCTTGGTCCTCCACGAGCGGCCTTAGTAGCCCCTGAACCGCGCCGCCGCCCCCTGTGCGCGCCCCCGGCCCGGGACTTTGGTCCCTGTCTGCGAGGCGAGGCCGTACCCGGGGCCGTTGCGTCGGCCGACCGGCGTCGCTAACCATGGATCACGTCGCCGGACACCGCAGGCCCCGCTCGAATGGCCACGGTCGACGAGTACCGGTCCCGCACCACTCGGACCGGCCGCGACTCCCCCGTTCCCGACGTCAGGACTCTACGTGTCGTTCGCCCGTCGCATCCTCGCCCAGCCCCGCACCGCCCGCCGCAGGACCGCCGCCGCCGGCGCGACCGTGCTGCTGGGCGCCACCGGTCTGGCCCTGGCCGTCACCCCGGCGACGGCCGCCCCGGCCGCCGCCCCGACGTCCGCCGCGAGCGCGCAGGCAACGGCGAAGAAGCTGATCGACGACAACGCCCAGTACACGTGCTTCGACAAGATCGTCGACCACGAGAGCGACTGGGACGTCAACGCCTCCAACGCCTCCTCGGGCGCCTACGGCCTGGTCCAGGCCCTGCCCGGCTCGAAGATGGCCTCGGCCGGCTCCGACTGGCAGACGAACGCCAGGACCCAGATCGAGTGGGGCGTCGACTACATGGAGGACCGCTACGGCAGCCCGTGCGGCGCCTGGGACTTCTGGCAGTCCAACGGCTGGTACTGAGCCTCAGCCCTTTTACACGAAGCCCCCGACCGGAGTTGTCCGGTCGGGGGCCTTCGCCGTGCCCGCCCTCGCACGCCGCGCTCCGGACCCGGCGCGGCGCGGGGGCTACGGCGTGGGCGTGATGGTCACCTGTTTGCCGTCCGGTCCGGCCTCGGCCGTCGCGGTGTCCGGCAGGAGCAGGTTGGTGGCCGAGAGGTAGACGGTGTCGGAGGCCCGGTCGAAGTAGAGCGCTGCGAAGTCGGCGCGCACCAACCTCTCGTCGAGTGCCGCGCTGCGCACCCACCGCGCCTGCCCCGGAACGAACTCGGTGAGTCCGGCGGGAATGGAGATGCCGTCGGGCTCGGGTCCTGCCACCGCCGGCTCCATCTGCGCGGATGCCGTCAGGGCGGCCACCGAGCCCGAGCCGAGCTTCATGAGGGCGTTGACGAAGTAGTCCGTGGGGCCGGGTACCCGGCTGTCCCCGCCGGGAGTCTCCTGCTGCCAGTGCGCCGAGACGATGCGGCCGAGCTTCGGCAGGCGCCTGGTCAGCGGCCCGGTGTCCGTGCGGATCTCAGGGGCCTTGGATGCTACGGCCTTCGCGCCTGTACGGGGACCGGTGGCGCAGCCGGAGACCACGACTGCCGGCGGGAGTGCGCCCGCCCATACGAGAAAACGTCTGCGTTCCGTCACGGCTCCCCCCGCCTCGCCCGGAGCCTGCCGCTTCGTCGGGTGGCCGTTGGCCGACCGACGGCCTCCGGGCGTCCGATGACCGGAGAGGCATGACCTGGACGTTCACCGTACCGTTCGACGGAACGGTTCGGGCGAGTCTTCTGCCCCGGACCCCTGCCGCACGCACCGGCTGCCCGAACGTGCCGCCGTCCGCTCCCTGACCGGGACGGAACGGCGGCGTGTTCTCCGAGGCCCTGCCCCGTGACCGCCTCAGAGCCGCTGGATGATCGTCCCCGTCGCCAGCGCCCCGCCCGCGCACATCGTGATGAGCGCGAACTCCTTGTCGCGGCGCTCCAGTTCGTGCAGGGCCGTGGTGATGAGCCGGGCCCCGGTGGCGCCGACCGGATGACCGAGCGCGATCGCGCCGCCGTTGACGTTGACCTTCTCCAGGTCCTGGCCGAAAACCTGCGACCAGCTCAGCACCACGGACGCGAACGCCTCGTTGATCTCGACGAGGTCGATGTCCCTGAGCGACATGCCCGCCTTGCCGAGCACCGCGCGGGTCGCGTCGATCGGCCCGTCGAGGTGGAAGTGCGGGTCGGAGCCGACCAGCGATTGGGCGACGATCCGGGCGCGCGGCTTGAGTTTGAGGGCCCGCGCCATCCGCTTGGACGCCCACATGATGGCGCAGGCCCCGTCGGATATCTGCGAGGAGTTGCCCGCTGTGTGGATCGCGGTGGGCATGACCGGCTTGAGGCCGCCGAGGCCCTCCATCGTCGTGTCCCGCAGCCCCTCGTCGCGGTCGACGAGCCGCCACATGCCCTGCCCCGCGGCCTGTTCCTCCTCGGTGGTGGGCACCTGGACCGCGTACGTCTCGCGTTTGAAGCGTTCCTCGGCCCAGGCCACAGCCGCCCGCTCCTGCGAGAGCAGCCCGAGGGAGTCGACGTCCTCGCGGGTCAGGCCGCGCTTGCGGGCGATGCGTTCGGCGGCCTCGAACTGGTTGGGCAGGTCCACGTTCCACTCGTCCGGCCAGGGTTTGCCCGGGCCGTGCTTGGAGCCGCTGCCCAGCGGTACGCGCGACATCGCCTCGACGCCGCAGCTGATGCCCACGTCGATGACCCCGGCCGCGACCATGTTGGCGACCAAGTGGGATGCCTGCTGCGAGGAACCGCACTGGCAGTCCACGGTGGTGGCGGCGGTCTCGTAGGGAAGGCCCACGGTCAGCCAGGCGTTGCGGGCCGGATTCATGGACTGTTCGCCGGCGTGGGTGACCGTACCGCCGACGATCTGCTCGACGCAGTCGGCCTGGATGCCGGTGCGGCCCAGGAGTTCACGGTAGGTCTCGCCCAGCAGATAGGCGGGGTGCAGATTGGCGAGCGCGCCCCCGCGCTTGCCGATGGGGGTGCGTACGGCTTCGACGATGACGGGTTCCGCGGCCATGAGCTCGTCCTCTCCTCGCGCTTCCGCTGGGGCGTCCCGGCACCCACGGAAGGAACTAGTACGCGTTCTAGTTCTGCAAGCAGTCTTATGACGCTTACCCCCGGTACGCAAGGGTCGTGCACGCACCTTGCGCCCGCGCCGCGCACTCCGTTACGCACGGCTCGCCGTCCCGGGCAACACATCCGGCCACGACCCTTGCGACTTGTAGAACTCGTTACTACCTTTCGGGCTACTTCTGATGGGTCGTCAGACAGTTCGCTGCCAGACCTGGAGTGGAGAGGTGCCCATGCGCTGCCCCCATCTGCCCGAAGGGTTCGACTTCACCGATCCCGACCTGCTCCAAGCCCGGGTGCCCCACCCGGAGTTCACCGAGATGCGGGAGACCGCACCGGTCTGGTGGTGCGCCCAGCCCGCCGGGATCTCCGGCTTCGACGACGAGGGCTACTGGGCCGTCACCCGCCATGCGGACGTCAAGTACGTCTCCACCCATCCCGAACTCTTCTCGTCCCACACCAACACGGCGGTCATCCGCTTCAACGAGACGATCAGCCGCGACCAGATCGAGGTCCAGAAGCTGATCATGCTGAACATGGACCCGCCCGAGCACACCCGGGTCCGCCAGATCGTCCAGCGCGGCTTCACCCCGCGCGCGATCCGGTCCCTGGAGCAGGCCCTGCACAGCCGCGCCCGCTCGATCGCCGAGACCGCCCTCGCCGCCGCGGACGAGGACGGCTCCTTCGACTTCGTGACCAACATCGCCGTCGAACTCCCCCTCCAGGCCATCGCCGAGCTCATCGGCGTGCCCCAGGAGGACCGGTCCAAGATCTTCGACTGGTCCAACAAGATGGCCGCGTACGACGATCCCGAGTACGCGATCACCGAGGAGGTCGGCACCGAGGCGGCCATGGAGATCGTCTCGTACGCGATGAACCTGGCGGCGGCGCGCAAGGAGTGCCCGGCCAGGGACATCGTGTCCCAGCTGGTCGCGGCGGAGGGCGAAGGGAACCTCTCCGGCGACGAGTTCGGCTTCTTCGTCATCCTGCTGGCGGTCGCAGGCAACGAGACCACCCGTAACGCCATCAGCCACGGGATGCACGCCTTCCTCACCCACCCCGAGCAGTGGGAGCTGTACAAGCGCGAACGGCCGGCGACCACCGCCGAGGAGATCGTCCGCTGGGCGACACCCGTGGTCTCCTTCCAGCGCACCGCGACACAGGACCTCCAGCTCGGCGGGCAGCGGATCAAGAAGGGGGACCGGGTCGGGCTGTTCTACTCCTCCGCCAACAACGACCCCGAGGTCTTCGACCACCCGGAGAAGTTCGACATCTCCCGCGACCCGAACCCGCACCTCGGATTCGGCGGCGGCGGCCCGCACTTCTGCCTCGGCAAGTCCCTCGCCGTGATGGAGATCAACCTGATCTTCAACGCCATCGCGGATGTGCTGCCCGGCCTGCGTCTGGTGGACGAGCCCCGGCGGCTGCGCTCGGCCTGGCTCAACGGCATCAAGCAGTTGCAGGTCAGTACCGTCACCGGCTGACCTGCACCCGTGGGTCCCGGTCCGGCCCGCTGCGGGGAGGGCCGGGCCGTCCGGGGATCATGAAGGCCATGCATGCCCTGCTCTCCGCTTTCACGCCCATCTGGGTGCTCACCGCCGCCGGTTACGCGGTCGGGCGCGGCGGCCTCCTCGGGGAGCAGGCGGAGGCCGTGCTCGGCCGGTTCGTCTTCCATGTGGCCATGCCCGCCGCCCTGTTCATGATGGTGTCCGAGGCCCGCCTGAGCTCCTTCGCGAACCAGTCGGTGATCGCGTTCGGCGCGGGCACGGTGGCCGTCTGCGCGCTGGGCTTCCTGGCGGCCGGGCGGTTCTTCGGCCGCAAGACCGCCGACCGGGCGATCACCGGCATGGCGTCCGGTTACGTGAACTCCGCGAACCTCGGCATCCCGGTGGCCGTGCAGGTGCTGGGCGACGCCTCGTTCGTCGCGCAGATCATCCTGTTCCAGGTGCTGCTGGTCTCCCCGGTGATCCTGACCCTGCTGGACACGGGGACGGACCGGGGCCGCGTCCACTGGCGGCCCGTCCTGCGCCGCATGCTGACCATGCCGGTCCGCAACCCGGTCATCATGGCCTCGATGCTCGGCGTGCTCGTCGCGGCGACGGACCTGCGGGTGCCGTCCGCGCTCGGCCGCTCCTGCGACCTGCTGGGCGCAGCCGCCGTACCCACCGCCCTGATCACCCTGGGTCTGTCCCTGCACGGCCGCCGGGACGGGGCGGAGGCCACCGAGGCGCCGGCGAGCCGGGGGGAGGTCGCCGTGGCGGTCGCGCTCAAGAACCTCGTACAGCCGCTGGCCGGCTTCGGTGTCGCGCTGCTGCTGGGCCTGCCGGAGCAGCAGGTGCTCGCCGTGGTGCTGTGTTCCGCGCTGCCGACCGCCCAGAACGCGTTTCTCTACGCCCGCCAGTACGGCCTGGACACCGCCCTCGCCCGTAACTCCGTGGTGGCCTCCACGGTGGTGTCGATGGCCACCCTTTCCCTCGCCGCCTGGGCCCTGGGGCCGCCGGGCTGATTCCCCCGAGTGGCGTAGTGGACCGTACGGGCGGATGCTGGTGACGCGGCGATCCATGCCGAAGGGGTGCCGGGGCGGTGAGGACCGCCCCGGCACCCCTTCGGCCGGTCCGGGCGGCTACGGCTTTCCGCCGACCTTCTCGGCCGTGCGGCCGGGGCCGGGCGTCTCACCCGGTCCGGACGCCCCGGACGGCGCCGGGGACGGTTCCGGCGCAGGGACCGGCTCGGACGACGGCACGGACTCCGGCGAAGGTACGGGTTGCAGCGAAGGCACGGGTTCCAGCGAAGGCACCACGTCCTGCGAGGACGCCTGCCGAAGTGCGCGCGGTCCCGACAGGACGTACGTCAGCCCGAAGCCCAGACCGACCACCACCGCCCCGCCTGCGGCGTCGAGCACCCAGTGGTTGCCGGTGGCGACGATCGCGCAGACCGTGAACAGCGGATGCAGCAGGCCGAGCGCCTTCATCCACAGCTTCGGCGCGAGCATCACGATGACCACACCGCACCACAGCGACCAGCCGAAGTGCAGCGACGGCATCGCCGCGTACTGGTTGGTCATCGACGTCAGCGTCCCGTAGTCCGGCTTCGCGAAGTCCTGCACGCCGTGGACGGTGTCGATGAATCCGAGGCCCGGCATCAGACGGGGCGGGGCCAGCGGGTAGAGCCAGAAGCCGACGAGCGCGAGGAGCGTGGCGAAACCGATGGAGCTGCGGACCCAGCGGTAGTCGGCGGGCCGTCGCACGTACAGCACGCCGAGGATCGCCAGCGGCACAAGGAAGTGGAACGTCGAGTAGTAGTAGTCGAAGAACTCGCGCAGCCAGTTGATCTCCACGACCGCGTGGTTGGCCCAGTGTTCGATGTCGATGTGCAGCCACTGCTCGATGGAGTGGATCTGACGGCCGTGTTCCTCGGCGGTGGGCCGCCCGGCCGTCGCCAGCAGCCGGACCTTCGCGTACGCGGAGTAGACGACGCGGATGAGCAGGAGTTCCAGCAGCAGATTGGGGCGGGTGAGCACCCTGCGCCAGAAGGGCAGAAGCGGCACCCGTCTCCAGCGAGCCGCGACGGGCTTGGCGTAGTCCGTGGGAACGGGCCGCTGCCAGTACGGCGAGGAGCGCGGCAGGAACGGCGCGACGCAGGCCGCGCCGAGCGCCGCGATCAGCAGGACGTTGTCCCGTACGGGGATGACGGCGCCGATGTTCGGCAGCAGCATCTTTCCGGGCAGCGTGAGCACCAGCAGCACGACGGCCGGCCAGACCAGCCGGTCGGAGGCCCGCTTGCCGACGCGGCCGACGACGGCGAGGAGCACCCACAGCACCTGGTGCTGCCAGGCCGTCGGCGAGACGGCGACGACGACGCAGCCGGTCACCGCGACCGCGAGGAGGAGCTGGCCGTCCTGCGCGTACCGCACGGCGCGCCGCAGTCCGAGGAAGCAGACGGCGGCGGCCACGGCGAGGAACACCACGATCTCGGCGGGACCTTCGAGGCCGAGCCGGAGCAGCGCGCCGTGCAGGGACTGGTTGGCCAGGCTGTCCGGCCGGTCGCCGAGGCCGGCGCCCGCCACATGGTGCAGCCAGTACGTCCAGGAGTCGTGCGGCATCGCGGCCCAGGCCAGCGCGGTGCAGCCGGCGAAGGCGGCGCCCGAAGTCGCCGCGGCCCGGCGCCGGCCGGTCAGCCAGAGGAGCGCGGCGAAGAGCAGCACGGCCGGCTGGAGAGCGGCGGCGAGGCCGATCAGCACGCCCGAGGTGCGTTCACCCCGGGCCACGAACCAGCCGAGGAGCACCAGCAGGACCGGCAGGATGCTCGTCTGGCCGAGGTGCAGCGCGTTGCGGACGGGCAGCGACAGCATGAGCAGGGTGATGGCGACGGGGGCCGCGAGGAGCATCGTGCGCCTGCTCACCGGGGCGGGCAGGGCACGTGCCGCCACGATGCCGAGTGCGGCGACGAGCAGCAGTGATCCGAAGGTCCACACGACGCCGAACGTCTGCTCGGCCGAGGCCGGCAGGGGTTTCAGGACGAGCCCCGCGAACGGTGTTCCGGTGAAGCGCCCGGTGTCGTACAGGGACCCCGTCACCTGGAGGACCCCGTCCGGGCCGATCCAGGTCTCCAGGTCCGTGAGGCGTTCCCCGGGCGGCTGCCGCAGCAGCGCCGCCATCTGTCGTACGGCGAGTGCCGCCACGACCAGCCAGAGCACCACCCGGGTCGCCCCGGCCCCCGTCCCCGAGCCCGTCGTGTTCCCCCGCACGCTCTGCTCCGCATTTGCCACCCGCGCCGACCCTCCCACCGTTCCGTGCACGGTCCCCTCGACGCGGGGCTGTGCGGATGAAGCCTCTCATTGCCTCATGAGCTGGACACAATCAACCTCCCGGACACCTTCGGCCCGCGCCACCCCCCTGAGGATGAGCCGGGCAGAGGGTGCGCGGCGGCGCCCGGCGCCGCCCCGGCGTCAGCCCTCGTGGACCGGCGTGTCCGCCTGCCAGCCGGCGAACAGCGGGACGTCCGAGACCCCGTCCAGGACGACGACGCCGAACGGGCGGCCGAAGGCGATGTGCCGCACCTGTCCCGGGCTGGACGCCGCCCCCGCCCGCGTCGGCACGACCGTGACCGCCGCGGCTTCCACACCCTTCTCGGCGATCTTCACGACGGCCTCCTGGACCACGGTGGAGAGGGCGAGCGGTACGGGTGAGATACCGCTGAAGTCGGCGGCGCCGGAGGTCGCGATCCGTACGCCGAGTGCGGGCAGCTGCTCGGCGACCTGCACCGTCGTACGCAGGGTGAACCGGGGAATCCCGACGCTGACCGCGCCGGCCTCCAGGGGTGCACCGGACGCCCGGGGCGCCCATGCCGACGGCAGTACGCGCGCGGCCCCGGCGCCGGGCTCCCCGAGGACGAACCGGACCCGCGCCGGAGCCCCGCCGCCCGGGCCGGTACGGCAGCGCAGCTCGACGACGCAGGCGCCGTCGGCCGTCCAGACGTCCTGCGGCGCCACCGGCCTCCGCATGGTCGCCACCGGGCGGCTCGTCCCCGCCGCGTCGGTGAACGGGAGATCCCGGGTGGAGCGCCCGTCGAACGGCGTCTCCCAGTGCGCCCTGAGTGCCGTTACGTTGACGAGCGCGAGCAGGGTCGCGTCGGTGATCCGCAGGGGCAGTCGCTCGACGAGGCCGCCGGTCGCCCCGCGCACCCAGGCGTCGGCCTCCGCCGGGTCCATCGCTCCGACCGGGATGTCCGGCAACGCCTCCCGGTACGCGGGCAGGACGGGCACCCTGGTCCACACCCGGGTGGCCACCGCCAGTGCGTCGGTACGGGCCAGGTCGCGCGCGGCGGCCGTCACGGCCGGGGCCGCCTCCCGGTCCGCCACCCCGAGCAGTGCACGCAGTTCGGCGGCCGTCTCCTCGCGCGCCCCGCTCGCCACGGCCGCCAGGGCCAGCCAGAGGCCGGCGGGCGAGCACACGAAACCGCCCTCGTCCGCGTCTGTCAGCTCCCGTATCCACTGCTCGCCCAGACGCTGGATCGACGCGATCCGTTCCATCCGCCCCGTCCCCTCCACCACAGCCCCCCCTGAAAGCCTCGCCGCCCAAAGCCTCGCGAGCAAGGTAAAGGCTTCGCGATCCGATCATGCGGAAGTCAGAATGCACCACATGACGTGGACCGTGGCCCCAGAACGTTTCGACTCCCCCGATGCGGCTCTGCTGCGGCGTGACTACTACGACGAGGTCGCCAGCCGCTACTGGGGGCGGCCCGCGACCGACCAGGAGATCGAGGAGGGGCTCACCGACGACGGCGCGGAGCGGCTTGTTCCGCCGACCGGGGCGTTCGTCGTGGGCCGCTTCGGACACCGGCCGGCGAGCTGCGCCGGGCTGCTCCTGGTCGACGCCGAGCCGCGCGTCGCGGAGCTGACCCGGGTCTTCGTACGCCCCGGCTTCCGCGCCACGGGCGGCGGCGGACTGCTGCTCGCCGCGATCGAGAGCGCGGCACGGGATTCCGGGGTGCGGCGGATCAGGCTCGACACCCGTAGCGACCTGGTCGAGGCGCGCGGGCTCTACGCCAAGCACGGTTACCGGGAGGTCCCGGCTTTCCACCACCGCAATCAGTACGCGGAACACTGGTTCGCCAAGGAGCTGTGAGGCGGGTCCGCCCGAAGGCGCTCCGGGGCTCCTGGCCCCGGCCGGCTACGCGTGGTGGTCGCGTGGCGGTTCCGGCATGTGCGGCCTGTCCTTGCTCGACCCGCTCACCTCGGCGGTCAGTTCCGCGACCAGGTGGACCAGGTCGGTCGGCCGCTCCGGCCCCCACCAGTCACCGAGCAGTTCCGCGAGCGAGTCCTCGCGGGCCTGCGAGAGGCGGACGACGGCCTCGGCGCCCTGGTCGGTCAGGATCATCTGGAGGCCCTCGCGGCGGGTCAGACCCCGCTCCTCGACCTGGCGGGCCGCCTCGTTGATCACCCGCAGCGGTACGGGGGCGGCGTCCGCGAGCCTGGCGGGTTCGACGGCGCCGTGCCGCTTGATGCGCAGCAGCAGCCAACTCGCCGCGGGCAGCAGGTCGTAGCCCGCCCTGGCGGTAATCTTCACGTAGATGTCGCGGCGGCCCTCGCGCGTGGCGAGCACCGAGAGCGCGCGGGCGCATTCGTCGTACGAGGAGCGCTCGACCGGGTTCGACGCGAGGGTCTGGCTGGTGTCGGGGGCGGTCACCGAGCCGCGCAGCGTGTCCTCCTCGAGGAACCAGGCGAAGACGAAGGCGACGAGGACGACGGGGACCGCGTACAGGAAGACGTCCGTGATGGACGTGGAGTACGCGCTGAGGATCGACGGGCGCAGCTCGGCAGGGAGGGCGCCGATGGCCCGCGGATCGGCGGCCAGCCGTTCGGCGTCGACTCCGGGGGGCAGCGAGCGGCCGGACAGGGCCGCTTCGAGTTTGCCGGTGAGCCGGTTGGTGAAGATGGTGCCGAAAATGGCGACACCGAACGAGGCGCCGATCGAGCGGAAGAACGTGGCGCCCGACGTGGCGACGCCCAGGTCCTCGTACCCGACGGCGTTCTGCACGACCAGCACGAGGACCTGCATCACCAGTCCGAGCCCGGCGCCGAACACGAAGAAGCAGACGCTCATCTCCCAGGTGGAGCTGGACTCGTCGAGCCGGTGGAGCAGCAGGAGACCGGCCGCGGTCAGGGCCGTGCCCACGACCGGGAAGACCTTCCAGCGGCCGGTGCGGCTGACCACCTGGCCGGAGCCTGTCGAGGTGATGAGCATGCCGAACACCATCGGCAGCATGTGCACACCGGACATGGTCGGCGAGATGCCCTGCACCACCTGGAGGAACGTCGGCAGATACGTCATCGCGCCGAACATCGCGAAACCGATGATGAAGCTGATGACGGCGACGAGCGTGAAGGTGCGGATGTGGAACAGTTTCAGCGGCAGTACGGGTTCCACGGCACGCCGCTCCACGGCGATGAACGCGATCAGCAGGACCACGGCGAGCACGGCCAGGCCGATGATCCTCGCTGAGCCCCAGGCCCAGGTGGTGCCGCCCAGGGAGGCGACGAGCACGAGGCAGGTGGCGACGGAGGCGATGAGGAAGGTGCCGAGGTAGTCGATGGTGTGCCTGGTCCCGCGCACGGGGATGTGCAGGACGGCGGCGATGACGAGGAGCGCCACGACACCGATCGGCAGGTTGATGTAGAAGACCCAGCGCCAGCTGAGGTGTTCGGTGAAGAAGCCGCCGAGAAGCGGTCCCAGGACGCTGGTCACCCCGAAGACCGCACCGAAGAGGCCCTGGTACTTGCCGCGTTCGCGCGGCGAGACGATGTCGCCGACGATCGCCATCGACAGGACCATCAGTCCGCCGCCGCCGAGCCCCTGGAGGGCGCGGAAGCCGATCAACTGCGGCATGTTCTGGGCGACGCCGCAGAGGGCCGAGCCGATCAGGAAGATGACGATGGCCGCCTGGAACAGCCTCTTGCGGCCGTACTGGTCACCTAGCTTGCCCCAGAGCGGGGTGGCCGCGGTGGCCGCCAGCATGTAGGCGGTGACCACCCAGGACAGATGGTCCATGCCGCCGAGTTCGCTGACGATCGTCGGCAGCGCGGTGGCGACGATGGTCTGATCGAGTGCGGCGAGCAGCATGCCGAGGAGCAGTGCGCCGATGGCGACGAGGACGGTCCGTGTGGACCGCCCCTCGCCGGGGGCCAGGGGCGGTGGGCTCAGCTGCTGGGCCATGGGCATCTCCTCGGGGTCCGCTTCTCCCCCATCCTGGCCTTTGTGCCCCGTTATGGCCTGCCGAGCGGCCGGACGCCGTTGGGCTTCCCCGTGGCGGCCTGCATAATCGCAGGCAGTTCGAAGGGGAGGGGACCCACAATGACCGGACAGGTATGCCCGGCGTGCGGTATGGAGCGAGGCCCGGAGCGGCCTGGAGCCGTTGGTACGGGGCCCGTCGGGCCCGGTACCGGACCCGACGCACGGCCTGACACGGGCATAAGACCCGGCTGCGCCTGCGGAGACCGCACGGCGCAGCCGACCGTGGATCAGCGGCGCGCCGCCCGTTCGGCGGAGACGGCCGCGGAGATCGCCGCTGCGGAGGATTTCGACCCGCTCCGCATCCGCCCGTACGTGACGCTGGGCGACGCCCATACGGCCGCCGGTCCCGAGCCGGACGACGGCACACCGGGGGCCGCGGCCGTGACCATGCCGCTGTTCCTGGACGTTCCCGCGGCGCGGCCGCTGCCGGAGACCGGAGCGGCGGACGAGGCCAGACGGCGGACCACCGCCGCGTACGGGGCGGACGACGACCCCGTACAGCCGCGCCGGCGCCGACCGTTCGCGGTCATCGCCGTGGGGGCGGCGGTGGCCGCGGTCGTCGGCACGGCCGCCTTCGCCGGAGGACTGTTCGCCGGGGACGACGGACACACGGAAGCACTGCCCTCGGCGACGACGAGCACCGAGGACTCCAGCAGCGAGCCGGCGACCGCCGTATCGGAATCGCCGTCCGCGTCCTCGTCCGGCGCGTCGCCGTCCGCCTCGGCCTCGCCGTCCGCGTCGGCCTCCGCATCCGCGTCCGCGTCCGCCTCACCGTCGAAGAGCGCGACGGCTTCCCGTTCCGCCTCGCCCACCGCGTCCGCCACGACGGCCCCGGCGCCCTCGTCCGCGAGCGCGCCGGCACCCAACGCCTCGACGGCGGCCCCGCCCGCGCTGAACGGCTCCACGCTGCAACCGGGCGACACCGGGGACGAGGTCGCCGAGCTCCAGCGGCGCCTCAAGGAGGTCTGGCTCTATCACGGGCCGGCCGACGGTACGTACTCCGGCCGGGTCAGGGACGCCGTGGCGGTCTACCAGTCGTACAAGGCCATCCAGGGCGACCCGGAGGGTGTCTACGGGCCGAACACCCGGCAGGCGCTGGAGGCGGAGACGACCGGCAGGCGCCGCGACTGAGGGGCACCGCGTCCGGCGGGCCTGCCGGATTGGCATTCTGCGGCCGCTTTTTGTATCGTGGAGGAACAAAGTAGCCTCCGCCCGTTCACCCTGACCGGCGGGCGGGGCTACTTGTTTCTCTTTGCCCGTGTTGTTCCCGCACCCGCGTTCCGCACCGCGTGGTTCGCACTCCCCCGCGCTCTGGAGCCTGCCGATGTCGGCCACCGTCCTCACAGCCCGCGCCCTCCTTCTGGACATGGATGGCACCCTCGTGAACTCCGACGCGGTGGTCGAGCGCTGCTGGAGCCGCTGGGCGCTGAGGCAGGGCCTGGACCCGGCCGCCGTACTCAAGGTGGTCCATGGACGGCAGGGATACGCCACGATGGCGGTCCTGCTCCCGGACCGTCCCATGGAGCAGAACTACGCGGAGAACCGGGAGCTGCTCGCCGAGGAGACCGCCGACGTCGACGGCGTGGTGCCGGTCGACGGCGCCCCGGCCTTCATGGCGTCGATCGCCGGCCTCCCGCACGCCCTGGTGACCTCGGCCGACGAGAAGCTCGCCCAGGCCCGGATGACAGCCGCGGCACTGCCGATGCCGGGCACCCGCGTCACCGCCGAGCAGGTCGGCGCCAGCAAGCCGGACCCTGAGGGCTTCCTCAAGGGCGCGGCCGAGCTGGGCTTCGACGCGGCGGACTGCATCGTCTTCGAGGACTCGGAGGCGGGCATCACGGCGGGCCGCGCAGCCGGTATGCGGGTCGTGGGCGTCGGCCCGCGCGCTGCGGCGCTCTCCCCCGACGCCCATGTCGAGGACCTGACGCGGATCCGGGTGGAGGCGGCCGCGGACGGCTCGATCCGCCTGCACATCGCGGCCTGACCCCCACCGGCCCTCCCGCATCGAGCTGGCCCTCCCGCATACAGCTGGGCCGGGCGCACCGAGGCGGTTCGAACCGCACGGAGCCGCACCGTGCCGCATCCGGCCCCGAACCGCGCCGGGCCGGGCCACATCAAGCCGGGCCGGGCCGCATCAAGACGGGTCGCGGTAGACCAGCCCGCGCGCGACCAGTTCCAGCACCAGCGCGACGGCCACGGCCTGCACCGCCATCAGGGCCACCAGGACGAACAGCTGCACGGCGCCCGCCTCCACCGGTGAGGCGCCGCCCAGCAGCATGCCCACGAACGCCCCGGGCAGGGTGACGAGCCCCACCGTCCGGGTCTGATCCAGCCCCGGCAGCAACGCGTCCGCGGCCACCGGGCGGGCGATCTCCAGCCGGGCGTCCCGGTCGAGCAGCCCCAGCGCCATCCCCGCCTCGACCTCCCCGTGCCGCACGGCGAGCTCGTCCAGCGCGCGCCGCCCACCGAGCACGGTCGCGGTGAGCGCGCCCCCGATGAGAATGCCCGTGACCGGGATCAGCGCGATGCCCCGGAGCGGGACAAGGCCGGTCAGCAGCAGCGCGGCGACGACGGGGACGACCGCGGCACCGATCGGCAGGGCGGCCCACCGCCAGGTGCGATTGCCGGTGATCCGGCGCCCGGCGGTCCACACCGCGACAGCGAACATCAGCGCCACGAAGCCGAGCAGGGGCGCCAGGGAGTGAACGACCCAGCCGATGAGCGCGGAGACGGCGGCCAGTTGGACCGCTGCCCGCAGCCCGGCCACGACGATCTCCCGCGAGCGGCCGAGCGAGGCCCACGCGGCGACGGCGGCCGCGAACGCCAGGAGTACGGCGAGGACGACCCCGAGCGTCACATTCACCGGAAGCAGCACGCGGCCACCTTAAGACCGCGCCCCCCGTGAGGCGCGCCCTCAACACCCCTGCCTCCCCCGGCCTCAGACCGGCCATCAGCGGGTTCCGTCCGATCTCTTGATGTGACGTGCACATGTCGTCACCCTGTTACCTGGCGCCCACCCTCCAGAAACCTGGCGCCGCCACGATGGCCGGGCCCCACAGGTCGCCCGCCAGAAGCCCCCCACATCAAGGGAGTTCGCATGTCAGGTGTCTACGCGCGTCGCGTTGCCGTCATAGCCGCATCCGCCGCCCTCGCCGCCACCACCGGGCTGCTCAGCGCACCGGCCGCCCAGGCCGCCATGCCCACCCCGGTCACCGCGTCCACCGCCCGCACCTATCTCAGCCAGCTCACCGTGAGGACCGAGGGATCGTCGACCGGCTACAGCCGCGAGATGTTCCCGCACTGGATCACCCAGTCGGGCGCCTGCAACACGCGCGAGGTGGTCCTCAAGCGGGACGGCACCAGCGTCCAGCAGGACTCCAGCTGCGCGGCGGTCAGCGGCAGCTGGTACTCGCAGTACGACGGGGCCACCTGGACCGCGGCCTCCGACATCGACATCGACCACATGATCCCGCTCGCCGAGGCATGGCGCTCCGGGGCGAACAGCTGGTCCACGTCCCAACGCCAGTCCTTCGCCAACGACCTGACGCGCCCGCAGCTGATCGCGGTCACGGACAACGTCAACCAGTCCAAGAGCGACCAGGACCCCGGAGAGTGGCTCCCGCCGCGCACCGCCTACCGATGCACGTACGCACGCGCCTGGGTGCACGTGAAGCACCACTACGGCCTGAGCGTCGACTCCACGGAGAAGAGCGCGCTCCAGACCGTCCTGAACGCCTGCTGACCCCTCCCCCACCCACCGGCCGGCCCGCCCGGCACCGAAACCCGCCAGGCGGAACCCACCCGTTCCCCTCCGTCGTTCCGTACGGTACGAAGCCATCTGTTACGGCGACGCGAGGGGGCGGCATGGCCAGGCTGCGACTGGGACCACTGCTGCGGTACATCGACTGGGAGTCGGCCACGTCGGCGACCGTCTGGATCGAGGCCGACCGGCCGTGCACGGCCGAGGTCAGGTGCGCCGACGGGGCGTCCGGCTCGTCGCCGACCTTCGCGGTCGTCGGGCATCACTACGCGCTGGTGGTCGTCACGGGCCTGACGCCGGGCACGACGACGGCGTACGAGGTGCTGCTCGACGGCCGGCGGGTGTGGCCGCTCGACGACTCCCGCTTCCCCCAGAGCACGATCACGACGCCCCCGCTCACCCCCGAGGGAGCGCCGGCCCCGGCGCCGGTGCGGATCGCCTTCGGCTCCTGCCGCTGGGCGGCTCCGCACGTCGCCGACAAGGACCCCGCGGGTCCGGACGCCCTGGACACCCTCGCGGCCCGCCTGGCCGCCGACCCCGGCGCCGTACGGCCCGACGCGCTGCTCCTGCTCGGCGATCAGGTGTACGCGGACGAGACCTCGCAGGCGACCCGGCACAGACTCGCCGCGCGCCGTGAGCTGGGGGAGGCACCGGGGGCGGAGGTCGCGGACTACGAGGAGTACACCTTCCTCTACGACGAGTCCTGGCGGGACCCGGAGGTTCGCTGGCTGCTGTCCACGGTCCCCAGCTGCATGATCTTCGACGATCACGACGTGATCGACGACTGGAACACCAGCGCCGCCTGGCTCGCGGAGATCCGCGCCACCCCGTGGTGGAACGAGCGGATCGTCAGCGGGCTGATGTCGTACTGGGTCTACCAGCACCTCGGCAACCTCTCCCCGGCCGTGCTGGCCGCCGACCCGCTCTACGCGGCGGTGCGCGCCCAGCCGGACGGCACCGAGCTCCTGCGCCGGTTCGCAGCGGAGACCGCGGTCGAGCCCTCCCGCGCCCGCTGGAGCTATCGGCGCGTTTTCGGCCGAGTCCGGGTGCTGATGGTGGACACCCGGGCGGCCCGGGTCCTCGACGAACAGCAGCGCTCGATGCTCAGCGCCGAGGAGGCCCGCTGGATGCGCGAAGAGGCCCTCGCCGACCCCGGATCGTATGACCATCTCCTGATCGGCACCTCACTGCCGTGGCTCCTGCCGCCCCTCATCCACGAGGCGGAGACCTGGAACGCCGCCCTGTGCCGCGGTGAGCGCGGCGGCCCCGGCGGGCGCTGGGCGCGATTCGGCGAGAAGCTGCGGCGCGCCTCCGACCTGGAACACTGGGCAGCTTTTCCCGAATCGTTCCGCACGCTGACGGAGCTGCTGAGGGAGGTGGGGAGCGGTCCGGACGCACCGGCGACGGTATGTGTGCTGTCGGGCGATGTGCACCATGCGTACATCGCGGAGCCCGAGTGGCCGGCCTCCGCACCGGGCGGCCTTCCCGCGGCGCACATCCTGCAGCTGACCTGCTCCCCCCTCCACAACTCGATCCCCCGCCCCCTGCGGATCGGCTTCCGTTTCGGCTGGAGCAGGGCGGGACGGCGGCTCGGCGGACTCCTGGCGCGCCACGGGCGGTCGGGGACCCCGCCGGTGCGGTGGCAGAAGACCGGCGGGCCATGGTTCGGCAATCAGTTGATGACACTGACGCTGCATGGCCGGAAAGCTGCGCTGACATTGGTTCAGGCCAGGGGAAGGTCTCGCGACGCACAGCTGGAGACCGTTCTCGATCGAAATCTGACCATCGACGAATGAATGACTTTCAGCCAGTCGACGGAATGTTGAACTTGCAAGTACCTGTGAGGCTTGCCTAACCTGGGGCGCTCAGTCGGCAATCGGTGCACGTCCCCCACAGACCGAAGGAGCCCTCCACCATGTCCATACGCCTGAACCAGGCCCAGCCCTACGCGCTCGCGGCGTTCCGCGTCGTCGTCGGCTTCCTCTTCGCCTGCCACGGCGCCGCGTCGCTCTTCGGAGTGCTCGGCGGCGACAGCGTTCCCAGCGCGACGTGGCCCGGCTGGTACGCCGCGGTGATCCAGCTCGTCGGCGGCATCCTGGTCGCGCTCGGCCTCGGCACCCGTATCGCGGCCTTCATCGCCTCCGGCTCCATGGCGTACGCGTACTTCAAGGTCCACCAGAGCGAGGCCCTGTTCCCCCTGCAGAACGGCGGCGAGGCTTCCGCGATGTTCTGCTGGGCCTTCCTGCTGATCGTCTTCACCGGCCCCGGGGCCTTCGCCGCCGACGGGCTCTTCTCGCGCGGTGGCACCGCGCACGACGCCGAGCGCCCGCGCGAGAAGGCGTCGGCCGTCACGGCCTGACCGTTCCACGAACGCGCGTCCGGCTCTCGACCTGAGCGTCCGGCTCCCCGCCGCTCCGGGGAGCCGGACGCTTTGGCGTACGGACCGCAATCCGGCCGGACCCGGACCGAGCAGGACCGGACCGGGCCGAGCCGCCTCACACCCTCCCGTACGCCGGCCGGCCACCGGTGCCGCCGCTCCCTGCTCCCTGCTCCCTGCTCTCGTCGGCTCCCCTCCCGCTGCCGTCACGCACCCTCCCCAAGGTGCACGTGAGCTGCACAACATCACCCACCCGAAGTGATGTCCAGGTAAACCGCGGGCGTACGCTGTACAGCTGGCCCTGCCGCCCCTGCCGCTCCCCTGCGACGTCGCGGCGTTGACACGCATCGGGGAGTAGAAGTGCTTGAGAGTGTGGGCGCGCTGACCGGCAGCCCATGGATCTACGCAGTGGTCGCCCTCTCGGTACTCCTGGACGTCTTCCTGCCCGTGCTCCCCAGCGGAGTCCTGGTGATCATGGCGGCCACCGCCGCGGCCGCCGGCACGACCACCGTCGCCGGATCCGCCGGGGAAGCGACGCGGCAGGTGCCGTCCCTGCTCGCGCTGATCCTGTGCGCGGCCACCGCTTCGGTGCTCGGTGACCTCGTCGCGTACCGCCTCGCCTGGCGCGGTGGCGACCGGCTGGACCGGGCCATCGCCCGCTCGCGGCGCCTCACGACCGCGCAGGAACGTCTTGGCGCGGCGCTCAGCCGTGGCGGGGGCGCGCTCGTCGTCATCGCCCGGTTCGCACCGGCCGGCCGCTCCGTGGTCTCCCTCGGCGCGGGCGCCGCCCACCGCAAGGTGAAGGAGTTCCTGCCCTGGTCGGCGCTGGCCGGTGTCGCCTGGGCGGGCTACAGCGTGGGCCTCGGCTACTTCGGCGGCCAGTGGATGGGCACCACCTGGCTGGGCACGGCGGTCTCGGTCTTCACCCTGTTCCTCGTGGGCGCACTGGCCGCACTCGTCGTACGTCGCCCCTCGGCAGCGGCGGAGTCTCCGGCCCCGGCCGTAGCCACCGGCTCCTGACCGCCCGCCCACTCGCCCTTCCTTCTCCCCTCAGCCCGTCTTGGCGGCACCCCGTACCTCCAGGCTGTCCAGCAGCCGGTGCGTGGCCTCGGTGATCTCGTCTACGGCACGGTCGAAGGCTTCGCGGTTGTGCGCGGCGGGCGCGCGGAAGCCTGACACCTTGCGCACGTACTGGAGGGCGGCGGCCCGCATGTCCTCCTCGGTGGCCTCTTCGGGGAGGGCGGGTGGGCGAAGGGTCTTGATGCTGCGGCACATGAATCCAGTGTGTACCGGACCACTGACAACGGCAGGGCAGCAGCATCCTCCCCACCGCATCCCCCACCACTGACCCACCACGAGCCACCACCGACCCGCCCCGGCCCACCCTGCCCGCCCTGCCCGCCCGCCTCAGCCGGCGAGGCCGCTGAGCGTCGATGGCATCACCCACCGTCCGTCTCAACCCGCTCGATGACCGGAATGACGTAGCTTCCGTCGAGAACGGCCTGCTCAGGGGTGTAGAGGCGGAGCATGGGCCGGAAGTCACCGTCCGGTGCGGGAAGCCAGTTCGCCGCCGCGTCGGGGTCCGCGGGCCGGTCCTTGGACAGATGCAGGGTCAGGGAGCCGTCGGCGGCGTACACGAGTCCGGGCGTACGGTCGCCGATCGAGTAGCGGCCCGCCGGATTCTCGACGAGGTAGTAGTCGGGGACGTCGTACATGGTCACCGACCAGAACGAGGTGACCGGCGGCCGCTCGTCGAAGCGCAGGACATACGAGTGGGCCCCGTTGAGCTGTCTGCCCGCGGAGTCCTGGAAGGTCTGCGCGTACACCGCCTCGTACCCGTGGTTCCCCCACAGTCCGGTCCGCGCGGCCACCGCCCTGACCAGGTACGACGCCTCACGGTCCGGGATCTTCCACTCCGGTGAGTCGATCGTTCCGACACTGAGGTGGTCGAGGTTGTAGTCGAAGAGGTGCGGGTTGGCGTCCCAGGCCCCTGGCGCAGCCCGGTCCGCTTCCGGCGCGGGCCGGGTGGCCGCTTCCACCCTCGCCTTGCCCCGCTTCATCCCCTGCGTCAGTGCCTGTACGAGGTCGGGCCCGGCCGGAAGGTACGGCGAGGGTCCCTCCTCCAGGAGCCCCAGCGGCTGGAACCGGTCCTGGTACGCCTGGTCCTCGGCGGACGGCGGGAAGTCGGCCATCCAGACGCGGAGCCGCTCGAAGAACCCCAGCGCCTCGGGGACGCCGCCGTCGGGTGCGGGCAGCCCCGTGCGGTGGGGTGCCGAGTCGAGGTGGCTGAGCGCGAACTGCCGCTGGAGCGCCTGGACCCGGGGCAGGTCGTCGGGCCCGTCGCAGGCGTTGCGGCCCACCACCGTCACGATCGAGGTCGGCGCGTCGATCACCCCGCTCAGACCGTCGGGTACGGTGCCCGACCAGCCGGGCGGCGCGATCAGCCAGTCACCCTCGCCCGTACCGGTGGCGCGGCGGCCGAGGTAGGCGAAGTTGTTGCTCCACACGTCCACGAACTGGAGCACGTAGTACGCGCCGCCGGTCTCGGGCACATGGAGGGTGAGCGGACCGCCGGACAGGTCGAGTTGGGCGATCGAGTAGACGGTGTCGTTGTTCACGGACACGAAGTGGGCGTCGGGTTCGGCCAGTTCGCCGGAGTGGGCGAACCGGTTGAAGGGAGCGGGGGGCAGTGCGCCGAAGCCCTTGCGCAGGAAGGCATCGACCATCGACAGATCGAAGACCAGCGGATAGCCGTAGACATAGGCATCGGCGGCCAGCTCGACGAGTTCTTCGGGAGTCTCCACCACGGGTGTTCCTCTCGTCTCAGTCGCGCACGGCGAGTGCCGGCATGGACCAGCTGCCGTCGAGTACGGCGGCCCGCGGCCCGTAGACACGGATGGCGATCGTGAAGGGGCCGTCGGGCGCGGGCAGCCAGTTCGCGGCCCGCTCCGGGTCCTGCGGCTCGTCCTTCTGTACGTACAGCGTCAAACCGCCGTCCGCGTCGTGGACCAGTCCGGCGGTGCGGTCCCCGATCGAGTAGCGGTCGACGGGGTTGTCGACGAGCAGGCGTTCGGGCAGCCGGTACATCGTGGCCGACCAGAAGAACCGGGCGGGCGGCAGCTGTCCCGGGGGAAAGCGGACGGTGTAGTCGCGGGCGGAGGCGTCCGGCGGGCGGTTGCCCCGGTCGTCGCTCAGCCATCCCGCGTACCAGGCTTCGGCGGCCGGCAGCCCGTACAGCCCCTTGTCGACGCCGACCGCGCGGGTCAGATGGTCGTCGCCGTGCTCGGCGCGCGTACCGAACCAGCCGGTGGAGTCGGCGGCGTCCCTCTTCGCCGCCTCCAGCGTGGCCCGTGCGTCGGCTATGCCCTTCTCCACGGCGGCGCGGATCTCCGGCTTCAGCGCGGAGGGCTCGAACTCCCCGCGGCCGTCGACACCGAGCGCGGCAAGCCGCTCGCGCAGCCCCCGTTCGCTCTCCAGGACGGGGAAGAACTGCAGCAGGAAGTCGAGGAGCGTGAAGAACTCGGCGGTGCCCAGGTCCTCCGCACGCCATACCGGCCACACCGGTTCATCGACGGGGTGGGGCGCCGCCGTGTCGAGGAACTCGGACAACGGCCGGAGCAGGTACTGCTCCTGTACGGCCCGCAGCGCGGTCACGTCGCCGGGCCCCGCCAGATACGTACGCCCGAGAACGCCGACCAGGAAGGTGTCCGCGCGCAGCACCCCGGCGACCTTGTCCGGCACGTCGCCGCGCCAGCCGGGCCCGGCCACCAGGTAGTCCCCGGCTTCCTGCCCGGTGGTACGGGCGCCGACGTACCCGACGTACGAGGTGTCCAGGTCATGGAACGGCAGTACGTAGTACCGGTCGACGGCCGGCACGGACACCACCCACGGCTCGGCCCGCAGGTCGAGCCAGGCCCAGGAGTACGGGGTGTCGTTGTTCGGCGTCACCACATCGGTTTCGGCCGGGGTGAACGGCTGGGCGTAGTGCCGGAATCGGCCGAAGCCACCGACGGAGCGAGGATCGTCCGGGTCGATGGCCTGCGGGTACATCGTGCGGTAGTTCTCCAGGAGCGGGTATCCCCAGATCCAGGCCGAGGCGGCGGTATCGCGCGCCGCCTCGGCCGTCACAGATCCCGCCGCGTGGTCCGCTGCCACGTCAGATGGCCGACTTCGAGCGATCGGTGCACAGGGCCCAGATCACGAAGACGTCGATGGCGATCGAGACGATGGCCCAGACCGGCTGGTACGGCAGCCAGACGAAGTTGGCGATGATGCTCAGCGAGGCGAGTCCGACGCCCGCACCGCGGGCCCAGCCTGCGCCCTTCAGGATGCCCAGGCCGACGATCACCAGGATCACACCGAGGATCAGGTGGATCCAGCCCCAGGCGGTCACGTCGAACTTGAAGACGTAGTTGTTGACGCGGGCGTACACGTCGTCGGTGCCGATGCCCGCGATGCCCTTGACGACCGATAGGAAGCCGTCCACCAGGAGCAGAACACCGGCAAACATCGTTCCTCCGGCAGCCCATCCGCTGCCGCCGCCGGCGACGTCCCGTCGGGAGTTGCCGGACGTGTGTGCTGACTGTGACATGGGGACTCCTTCGCCGCGCAGGCTCACCGGCCTGCGGATCTGTCCTGCATTGCGTTCCTGCGTCGACGCCCGCCGTGCACGCCCCGCAGCTCACGTCCTGCAGACACGTTGTGCAGACCCGCTTCGCAAACGCGTCCTGCACATCAGTTCTGCAGGTCAGGTACTGCAGATGATTCAGAACCGACGCTGCGCGCCCCCCACCCGCCCGGCCACTCGGCGGCACCCATACGGGTGAACCCTCACGGCGCGGTGACGGTGAGGACGTGCCCCTGAGCGTCCACGGTGAGCACCACACGCTCGACCCGGTTCCTCAGAGCCACCCCCCTGCCCACCCGGCGCCCCACAGCAGGCACGAGAAGACGTGAGAAAGGCGTGCAGCACATGGTTCACCGGCTGCCCGCGCGCGAGAACCACCTGGGTCCCCGACCGCGACTCCACCCGCCACCCGTCGGCGATCCGCTGGTTCACCACCCAGTCGAGGATGAGGCTGCGCCGCAGTGCGTCGGGCGGCGTGCCGTCTCCCTCGTGATACCCGGGCGGAGGCTGCACGGACACCAGCCCGTGCCTCCTGGGCCCACGGCGACGCATCACGGCACTCACCCCCAGGTATCGAGATCTCCACCGCGCCACTCGATCAGCTCGGGCTGATCGAGATCGATCTCCTCGGCCCCGGCAGCGAGCCCGGCCCTGCGCAGAAACGACGCCACCTCACCACGCCCGTGCGCCAGTCCCACGATCTGGCCGTGCACGGTCACCCGCCGCCCTCCGGTGGTCGAGGGCGGGTACACGATGACGGGCGGATGACCGGACATGTATCCACGGTGCGCCCGGCCGGGCCGGGACGCATCCCGGAGTGTGGCGGAGGAGATCGCCGTCAGCGCGAACCATCCCGCACGGTCCCTGCCTCGCTGCCTCGCCGACTCCCGCCCCAAGACGTGCACTTGTGTGGACGACGGCAGAGCGGGAACGCGATCACCGTCAAGGGAGGACGCGGCCATACCCCGTAGGGGTAGAGATGCGCACACTCCGCACATGGACGGCGTGCGTGAAGGCACGCTCCGTACGGTCAGCGGAATTTCTGCCTGCCGCGGAACGGGGGCACGAGGTGCGCGGGCGATGAGCGCCCCGTCGCGCGAGCCATTGCCGCACCCGATGAGTCCGGGTCCCGGCCGCACCGCCCCTCCTCTGACGGACGGCAGCCGGTACGAGTCCCCACGCACGATGGAGGAAGCCAGCATGCAATGCGGGAAATGCGGAGGCCGGATGAGCGAGAACGCCGGCGGCTGGTGGACCTGCTGGGGCTGCGGCAACAGCCAGCCCGCGCACATGGAGAACCCCCCGCCTCCACGGAGGACGACGGAACGACCCGAGAACGGAGACGCGCTCAGCGCGCCGCGCTCGGACCGGCACCGGGGCAGCGCTGACTGCTCCGTGCGAGTGGCGCCGGACCGTCGGGCGCAGACCGGTGGACGGACGGGCCGGTGAGCGGTGCCGCCCGACGAGCGGTCCGGGCGCCTTCCCCGAACCGCTCGTCGGCGATCACGTGCTCACGTGGTCACGTGGTCACGTGGTCACGTGGTCAAGAAGCCTCGGTGAAGGTCACGGACCAGGCGTAGCCGCTCAGGCTGTCGTGCGGAACCCGCCGGACCTCTCTGACCTGGCATCCGTCGTGGGCGTACTTGAGGGCGAACCGGTCGAGACGCTCCGAGTCGGTGAGCTCTTCCATGGAGAGCGGCGCCCCGACGACCAGGTCCTCGTGAAGGACCGAGTCGGATGCGGCACCGTCTGAACAGACCGAGCAATGATGCGTTCTGGGTAGGGCCATACGCTCAGTGTGCTCCTATCCCGGCCGCCCCGGAGCCACCGAGCCCACCGCCCCGCCCCACGCGGCCCCGGAGCCGTCCGCCCGCGCAGGTCCCGTCACCGTCCCGGAGGCGCCTCCGTGGAGGGCCGTGCGCGGATGACGGCCTGGTCGCCCCGCGGCCCGAACAGGTGCAGGATCTCCACGGTGCTCGCGTTCGCCGGCCCGAACCAGTGCGGTTGCCCGGTGTCGAACTCGGCCAGCTCTCCGGGGCGCAGCACGAACTCGTCGTCCCCGAGAAGGAGGCGCAGCTCGCCCGCCAGGACGTAGAGCCACTCGTAGCCCTCGTGGGTCACCAGCTTCGGCTCGCGAGGAGCCAGCACCTGCTTGAACACCTGCACCCGCCCCGGGTACTGCGTCAGGGGTACGAGCGTGCTGCCGTGCGCCTTGCGCAAGGGCGCGAGATGGACCCGTGGGTCGCCGCTCGCCGGTGCGGCCACCAGCTGGTCGAGTGCGATGCGGTGCACGCGCGCGAGCGGGATGAGCAGGTCCAGGGTCGGACGCCGTTTGCCCGATTCCAGCCGGGACAGGGTGCTCACCGAGATCCCGGACGTAGTCGCGAGGGCCTCCAGCGTGAGTCCTCGGTCGAGCCGCAGCGCGCGCAGCCGGGGCCCGATGCCGCCAAGGATCTCTTCCAGTTCCGTGTCCACGTCTCCCATTTTGCAGTCTTCGCAAAAGTGCTGGGCCACAACCGTCGTACGGCCGGAGTCTTGCCGGGCACACACTCCCGGACGTGAGAGGCAGACCGTGACCGCGACGACGCCCCACCCTGTTCAACCCCCGATGAACGCCCGCCCCATGAGTGCGCGCAGGCGCTGGACGGTGCTGGCCGTCTGCTGCCTGAGCATGTTCCTGGTGGGTCTGGACACCACCATCGTCAACGTGGGTCTGCCCGCGATCGGGCGCGGCCTGGGCGTCGGGACGCACGGCCTGGAATGGACCGTGGACGCGTACACCCTCGTCCTGGCCGGCCTCCTGATCTCCTCCGGTGCGCTGGCGGACCGGTTCGGACGCCGACGGGTGTTCCAGACCGGCCTGCTCGTGTTCGGCGCGGCCTCGCTGGCCTGCGCCCTCGCCCCTTCGGTGGGCGCACTCGTCGCGGCCCGCGCCGTCCAGGGAATCGGCGCCTCGATGCTCAGCCCCGTGGCCCTCGCGATCGTCGTGAACGCGATGCCCGATCCGAAGGAGCGAGCCCAGGCGATCGGCATCTGGGCATCGGTCTTCGGCCTGAGCATGGCCGCCGGCCCTGTCATGGGCGGCTTTCTCATCGAGGCGCTCGGCTGGCGGTCCATGTTCTGGATCAACGCGCCGGTCGTCGTGGCCGCCCTCGTACTCACCGCCGTGTTCGTACCGGAGTCCCGCGCACAGCGTGCACAGCGCCTGGACCTCCCGGGCCAGGCCCTGCTGTCCCTGGCCATCGCGCTCTCGGTCGGCACCCTCATCGAAGGCCCGCGCATCGGCTGGACGTCACCGGCAGCCCTGGCCATGTACGCGTCCACAGCCGTGGTCACGTTCGCCTTCGTACGCATCGAATCCCACCGACACGAACCCCTGATGGACCCCCGCCTCTTCCGTAACCCGGCCTTCACCAGCGCGGTCCTGGCCGCGGTAGCGGTCTTCGTGGCCCTGAACGTCACGCTGCTGCTGAACACCCTCTACCTGCAACAAACCCGGGACTGGACGCCGTTGGCAGCCGGGACGGCAACCCTGCCCATGGCGCTCGGAGCAACGGTCTGCGCACCCTTCTCCGGCCGCCTGGTCGGCCGCATCGGACCACGCCTGCCGCTCGCCCTGGCCGGCGGCTTCATCACGGCCGGCGGACTCAGCCTGATCGGGCTCGAACAGGACACGAGCGTGCTGCTGCTCCTCCTGTCCTACCTGCTGATCGGCATCGGCTTCGGCTTCGCTAACGCCCCGATCACCAACACGGCGGTCAGCGGCCTGCCTCCCGCCCGAGCCGGCGTGGCCGGCGGAATCACCTCCACGGCCCGCCAGTTCGGCGCCGCGCTGGGCATCGCCATCGCCGGCGCCCTGGTCACATCAGCCACCCCGACACAACTCGCCCACGCCTCCCGCCCGGGCTGGGCCCTGGTCGCCACCTGCGGAGCACTGCTCCTCCTCTTCGCCCACACGTCACGCCCCAGGAAGCCCCTCCCCCACCCCACGCCCGCACGAGCGAAATGAACTCAGGAGCGACGCGCCCAACTACCCACCAGCCACGCGGAATCATCGCTTCATGGCCCTGTACCGCTTGAGCAGCATCGTGACCCTCGCGCCGTCGGCAGCACCATTCAATTCTGCGAGGAGATCATCAGGACAGAGTTCGTAATGGTCGCCCCACCACCGGCGCCCCGTGTTGTCCCAGATGCGATAGCCACCCGGAACCCCTCTGGCCACGTACCGTCTTCTGCTCATTCGTTCTCCGCTACGTCGGACACGGTGATCCGCAGCATCCCCGGCCAGGCATCCCAGCAGGTGCTCGTCTGCAATACGTTGTTGACTGTTGTCTCTCAATTGGTGTTACTGAGATTGAACTCGTGAAGTCATAAGGGCTGACGAGGGGTGTCTGCCTGCGGTATCACGAGAGGATGAGGTATCCACAGGGTGGCGGGTTG
>NZ_JBHXQO010000037.1:0-65181 GCF_042717135.1 Streptomyces sp. NPDC058620
CTCAAGGAACGGACGCTTCCTTCGGTCCCGTTTCACCGGGGCCCTCCGGGCGCTTCCCTTCGTTCTTGCGTTTCCGACTCTATCAGACTCTTTCGCGTCCGATTCCCGGTCGAAGCGGGTTTCGCCTTTCCAGTTCTTCGCTTTCGCGTTTCCCTTTCCGGCGAGTCCGACTCTATCAGATCCTTTCGGGCCTGATTCCCAGTCAGCGGGCTTGTCTTCCCGGCTGTTGGGCCGTTCCGACGTCCCAAACTCTAGCGGATTCTCCCGGTGACTCATAATCGAGTCATTCGAAATGAATTTCGGCATGCCGAAATTCTCCCCGGTGGGAGATCGTGCTGAGTTGGGTTGCCGCGTTCGCGGCGGATCGGTTGTCGAAGAACCGTTCCGGCCCCGTGACAACTCGAAGAACCTTACGGACCGGTGAGGGGCGTGTCAACCCCTCCCCTGGCGCTCCGGGGGACTCCCCGGAGCGCCTCAGTCCAGGTCGGTGAGGCGGCCGCCGGCGTCCGGCTGGGCGTGCTCCACGCGGCGCAGCAGACGGATCAGCATGTCGCCCAGGCCGCCGCGTTCCTCGTCGGAAAGGTCCTGGAGCAGGTCTTCCTCGAAGGCGGTTGCCATGCGCATCGCCTCCAGCCACTTGGTACGACCCTCGTCGGTCAGTTCGACGATGACGCGTACCCGGTTGTTCTCGTCCCGGTCGCGGGTGACCAGGCCCTCGCCCGCCATGCGGTCGATGCGGTGGGTCATCGCGGCCGGGGTGAGGCCGAGGCGCTTGGCGAGTTCGCCGGGGCCCAGTCGGTACGGGGTGCCGGCCAGGACCAGGGTCTTGAGGACCTCCCATTCGGCGTTGCTGATGCCGAGGGCGCCGAGCTGCCTCCCGTACGCGACGTTCATGCGGCGGTTGAGGCGGCCGAGGGCCGAGACGACCTGTTCGACCTGGGGGTCGAGGTCGCGGAATTCGCGCTGATAGGCGGCGATCTGCTCGTCGAGGCTCGGCTCCTGCGGGCCGGGCTCGGTGGTGTCAGACATGGCGGGCAGTATGGCACGCCCTCTCTCACCATCGAAGTCCTTCAAGGTCAATTGTTAACTCTCTAACTTTAGTGCTAAAGTCTTCGAGTCTTGGTAGTTCGATGTTGTCTGATGTCTTCGAGATCTTGAGGTAGGTGAGCGTGACCAGGGACATGGGTGCAGCGCTGCGGCGGATCCAGGTGGGGAGCGCGCTGAGCGCGTTCGGACTCGGGTTCACCGTTCCATATCTGTACGTCTACGTGGCGCAGGTACGGGATCTTGGTGCCGGTACGGCGGGTGTCGTGCTGGCTGTCTTCGCCATGGCAGCTCTGGCCGTCCTGCCGTTCACCGGGCGGGCCATCGACCGGCGCGGTCCGATGCCCGTGCTGATCCTCGCCGCCGCCGTGGCCGCCGTGGGCGCCGCCGCGCTCGGGGTGTCCAGCAATGTCACGACCACCGTGCTGTCAGCCGCAGTGCTCGGTGCGGGCACCGCCGTCATGCAGCCGGCGCTCGCCACGATGCTGGTGTGGTGCTCCAGCACCTCCACCCGTACCCGCGCCTTCGCCATGCAGTTCTTCCTGCAGAACCTGGGTCTCGGGATCGGCGGTCTCTTCGGCGGGCTGATCGTCGACACGAACGATCCGGCGAGCTTCACCCTGCTGTTCCTGATCGAGGCCGTCATGTTCGTCGTGCTCGGCGTCGTGGCGGGGACCGTGCGCATGCCGCGTACCCCCTCCATCTCCGACGCCAGGCCCACGGACGGCACGGCGCCCCAGGCCGGGCTCCGGGTGCTGCTCTCGCACCGGGCGATGGTGCAGTTGTGTGTGCTGGGTTTCGTGCTGTTCTTCGCCTGCTACGGACAGTTCGAGTCCGGGCTCGCGGCGTACGGCACCGAGGCTGCCGGGATCGAGCCCTCGACCCTCGGTATCGCGCTGGCCGCCAACACCGCCGTCATCGTCGTCGCGCAGTTCGTCGTGCTGCGGCTGGTGGAGCGCCGGCGGCGCACCCGGGTCATCGCCTGGGTCGGTGTGATCTGGGCGTTCGCCTGGATCGTGGCGGGATACGCGGGTCTCGGGCACGGCAGCCAGACCATGGCGACGGCCGCGATGATCTCGACGTACGCGCTGTTCGGACTCGGTGAGTCCATGCTGTCGCCGACCGTGGCTCCGCTGGTCGCCGATCTGGCGCCGGAGTCGATGGTCGGGCAGTACAACTCGGCCTTCGCGCTGTGCAAGCAGCTGGCGCTGGCGGTCGGCCCGGCCGTGGGCGGGCCCATGGGGGCCACGCTGCACGGGCCGTACATCGTGACGTTCGTACTGTTCTCGCTCGGCATCACCGTGCTGGCACTGCGGCTGGGCCGCCGGCTCACCCCCGTACAGGACCAGCCCTCGCTCGCGCCCGTGCCCTCGCGGGTCGTGGCCGTGTCACTGCCGGACACCGAACCGCTCGCGACGCCCGCTGCCGCTCACTGAGGCAGCGCGAACTCGCACCACACCGCCTTGCCGCCGCCCGGAGTGCGGCGGCTGCCCCAGGACGAGGCGATCGTCGCGACGATGGAGATGCCGCGTCCCGCCTCGTCCGCCGGTTCGGCGCGGCGGCGGCGCGGCAGGTGGTCGTCGCCGTCCGTCACCTCGATGATCAGGCGGCGGTCGGTGCGGCGCAGACCGAGGCGCATCGGCGGGGTGCCGTGCTGGAGGGAGTTCGCGACGAGCTCGCTCGCCGCGAGAACGCCCAGGTCGCACAGCTCGACCGGGAAGCGCCAGGACGTGAGCACTCCGGTGGCGAAGGCGCGGGCACGCGGAGCGGCCTCGATGCCACCGAGCAGTTCGAGCGAGGCGTTGTGGAAGAGCTCCGCGTCGGACCCCGTACGCGCGGGGTGCTGGACGACCAGCACGGCCACGTCGTCGTCGTGATCCGCGGTCACACCGAGCGAACGGATGAGCCGGTCGCACACCACCTGGGGCGACCCCTTGGCGCCCGAGAGGGCGCGCTCCAGCGCCGCCACTCCTTCGTCGATGTCCTCGCTGCGCCGCTCGACCAGACCGTCCGTATAGAGGACGGCGGTGGAGCCCGGCGGCAGGCCGATCGTGCCGGAGGTGTGAATCCAGCCGCCGGTGCCGAGCGGGGGCCCGGTCGGGTCCTCGGCGCGGTGGATGACCCCGTCCTCGTCGCACACGAGGATCGGGAGGTGGCCGGCGGAGGCGTAGACCAGCCGGCCCTCGTTCGGATCGTGGACCGCGTAGACGCAGGTCGCGATCTGGCTGGCGTCGATCTCGGAGGCGAGACCGTCGAGGAGCTGAAGAACCTCGTGGGGCGGCAGATCGAGACGGGCGTACGCGCGCACCGCGGTGCGCAGCTGGCCCATGACCGCAGCGGCGCGCACACCACGTCCCATCACGTCGCCGATGACGAGGGCCGTGCGGCCGGCGCCGAGGGTGATGACGTCGTACCAGTCGCCGCCGACCGCGGCGTCCGTGCCGCCCGGCTGGTAGGTGGCGGCGATCCGCAGGTCGTCCGGCTGTTCCAGCTCCTGCGGCAGCAGGGAGCGCTGGAGGGTGACGGCCGTTTCGCGGTGGCGGCGCTCGCTGGTGCGGAGCCGCTCGGCCGCGTCGGCGTGGTCGGTGACGTCGGTGGCGTACACGAGGACGCCTCCCTCGCTCTCCGTGCCGGAGGCGGCCACGGGTGTGCAGGTCACGGTGTACGAGCCGCCGCCGAGGACCTTGCGGGACTTCACCGTGCGGGGTGTGCCGCTGCGCAGCACCTGGTCCAGGAGCGGCAGCAGGCTCAGCTCGACGAGCTCGGGCATGGCGTCGGCCGCCGGGGCTCCGGTGGGGCGGGGGCCGAACGCGGTCTCGTACGCCTCGTTCACGTAGGTGACGCGGTGGTCGGCGCCGTGGAGCAGGGCGACCGGGGCCGGGAGCTGACCGAGGATCTCGCGGGCCGAGAGTGCCTCCAGACCGGGTCCCGGTCCGGGCGTGACCGTGGGCGCTTCCGCCTCGCCGTCCGGCAGGACGGTCACGGTCTCCGGCCGGGCGCACTCGGCGCGGGCGGCGGGGACGGAACTGCGGTCGTCCCGCGCGGCGGCTCGTCGCTGCGTGCCGGGAAGGCGGGCGCTCCAACGCGTGAAGTTCACGGAATTTCTGGCCTCGTGTGTCGGTCTGGTCCGCTCGGGCGGGCTGCTTCTTCTGCCGGTTCTTCTGCCGGTTCTTCTTCCGGGTCCACGCCTGGTTCCACGCCCGCTTCTGCTGCCAGGGCAGGGGCGCCGGGGGCGAGGCCCGGCAAGGCGCGGCCGGGCCTCGTCGTGCGGGCGGGGCGCCGCTGCTGGTCACTGTTGGTCACTGCCGACGGGGTCACTCTGTGCACGTGTGGGCCCACCTATGGTCACACGCCCAGTGTGACGGTCCGTACTGACAGTGGTCGTTCAGCCGTCGGTCGGCCGTGGGTCGGCCGTGGGGCCGGGGGCTTAACGAAAGCCGTCGGAATGGCGCCGTGGTCCCGGCGCCGCAGGCTCAGTCGGCCGCCTTCGGCGGGTCGCCGTCCTTCGGGGGCGCCGCCGGTCTCCTGGGGCTTTCGGGACTCCCGGGACTTCCGGGGCGGCTTCCGTTGCTGCCGGGGCCGCCGGCGGCGAGGGCGAACTCGGCGCGCGGGTGTTCCAGCGATCCGAGGGAGACGATCTCTCGCTTGAAGAGTCCGGCCAGGGTCCATTCGGCAAGGACGCGCGCCTTCCGGTTGAACGTGGGAACCCGGCTGAGGTGGTACATACGGTGCATCAGCCAGGCCGGGTAGCCCTTGAGCTTGCGACCGTAGACGTGCGCGACGCCTTTGTGGAGACCGAGCGAGGCGACGGAGCCCACGTAGGCGTGGCGGTACTCCTTGAGCGGCCGGCCTTCGAGCGTGGCGAGGATGTTCTCCGCGAGGACCGCGGCCTGGCGCACCGCGTGCTGGGCGTTGGGTGCGGTTTCGCTGCCCGGTGCGGCGGCGGTCAGGTCGGGAACGGCCGCGGCGTCACCCGCCGCCCACGCGTGCGGGGCGCCGTCGACGGCGAGCGTGGCCGCGCAGCGGAGCCGTCCGCGTCCGGTGAGGGGCAGGTCGGTCGCGGCGAGGAGCGGCGCGGGTTTGACGCCCGCCGTCCACACGAGGGTGCGGGTCGGGAAGCGGGAGCCGTCGCTGAGTACGGCGACCCGGTCCTCGCACGAGTCCAGTCGGGTGTCGAGGCGTACGTCGATGTTGCGGCCGCGCAGCTCGCGGATGGCGTACTTCCCCATCGCGTCGCCGACCTCGGGGAGGATGCGGCCGGACGCCTCGACGAGGATCCATTTCAGGTCCGTGGCCTTGATGTTGTGGTAGTACCGCGAGGTGTACCGGGCCATGTCCTCCAGCTCGGCGAGCGCCTCGACGCCCGCGTAGCCGCCGCCGACGAAGACGAAGGTGAGGGCGGCGTCGCGGATGGCGGGATCGCGGGTCGCGGAGGCGATGTCCATCTGCTCGATGACGTGGTTGCGCAGGCCGATGGCTTCCTCGACGGTCTTGAAGCCGATACCGAAGTCGGCGAGGCCGGGGATCGGCAGGGTCCGCGACACGGAGCCGGGCGCCATGACGATCTCGTCGTACGCGATCTCGAGTGCGCCGGTGCCGTCCTCGCCCGAGGCGAGGGTGGTGACGGTGGCGGTGCGCTTGGCGTGGTCGATGCGCTCGGCCTCGCCGATGACGATCGTGCAGTGGTTCAGGACCCGCCGGAGCGGCACGACCACATGGCGGGGTGAGATCGAGCCCGCGGCCGCTTCCGGGAGGAACGGCTGGTACGTCATGTAGGGCTCGGGAGTGATCACCACAATCTCGGCATCGCCGCTCTTCAGTCTCTGCTTCAACTTCCGCTGGAGACGCAGCGCTGTGTACATGCCGACGTAGCCGCCGCCGACTACGAGAATGCGCACACCTGGCCGGGTGCCGGGGGTCGTCCCCCGGGAATCTGGAGCCATCACCATCCCATGACGCAACGGAGTCAGGTATTTGTCCACAGGCCCGGCAAATTGTGTGACTGGAGGTCAGGGGAGGGCCGGTGGCGCGCGTGTGCCACCGGATGCGGCACCTGTGCAGGTCAGACGTTGCGGGAGGGGTGGTGGGCGGGGGTGGAATCAGTGACCAACCGGTCCTTGCTCCGATCGGGGGGCGCTCCGTACGGAACTACCCCCTTCTGAATTGACCCGGGCTCAACTATGTTCGTATCCCGTCGGGGTGTCGGGTGCGGACTGTGCTCCGCGCCTCGGCGGATACGGCGGGGAAGTCTCCGGGGGGAGACGCCATAACCGGGGGAAGTCATGCACATTCAGGATTCGCATTGGCAGGCTGCTGTCTCGTCCTCTTCCGAGGGCCATGGGCGGCTGAGCGCGGTGGGAGCGGTGGGAGCGGTCGGTACCGCGGGGACGGCTGTGGCCGGCGCCCGTCAGGCGCCGCTCCGCGTGGACGCACAGCGCAATCTGGAACATGTACTGCGGGCCGCGCGTGAGGTGTTCGGCGAGCTGGGTTACGGGGCTCCGATGGAAGACGTGGCGCGTCGCGCCAGGGTCGGAGTCGGCACGGTCTACCGGCGGTTCCCGAGCAAGGACGTGCTGGTACGGCGGATAGCCGAGGAGGAGACCTCCCGGCTGACCGAGCAGGCTCGGGCCGCGCTCGGGCAGGAGGAGGAGCCGTGGTCGGCGCTCTCCCGTTTCCTGCGGACGTCCGTGGCATCGGGTGCGGGCCGGCTGCTGCCGCCGCAGGTGCTGCGCGTGGGCGTCGAGGCGGACGAGACGACCGCCTCGGTACGGGAGCCGGGAACGGATTCCGTTGCCGGCCCGGCGCCGGGCGAGAGCCCTGACGCGACGCGGGTGCCGCAGCAGCGCCAGGGAGTGGGTCAGCCCGACCTCCGGGTGGTGTCCCAGCGGGCCGCCGCCGAGGCCATCGACGACAAGGACACGGGCGCGGGCGAGCTCCTGGAGGTCGTGGGCAGGCTCGTCGACCGGGCGCGGGAATCGGGCCAGCTCCGCGGTGATGTGACAGTGGCCGATGTGCTGCTGGTCATCGCCACGGCGGCGCCCGCACTGCCCGACGCGGCCCAGCAGGCCGCGGCGTCGGCACGGCTGCTCGACATCCTGCTGGAGGGGCTGCGGTCCCGGACCGTGTGATGTGCCCGGTGTCCGTCTCCCTCGGGGGGCGGGCACCGGTACGGCCCCGGCCGTCAACCGTGTGCCTATCGGGGAGGGCTGGTTCGTCCCCGGACGAGTGATCTCTCATGCCCGCACGCGGGAAATGCACCTCGGATGAGTGGTTGCCGGGGCCTACAGTCCGTGGCGATTGTGCTCTGTGGCACTCTTGCCCGGTTCGGGTCCGAAGGCGCATACGGGGGCTTCCGCGATGAGCGGTGACGGGCAGCAGGAAGTACCGCTCGGCGGCATCGCCGCCGCGGGTGCGAGCACGGAGACCGGCGGCCAGGTGCCGAGTCAGGCCGGGCCGGGGCGCTCGACCGGGGACGCCGAGGGTGGCACCGTCCTGCCCGGTCCCTGGCCCGCACCCGTCGACGACTTCCCGGACACCAGCTCCCCGGCGGGCGGGGCGGTCGAGGCCGCGGACGCCGCCGGGTACGCCGTTCCGCCGCAGCGCGAGGGCGGCAGTGCCCCCGCGGACGACGTGGTGTCAGACGCCCAGCTGATCCAGGCCATGCGGGCCGGCGACGACCAGGCGTACGACGAACTGTTCCGGCGGCACTCGGGTGCGGTCCGCCGCTACGCGCGCAGCTGCTGCCGCGACGCCCACACCGCCGACGACCTGACGGCCGAGGTGTTCGCGCGCACGCTCCAGGCGGTACGCGGCGGCAAGGGGCCCGAGCACGCCGTCCGGGCCTACCTCATGACCGCCGTACGGCACGTCGGTGCCGCCTGGACGAAGAGCGCGAAGCGGGAGCGGCTGGTCGACGACTTCGCGGTCTTCGCCGCGCAGTCGACGCGCACCTTGGAACTCTCGGACGACGACACCCTGGAACTGGGCGCCGACGTCCGGGCGATGCACGAGGCCGAGCAGTCGATAGCTATGCAGGCGTTCCGCAGCCTGCCCGAGCGCTGGCAGGCGGTCCTCTGGCACACCACGGTGGAGGAGGAGGCGCCGAGCGAGATCGCCCCGCTGTTCGGACTGACCGCCAACGCCACGGCGGTCCTGGCCAGTCGGGCCCGCGAAGGGCTCAAGCAGGCGTATCTGCAGGCACACGTGAGCCAGGCGCTGACGACGGGCGGCGACTGCGCGCAGTACGCGGACCGGCTCGGCGCGTACGCCCGGGGCGGGCTGCGTGTGCGGGCGGAGCGCGGGCTCCGCAAGCACCTTGACGAGTGCGCCAAGTGCCGGATCGCCGCGGGCGAGCTGACGCATGTCAATGCCGGAATTCCGGCCCTGCTGCCCATCGCGGTCATCGGTTGGTTCGCCGCCGGTTACTCGCTCAAGGCCGCGGGGATCGTCGCGGGTGGCGTGGCCGGTGCGACCGGTGCGGGCGCCGCCGCGGCGGCCACGGGCGGCGGCTCGTCCGGGGCGTCGGCCGGTGGCGCGCTGGCTTCCGAGGGCCTCGGTGCGCCGGCGAAGGCCGGCATCGCCGCGGCGGTGGCCGTGGCCGCGGCTGCCGGTCTGGTGTGGGCCCTGGTCGGGGACGACCAGCCGAAGCCGGAGCCCAAGCCGGTGGCCAGGCCCCCGGTGGTGGCTCCCGTCGTCCCCACGCCCGGACCGCCGCCGAAGCGGCGGCCTCCGGCCCCGCCGGCCCCTGCTCCCGTACCGGAGCCGAAGCCCACCCCGAAGCCGACTCCCAGCCCGACTCCGCCTCCGAGCCCGAGTCCGAGCCTGAGTCCGAGCCCGAGTCCGAGCCCGGAGCCGCCGCCGAAGCCCACGCCACCGCCGCCGTCCCCCAAGCCCACCCCGAAGCCGCCCGCGCCCGCCCCGCCTCCCGCGCCGGCTCCGGAGGTGTACCAGGTCAGCGAGATGAAGTACTCCGCGTTCGGTGACCACACCGAGCCGGAGGTGGTGATCGGCCGGAGCAGCTGGGTCTGGCAGCGGTCGGGTCTCTCGATCGGTTCCACGCAGTACCCGCACGGGGTGACCGTCCACGCGAACTCCTCGGTACTCATCCAGCTGAACCGCCGGTGCACCCGTTACGAGGCGATGGTCGGCGTCGACGACCTGACGATGGGCCTCGGGGCGGTGCGCTTCTCCGTGTTCAACGGTGACGGGGCGCGGCTGTGGCAGTCCCCGGTGATGCGCGGCGGCGATGCGGCCGTTCCCGTGAGCGTCCCACTCGCCGGGCAGGAGCGGATTCGCCTCGTCGTCGAGGCGGCGGAGGCGGCGGAGCCGTTCCACGCCGTGGCCCTGGCCGACTGGGCGGAGTCACGCATCAGCTGCGTGTAGGACCTGATGCCGGGCGGCCGCTACGACTGAAGCGTTCGCCTGGCCGGGACCACGCCGCCCGCCACCGCGCGCTGGCGCGGAGCGGCCGTGCCCGTCCAGCAGGTGCCCCGGCGGGCGAGGAGCCGCCGGAGCCAGAGCTCCGTGGAGGCCAGTTCGGCCAGCCCGTCCAGCGGGAGCGGCTCGCCCTCGGACGCCGCCCGGAGGGCCTTGCGTACGACCCGAGCCTCGACCAGGCCCGCGTCGGCCAGGAGCGGGGCGTCGAACAGGGCGAGCAGGTCGGGGAGCGCGGTGCGCAGTCCGACACGGGTGGCCGCCGTCGAGGTGGCGTGGGACGGGGCGCCCCAGCCCGGCGGCAGATCGTGGATGCCGGCGCCTGCCAGGACCCTGCGCAGGATCGCGGCGCGCGCGCCCGGTTGGACCCGGAGCGACTCGGGAAGGGCCCGGGCGGCTCGTACGACCTGGTTGTCCAGGAACGGGGCGTGCAGGCGCTGGCTGCGGATCTCGGCCGCCTGCTCCAGGATGCGGTGGTCGTTGGCGTGCCGGGCGAGTGCGGCGCGGGCGCGGGCCTCGCCCGGGCGCTGTACGGAGGTCGGCCGGACCGCCGCCTCCTGGAGGCGAACCGATACTTCGGCGAGCGCCTCCCCCGTGAGCCAGCGCGCCGCGGGGCCGGGCCGCGACCAGGCGAGGGCGGAGAGCGACGCGTCGGCGGGGGTGTCGAGGTCGGGGGCGTATCTGTTGGCGTCCGGCAGCCGGTCGGCCGCCGCTTCGAGCCCGGTGCGATACGACGTACGGGCGAGCTTGCGTGCCGCCCGGTAGACGGCAAGCGGCACGAACAGGGAGTGCGCAGAGGGGCCTTCGGCCTTGGCGAGTGCGGCGACGGGCCGCAGCAGGTGGCGCCGGCGCCGGTCCATCAGGAGGTCGGCCAGGCGGGCCGGATGGGCGTCGAGGACCTGCCGGGCACCGTGACCGACGAAGTGGTCGGCGCTGCCCGCGGCGAGGCGGCGGCGGTGGCGCGCGGCCACGACGAGGGACGGGCCGGGCTCGTCGGTGAGGGGGCCGTCCAACTCGGCGTAGGGCAGGGCTTCCTCGCCCGCGGCGACGACCACGTGGTGCAGCCGCGGGTTGGCGGCGATGACGCGGGCCCGTTCCAGCTCGTCCTCGTGGTCGCGTGTGGTGAGGTCGTTGAAGGTGACGGCGAGCAGCCGCTCCCCCGCTCCCGTGCCGTGGCCGAGGAGGGTGCCGGGCAGGCCGGGCAGGCCGGCGGCCAGCAGCGCGAGGGTGCCGGACGCGCTGCCTCCGGAAAGGTCGGCGCCGATGCCGGGCACGGGAGCCCCGCGGGCCGCGCGGCGCTCGGCGGGCCCCATGCCGGGTACGGGCCCGGGGTCGACCGGCAGTGCTTCCGGGGCGTGGCGCGGCGCCAGGAGCCGGGCGCGTACGGCTTCGACCAGCGCGTCCCGGACGCCCTCCACGGCTCGTACCGGATCGGTCTGGGGGGCCGCCACGGCGAGTGAGGCCACCGCCTCGTACCCGGTGATCTCGCGGGAGCCCTCGCGCAGGATGAGCGCGTGGCCGGGCGGGACGCGTTTCACGCCCACGTACGGGGTGCCGTTGCCCAGCGCCTCCGGGGTGTCGGGGCAGGCGAGGAGCGCGGCCAGATGACCGATGTCGAGCTGGGCCTCGATGAGGTCGGCGAGCGGGAGGGCGGCGGTGGCGTACGCAGTGCCGTTGGCCCAGGGTGTGTGGAACACCGGGCGGGCCCCTGCCAGATCCCCGGCGACGGTGATCCGGCGGCCGATCTGGACGACGGCCGTGTAGCTGCCGGGCCAGGCGGTGAGGTGGCGCAGCGCTCCGCCGCGCGCGGCCAGCAGACCGACGCGCAGTTGCTCGTCGGAGGCCCCGCAGCAGCCGAGGACGGCGATGCGTGCGGTGGGGGCGCCCGGGGGCGTCGCGACGGTGACGACACGGATCTCGTCGGGCCGCCAGTCCCCGACGGCCCACAGCGGATCGGGGTCTCCCCACAGGAGTTGGGAGCCCACGGGGTGAACCGTGCGCCCCTCGTCGCCCGCGTCCACCGCGCCGACGGTGCCGAAGCTCGCGGCGATACTGCTCCACCCCACCAACCAACGCATCGCCGCCTCCACAGGCTGTGGACAAACCGGCGCACCTGGACAGAGGAACGCCTGCTGCGGGACATGCTGCCACGACAACGGCCCACCGGAGGGGGTACGGGCAGCGCACGCCGGAACTGCATGCGCCCCTGGCAAAGGCCCGGCGGCGCCTCCTCGGGGACTCCACCAACGGAGGGCTGCCTTCCGGGCGTTGCGGCGCGCGGGCGCGGGAAGGGACCCCGGTTCACCCCTTTGGCGGGCAGTCGGAAACCGGCCACAGTCCGACCGGCCGCACAGCCCCCGCTGGATAGGCGACATTCAGCCATTTTTGGTGGGCCGCGCCACTGCATGTGCCCGTTTCGCGACGCATCGCGCTGTCCGGCCGGCGCGCGCGGGACCGACGGCGGGCACTCCGGCTCGCCGTCGGTCCCGTCCCGCGAGAACGCACAGTCCGGGAGGTGTGCTTCACCTCCCGGACCGGTCCACCGCCCGCGGGGAATGGGGCGGCGGTATCCCCCAGCCCACTGAGTCCAGTGCAGCGGGCCGACCCACGCAGCACCCATCGAAGCGCTTGCACCCTGGCCGTACGAGAGCGCACGGACAGGCGCACGGCCACACACGAGGAGCACGTCCGCCACAGGCCGGTCCGCCACGGCGAACCGGCCGGGACGCCCGTTGCGGCACGTTCGTGCGCCCCCCGGACCCCGCCCGGGGCGCGATCCCGGGGCCCATGGCCCGCCGCCGCCGGCGGACAACATTCCCGCCATACGGACGTCTGCCCCTTAACGGTAGGGATGCGGCGAACTACGCTGTGTTTACTGACGTTCTCGGCAGGGAGGCATATTCCTCGGGGCTCGGCCAAATGCGTGTGCGGCCGGAGTGCCGGGGTTCGTCCCTGGGGAGGACACGGTACGAATGCCGCGCACCTCCCGGGTGACGCGGCGGCCGTCTGTGTGTCGAGGGGTGGCGCATGTCCAGGGAGCAACGCGGGCCGAACGAGAAGCTCGGCACGGTTCTCGCCCTCGCGGGAATCAGTAACGCCGGGCTCGCCCGGCGGGTCAATGACCTCGGAGCACAGCGCGGGCTGACACTTCGGTACGACAAGACCTCGGTGGCCCGGTGGGTCGCCAAGGGCATGGTGCCCCAGGGCGCCGCGCCCCATCTCATCGCTGCGGCGATCGGCGCCAAACTCGGCCGGCCGGTCCCGCTCCACGAGATCGGGCTCGCGGACGCCGACCCGGCGCCCGAGGTCGGCCTGGCGTTCCCCAGGGACGTGGCCGAGGCGGTGCGGTCGGCGACCGAGCTGTACCGGCTGGATCTCGCCGGACGGCGGGGCGGCGGCGGGATCTGGCAGTCCCTGGCCGGTTCCTTCTCCGTCAGCGCGTACGCGACACCCGCGTCCCGCTGGCTGATAACGCCCGCCGACTCGTCGGTGGCACGGGACTCCACGGCCGCGGAGGCCGCGATCCTCGGGGCGACCGGACCGCACGGCGCGCTCGGCGCACTCGGAGTGCGCGGGTCGCACGCCGGTGTGCCGGTGCAGCCCGGACCGGACTCGGTGTCCGACGCCTCACCGCTGCGGGTCGGCCACAGCGATGTGTCCAAGCTCCGGGAGGCGGCCCAGGACGCGCGCCGCTGGGACTCCAAGTACGGCGGCGGCGACTGGCGTTCCTCGATGGTCCCGGAGTGCTTACGGGTCGACGCGGCACCCCTGCTCCTCGGCTCGTACAGCGACGAGGTGGGCCGCGCGCTGTTCGGCGCGTCGGCCGAACTGACCAGGCTCGCCGGATGGATGGCGTTCGACACCGGCCAGCAGGAGGCCGCGCAGCGCTACTACATCCAGGCCCTGCGTCTGGCACGGGCCGCCGCCGACGTTCCGCTCGGCGGCTATGTGCTGGCGTCGATGTCCCTCCAGGCCACGTATCGCGGCTTCGCCGACGAGGGCGTGGACCTGGCGCAGGCGGCCGTCGAGCGCAACCGCGGGCTCGCCACCGCCCGCACCATGAGTTTCTTCCGGCTGGTGGAAGCGCGCGCCCATGCGAAGGCGGGCGACGCACCGGCCGCGGGGGCCGCGCTCAAGGCCGCCGAGAGCTGGCTCGAACGCTCACGGGCCGGCGACGCCGACCCGTCGTGGCTGGGCTTCTACTCGTACGACAGGTTCGCGGCCGACGCCGCCGAGTGCTACCGCGATCTGAAGGCGCCCCGGCAGGTGCGGCGCTTCACCGAGCAGGCGCTCTCCCAACCGACGGAGGAGTTCGTCCGCTCGCACGGTCTGCGCCTCGTCGTGTCGGCGGTGGCCGAACTGGAGTCCGGCAACCTCGACGCGGCGTGCGCGGCGGGGACGCGTGCGGTGGAGGTGGCGGGGCGGATCTCCTCGGCGCGCACCACGGAGTACGTACGGGATCTGCTGCACCGGCTCGAACCGTACGGGGACGAGCCGCGGGTCGCCGAGCTGCGGGAGCGGGCCCGGCCGCTGCTGGTGGCGCCGGCGTAGGCCGCCGGGCGGTCCCCTGGGAGGCGCCCGGCGCGGCCCCGGCTGCCGACGTACCGGATACCGGCCCCCGTGGGCGTACCGCCCTTCGCGCCGCCTTCACCATCCGGGCGCCGCGTTCGCCGCGCGCTCTGTCCGCAAGGCGTGGGGTACGTCCCGGTACGCCCGCCCGGTCCGCACCGGGACGGTGGCAGATGTGCGCCACGCCCTGTCCGCCCCTGGTTTGAGCCCGTTGTCAGTGGGTCAGTGCACTATCGGGGTGGGAGGTGGCGTGATGATGACGCACGCGGCGTACGACTGCGAGGTGCTGGTGATCGGCGGCGGGATCGTCGGTCTGTCGACGGCGTATGCGATCACGCGTACCGCTCCGGGCACCCGGGTCACCGTTCTGGAGAAGGAGTGGGGCCCGGCCCGCCATCAGACGGGGCGCAACAGCGGAGTGATCCACAGCGGTATCTACTACCGCCCCGGTTCCCTGAAGGCCCGCTTCGCGGTGCGGGGCGCCTCCGAGCTGGTCGACTTCTGCGCGGAGCACGGCATCGCCCACGCGGTGACCGGCAAGCTGATCGTCGCGACCGAACGGTCCGAGCTCCCCCGGCTGCACGGCCTGGTGCAGCGCGGCCGTGAGCACGGCCTGCCGGTCCGGGAGCTGGGACCGGCACAGATCGCGGAGTACGAACCCCATGTGCGCGGTCTCGCGGCGATCCGCGTCGGCACGACGGGCGTGTGCGACTTCGGCTCCGTCGCGGCCCGCTTCGCAACGGAGGTGACCGCGGCGGGCGGGCAGATCCGTTACGGGGCCGAGGTCACCGCGATCGACCGCCGCCCCTGGGGCACGGCGGTGCGGACGGCGGACGGCCAGGTCGTCCGGGCCAGGGTCCTCGTCAACTGCGCGGGTCTCCACAGCGACCGGATCGCCCGGCTCGCGGGCGACGACCCGGGGGTGCGGATCGTCCCCTTCCGCGGGGAGTACTACGAGCTCGCCAGGGAACAGCTGGTGCGCGGCCTGGTCTACCCGGTGCCGGACCCCGCCTTCCCCTTCCTCGGCGTGCACCTGACCCGGGGCTTCGACGGCTCCGTGCACATCGGGCCGAACGCCGTGCCCGCCCTGGCCCGCGAGGGATACAGCTGGCCCGTCGTGCGCCCGCGCGAACTCGCGGACACCCTGACCTGGCCGGGGTCCTGGCACATCGCCCGGCGGCACTGGCGGTACGGGGCGGGCGAGCTGCACCGGTCGGTGTCGAAGCGTGCGTTCACGCAGGCCGTCCGCCGGCTGCTGCCCGAGGTGACGGAGGACGATCTGCGGCCCTCCACCGCAGGGGTCAGGGCCCAGGCGGTCCTGCGGGACGGCACGCTGGTCGACGACTTCCTGATCCGTGAGGCACCGCACACCGTGCACGTGCTGAACGCGCCCTCGCCCGCCGCCACCGCCTCCCTGCCCATCGGGAGGGAGGTGGCGCGGCGGGCCCTGCTGCGGGCTCGTGCCACGGGGTGGAAGCCACCCGCCGTAGAATCGGGGCATTGTGTCTGAGCCCCTGAACCCCACCCCCGAGACGCCCGGCGCCACGGACGACGCGGCTGCGCTGCGTGCCGCCTCCTTCGAGCGGATGCGCCGGCTGCGTCAGGAGCCCCGCTTCCCCGGCGGGCCCGCCGCCGACCCCGCCGGCTCGCATCACGAGCGCCGGATTCGCAGCTTCCAGCCGCGCCGCAGCCGGGTCACCGCCGGCCAGGAGGACGCCCTCCAGCGGTTGTGGCCCAAGTGGGGCCTGGACATCGACGGACAGCGCGTCCTCGATCTGCCCGAGCTGTTCGACGGGCTGCCGGTGATCCTGGAGATCGGCTTCGGGATGGGCGAGGCCACCGCGCAGATGGCCGCCGACGACCCGGGCACCGGGATTCTGGCCGTCGACGTGCACACCCCCGGCCAGGGCAATCTGCTCGGCCTCGCGGACCGGGCGGGTCTGACCAACGTCCGCGTCGCCAACGGTGACGCGATCATCCTGCTGCGCGAGATGCTCGCACCGGAGGCGCTCGACGGCCTCCGGGTGTACTTCCCCGACCCCTGGCCCAAGCCACGCCACCACAAGCGGCGACTGATCCAGCCGGAATTCCTCGACCTCGTCGCACAGCGGATGAAGCCGGGCGCCGTGATCCACTGCGCGACCGACTGGGAGCCGTACGCGGAGCAGATGCTGGAGGTGCTCACCGCGCACCCCCGCTTCGCGAACACCCAGGCGGACGGCGGGTACGCCCCGCGGCCCGCGTTCCGGCCCCTGACCCGGTTCGAGGGCCAGGGTCTGGACAAGGGGCACGTCGTGCACGACCTGCTGTTCGCCCGCGACTGAGCCCGCCGGCCTGCCGCGTCCGGGCCTTTGGCGGGTGCCCGCGTCCGCGCTTCTCGGCCATGCGCCCCCCGCGCCATGGTCAGGCGCCGGTCCCCCTCGTTAGGGTCGTCGAGTGTCCGAGTGGTCCGCGCAGCACCCGCAACCGCAGCCGGCCGTCCCGGTTCTCGAGGAGCACCGGCTCGGCGAGATCCTGGGCGCCGTGCCGGAGCGCGGCCAGTGGCGGTACCGGCCGCGCCGTGTCGGCATGGTCTGGCGCAGCAAGGCGTTCCGTGCCGGTGCGGTGATCTCCGTACTGGCGCTCTGCGGGCTGCTCATCCTGTCCCTGGTCCGCGAACAGACCGGCACGGAGGGCTTCCTCGTCGGGCTCGGGCTCGCTGTCCTGCCCGTGCCGCTGCTGATGGCGGCCTTCCGCTGGCTGGACCGGGTGGAGCCGGGTCCCTGGCGGAGTCTGCTGTTCTCCTTCGCCTGGGGTGCGTGCGCCGCCGCGCTGGTCGCGATCACCGCGAACACGTTCGCGGCCCGCTGGATCGCGACGGCGACCGCGGACCCGTCGAGCGCCGACACCCTGGGTGCCACGGTGATAGCCCCGGTCGTCGAGGAGAGCGCGAAGGCCGCGGCGGTCCTGCTGATCTTCCTCTTCCGGAGACGGGAGTTCAGCGGCATCGTCGACGGGATCGTGGTCGCCGGGTTCACCGCGACCGGTTTCGCGTTCACGGAGAACATCCTCTATCTGGGCAACGCCTTCGACGAGGACCAGCAGTTGGGCAGCGCCGGACTCGGGTCGGTGACGGCGGGGACGTTCTTCGTCCGGGTGGTGATGTCGCCGTTCGCCCATCCCCTGTTCACCGTGCTCACCGGCATCGGCTTCGGCATCGCCGCGCTCAGTGCGCGGCACCACCGGGCCCGCCGGATCGCGGTTCCGCTCCTGGGGCTCGTCCTCGCCATGGGCATGCACGCCCTGTGGAACGGCTCGTCGACCTTCGGCCGGTACGGATTCTTCGCGGTCTACGGGGCGTTCATGGTCCCGGCGTTCGCCCTGGTGACCTGGCTGGCGATCTGGTCGCGCCAGCGCGAACTGCGTACCCTCGCCGCCGAACTGCCCGCGTACGCGGCCGCCGGCTGGCTCTCTCCCGCCGAACCGTCGGCACTCTCCTCGATGCGGGCCCGCGGGATGGCCCGTGATGCGGCCCGGCACTGGAGCAGCGGACGGGGCCGGGCCGCCGGCAGGGCCGCGGCCCGGTCGGTGGCCGAGTACGAGTCGTTCGCGACCTCGCTGGCCGTGCTGCGGCGAAGGGCCCGCCGCGGTGCGGTGGGCCCGGACTTCGCCGTACGGGAGCAGGAGCTGCTGCACCACCTGTGGGAGCGCAGGGAGGTCGCGGGCCCGGCGCTCACGTACGCGGCCGGCCGGCTCGGGCCCCGGCGGCCTGCGCCGCTGCCGGCCCCGCACCGGTGGTACGGCGGCTACAACCCGTACCTCAACCGGGCGACTCCGCCCGCCGGACCCCCGTACCAACAACCGCCGTACCAGCAGCCCCCTTTCCAGCCGCCGCCGTACCGCCCGCACCCGTACGACGCACGTCACCGTCGGGCTCATTGAGCGCGTGCGGCGCGTCGTCCGCGCCGCACGCGTCAGGCCGAGGCGTCCGTCAGCGCCGCCTGCTCCTGCTCGGTCAGCCGCAGCCCGGCGACCGCGACCAGTGCCGGCACCTGCTCGACCGTACGGGCCGAAGCGATCGGAGCCACGACCGTGGGACGGGACGCCAGCCACGCCAGGGCGACGGTGGCGATCTCGGCGCCGCGCTCCGTCGCGATCCTGTCGAGCGCGGCGAGAACCTTCTGCCCGCGTTCCGACTCCAGGTGCTGGCCGGCCCTGTCGGCCCGCGGACTGTCGACCGTCGCACCCGCGCGGTACTTGCCGGTGAGGAAGCCCGAGGCCAGGGCGAAGTACGGGACGGCGGCGAGACCGGCGGCGGCGGCCGTGTCCTGGAGCCCGCCCTCGTAGGTGTCACGTGAGACGAGGTTGTAGTGCGGCTGCAGGGCGACGTAACGGGCCAGGCCCTCGCGCTCGGAGAACTCCAGCGAGGCCCGCAGCCGCTCGGGGCTGATGTTGGACGCGGCGATCTCGCGCACCTTGCCGTCCTTCACCAGCTGGTCGAGGGCGGTGATGATCTCCTCGACGGGGACGGTCTCGTCGTCGAAGTGCGTGTAGTAGAGGTCGATGTGGTCGGTGCCGAGCCGGCGCAGCGATTCCTCGGCCGCGCCCTTGATGGTCGCGCCGGAGAGACCCTTGTACGAGGGGTGGGCGCCGACCTTCGTGGCGACGACGGTCTCGGAGCGGTTGCCGCGCGAGGCGAGCCACTTGCCGACGACGGTCTCCGATTCACCGCCCTCGTTGCCCGGTGCCCAGGCCGAGTAGGAGTCGGCGGTGTCGATGAAGTTGCCGCCTGCCGCGGCGTAGGCGTCCAGTACGGCGAAGGACTGCGCCTCGTCGGCCGTCCAGCCGAAGACGTTGCCGCCGAGGGCGAGGGGGAAGACCTGGAGGCCGGAGGAGCCGAGCGTACGGAGTGAGGTCATGGGTGGTTCAACCCCGTCACCGAACCGCGCTATTCCGTTTCCCGGCACGACCGCGCCCCGAGAAACGGCAAACCGGCAGCCCTGACGTCGGGGGGTGTGCGTCAGGGCTGCCGGGGTTCAGGTGCGTCCGGTTACGGGACGCGGTGTCTCAACTGCCGGACCTCAGAGCGTGAGGCCCTTGCTGCGGAGCCAGCTCATCGGGTCGATGCCCGAGCCGCCCGCGGTGTGGACCTCCAGGTGGAGGTGCACCCCGCTCGAGTTGCCGGTGGAGCCGGCGCGGCCGATGATGTCGCCGGTGTTGACCCTCTGACCCGCGGAGACGTTCAACGAGGACTGGTGGCTGTACGTGACCTCGGTACCGTCGTCGAGCTCGATGACGGTGTGGTAGCCGTACGACGTGTGCCAGCCGGCTGATCTGACGGTCCCGCCGTGTACGGCCTTGATCGGTGCGCCCGCCTGCGTCGCGAAGTCGAGGCCGGTGTGCTGGCCGGAGGACCACATGCTGCCGGCCTGGCCGAACGTCGCGGTGATCGTGTACGAGGAGACCGGCAGGGTGAAGCTGGCGGCCAGCTTGGCGAGCCTCTCGGCCTCCGCCTTGCGCGCGGCGGCCTCTTCGGCCGCCTTCTTCTCGGCGGCGGCCTTGGCCTCGGCCTCGCCCTGCTGGGCCACGGCCTCGGCGGCGGCCTTCTCGGCGGCCGCCCTCTCCTGGGCGGCCCTGGCCTCGGCGTCCGCGCTGGCCTGCTGCTGCTCGGCCTGCTGGAGGATGCGGGTGCGCAGCGCCTCTCCGGCGTCCGTCGTACCCTGCTCGGCCTCGGCGGTGGTGATGCCGGCGGTGGTGAGCGGGGACGACGCGGCCACCGTGGCGGTGTCCTTCGCGTCGGGGCCGTCGGACATCAAAGAGCCGACGCCGGGAAGGGACTTGGCGTCGGGCAGATTGTCCGCGATGGAATCGGGAAGAGATATGGAGACCGGCGGCTTGCCCTGAGCGGTGGCCATGCCGCCCGCACCGACTGCCGCGATGACGCCGACCCCGAGGACGGTGGAACTACGAGCGAGACCGCGCTGCTTGGCTACGCGATGCCTGCCGCGAACGGGACGGATGGACTCCGCAGTGGGGTTCCATTCCTCCCAGGTCCTGTCCTGGGCACCGAGCGTGTCGGTACCGAAGGGTGACGGGGCCTCGGGGGCAGGCTTGTTGGACGCCACGTGGGCGCACTCCTTTCCTTCCTTCTCGCCTACCGGGTTAGCTGACGGGTTCGGAGCAGGAAGGTCTCCTACGGGCCGCTCTGCCTCTCGCGAGACACAGGTGGCTCGATTCACCCCATGTAGGTGGGTCCCCGGTTTCCTTGCGGAATTCAGCGCACGCGCACGGTGCCGCCTCTTACGACGACTGGGACAACCGCGCTGCGTTATCGAACGTTAATAGACAGACGGGTTCTATTCCAAGCTGTTCCGAGTGATCGTTCGTGACTTTGGCCTGGACTTAACGGGATACAACCGGGTGCAATCGGGCGAGTTGAACACCCCTCACCCGTCATTTCATTTCTGACGTTGCGTCAAATGTTATGCGGAGGGCCACGCTTCGGTTACGTACGGTGGCCCCGCTCCACAGCGCCGGTCGCGTCGGACCGCCGACGGCCCGTCAGCCACTGGCTCATTCCGGTCCCCCGGGCCCCCGGCCCACGATCTTCACGGTCCTCCGCCGCTCCGGCTGCCCCTCCGCCGGCCGGCCGACCGCGAGCAGCGCCATGTCGTCCGTGGACCGGCCGCCCGTGTGCAGGCGCACGTCATCGGTGAGCGCGGACAACAGCTCCTCGGGCCCGGGGAAGATCCGCCCCCGCAACCGGGCCGCCGGATCGTAGAAGGCCCCCGCCGCGTCCCGCGCCTCGGAGAGGCCGTCCGTGAACATCAGGAGCGTCGTCCCCGCGGGCAGCGCCCACTCGTCCGACCGGTCCGGCCACACACCCAGATCCATCCCGAGCGGCAGCGCGGGCGAGGCGGACGCGAGCACGTCAAGCTTTCCGTCGGCGTGCAGCAGGATCGGCTCGGGGTGCCCCCTGTTGACGAGCCGCACCAGACCGGCCCCGGGCGGGATCTCGGCCAGCGCGGCCGTGATGAACCCTTCCATCGCGTCGAGCCCGCCGCGGCGCGTCCCGTCCCGCGCCAGCGCCCGCTCCAGGCGCTGCGCCACACCCTCCAGCGAGCGTTCCTGCTCGGCGGCCTCCCGGAACGCCCCGATGACCACCGCCACCGCCCCGACCGCGTCAAGTCCCTTGCCCCGTACGTCCCCGACCACCAACCGCACCCCGTACGGGGTGTCCGCGACGGCGAACAGGTCGCCGCCGACGAACTCGTCCGCCTGGGCCGCCTCGTACCGTGCGGCCACATGGAGCCCGCCGATCCGGTCGGCCGGCCTCGGCAGTACCGCCCGCATGGCGGTCTCCGCGATGACCCGGGCCGACGCCAGCTGCTTGTTGCCCCGCCGGACGACGCCGTTGATGAACAGGGCGAGCAGCCCGGCGGTGGCCACGGTGACCAGTTCGATGATGGGCTCGACCTGGCTGAGCGTGCGGCTGAACAGGCCCAGCAGCGCCATGACGAGGACCGCGGCGACGCCCGTCCGGATCGTGCTGGCCCGCGAGAAGAACGGCGCGGCGATCAGGGGAGCCGCCACGAAGAGGGGGACGGGCGTGAACGTCGGCGGTGTCGTGACGTCGAAGAGCGCCCCGCCCACGATCATCAGCGCGGGCAGCACACGGACGAACCGACGGGCACGGACTCCCCCTGGAGTCACGCCCCGCCCTGTGTCCCGCTTCCCCACCTGTGTTCTCCTGCCCGGGTCCGCCTACGGTTGCGGACGGTACCGCGCCCCACCCAGGCTGACCGGAGCCGCGCCGCGTGGCGACTGCTCATCGGCCAAAGGAGGGAGCGTGCGGAGGCGCTTTCCGCACCCCGGTCACGCACTGTCCACAAGTGCGGGCGGGATCATCACGCCATGTCATCGGCCGAGTGGGCCGTTGTGGGTCCGTCGGACCCGGAAATCGACTCGGGCCCGGCACGCTGTGTGCGTACCGGGCCCGGTCCTTCAGTAGCGGGGACAGGATTTGAACCTGCGACCTCTGGGTTATGAGCCCAGCGAGCTACCGAGCTGCTCCACCCCGCGTCGTGAACACAACTCTACGGCATCCCAGACGTACTCATGACCACTCCTCGCACCGGAGGCCGGTCAGCCCTCTTCAGGAGCGCAGAGGACGGAGATCCGCTGGACGTGGTTGCTGCCGAAACCGCCGCGGTTCCAGCGCTGCACGACGGGCTGGGTGCTGCCCGATGCATCGGTCGCGCGCACGCCGAGCACATGGCTGCCGGGGGTCGCCGTCCAGTGCGCCTGCCAGCCCCGCCATGCCCAGGTGTGCGCGTCGCTCTCCTCCGGCGTGCGGAGTACGGCGTCGCTCCACGCCCGGCAGCCGTCCGTGCTCACCTCGACCCGTACGACGGGGGCGCGCCCGGACCAGGCGCGGCCTTCCAGGAGCACCGCTCCGGGCCGTACGACACGGGTCCGCGACATGAAGTCCGGGAAGCCCGGCGGGATCATCAGCGCCCGGGGAGCGATCCGGGTGACGGGTTCGCCGGGCTCCTCGGCCTCCTGCCGGTAGCGGTAGGCCACCGCCTGCTGGAATCCGGTGAACGGGGTGGCCGTGAGGGTGATCCGGCGCAGCCACTTCACGGATGCCATGCCGTACCAGCCGGGCACCACCAGCCGCACCGGAAAGCCGTGCTGGGGCGGCAGCGGCGCGCCGTTCATGGCGTACGCCACCAGCACCTCCGGGTCGCGTCCCTCGGCCACGTCCAGCGGCAGGCTCCGCCGGTAGTCCTGCTCGACGCCGCGCTCCACTCCGTGGTCGGCGCCGCCGAAGACGGCCTCGACGGCGTCCGCCTCGACGCCCGCATCGGCGAGCAGCAGCCGCAGGGGCACACCGGTCCACTCGGCCGTGCCGACCGCCTCGACCAGCCACGGCTGGCTCACGGGCCTGGGCGAGAGCCCGGCACGGCCGTTGCCCGCGCACTCCATCGTCACCCGGTGCGTGACGGCCGGGAACGACCGCAGGGCCGCCGGGTCCAGCGTGAGCGGGGTCCGGACCCCGCCGTCGACGGAGAGCCGCCAGTCCTCGGCCCGGGCGGCGGGGATGTCGTAGTGGACGAGTACGTAGTGGAGACCGGGCGGCGTGACCTCGTACCGCAGGGCCTCCAGCGGGAGGCCGTGGTTACGGGCCGCGAGCGCCAGCTCCTCCGGGGTGATGCCCTCGGCCGGCCCGGCGAGCCGCCCGGGCGGGCTGATGCCGTCGAGGTGTCCGTCCCCGTCCATGACTTCATGGTCCTCCCGAGTCCGGAGTCCGGCCTTCCGGCACCCGTGGACCGACGGCCCGCACCCCCTTCAGAGGCCGGATTGCGCGGCAGTCCGACCGGCGGGACGCTTGAAGCACTGCCCCGCGACGCCGGTCCGCCTGTGACGCGCGGGGCCCCGAAGCGTCGGTGTGAACCGGCCACCGACCCGAGGCAGAAGGAGACGGACCGGTGCGTCGCGGTCCGCGTCCCTGCGAGGAGACGGCTATGGACGGCACCACATTCGAAGCGATGGCGACCGCGCTGCGCGGCCCGGTCATCGGCCCCCTGGACCCGGAGTACGGGCAGGCCCGCACCCTCTACAACGCCATGACCGACAAGCGGCCGGCGGCGATCGTGCGGTGCAGGGACACGGCCGACGTCATGGCCGCGGTCGACTTCGTCCGCGACAACGGGCTCGAACTCGCCGTCCGGGGCGGCGGGCACAGCGGCCCGGGCCTGTGCCTCGTCGAGGACGGTGTCACGATCGACCTCTCGCCGATGCGCGGGGTGCGGGTCGACCCTGCCACGAGAACGGCCAGGGTCGACGGAGGCGCGCAGCTCGGCGACCTCGATCACGCCGCGCACGGCTTCGGCCTGGCGACCCCGGCGGGGATCATGTCGACGACGGGCGTCGGGGGGCTCACCCTCGGCGGCGGACACGGCTACCTCACCCGCAAGTACGGCCTGACCGTGGACAGTCTGGTGTCCGCCGACGTGGTCCTCGCGGACGGCAGCTTCGTCACGGCGAGCGAGAACGAGAACCCGGACCTGTTCTGGGCGCTGCGCGGCGGCGGCGGGAACTTCGGCGTCGTCACCTCGTTCGAATTTCGGCTGCATCCGGTGGGCACCGTGGGCATGGGGATCACCGTGTGGCCGTTGGACATGATCGGTGAAGTGCTGCGCTGGTACCGCGAGTTCATGCCGCAGGCTTCCGACGACGTGTACGGCTTCTTCGCGTCGCTGACCGTTCCTCCGGCACCGCCGTTCCCGGAGGAGATCCAGGGCCAGAAGATGTGCGGGGTCGTGTGGTGCTTCACGGGGGACCCGGCCGGAGTGGAGGAAGCCCTGTCGGTGGTCAACGACCCCGGCCCGCCCGCCTTCCACTTCACCTCGCCGATGCCCTACCCGGCGCTCCAGACCCTGTTCGACGAGCTCATCCCCAAGGGCCTGCAGTGGTACTGGCGGGGAGACTTCTTCGACCGGATCACGGACGAGGCCATCGATGTGCACGCCCGGTACGCGGAGAGCCTGCCCACCGGCCTGTCGACGATGCACCTCTACCCGGTCGACGCGGCGGCGGCCAGGGTCGGCCCGGACGACACCGCGTGGGCCTACCGGGACGCCGTCTGGTCGGGCGTCATCGCCGGCATCGACCCGGACCCGTCCAACGCGTTGGCGGTCACCCAGTGGAGCACCGACTACTGGGAGGAGCTCCACCCGCACTCCATGGGCGGCGCGTACGTGAACTTCATCGGCGCGGGCGAGGGCCGGGAGCGCGTCCGGACCACCTACCGCGGCCACTTCGACAGGCTCGCCGACGTCAAGAAGACGTACGACCCCGACAACCTGTTCCACGCCAACCAGAACATCGCACCGACGGCATGACCGTCAGCCCACCCCTCCCTGCGTGACCCGTCCGGGTGCATGGAGAGCCAAGTAACCTACCAGATCACCCCTGTTGCCCGAGAATGTCTCCCTTGTCACGCCGTCACGTGCAGCCCCGGGGAGACCATGCGTACCCGTACGACCGCCACCGCCATCGCAGCACTGGGAGCGACGCTCCTGCTCGCGGCTCTCACCGCCTGCACGCAGTCCGAAGCGGAGGTGCGGGCCACGTGCGAGAGAGCACTGGACAACCACTCGACGCTCAGCAACCGGCCCAAGGCATGCCAGGACGTGCCCGACGAGTCCTACCGCACCCTGCTGCTGGTCTACGACCTGAAGGCGGAGGGCCTCGACTAGGCGGCCCATGACGGGCCTCGGCCTCGACACGCACTGCGTCGTCACGCCCGAACTGAACGAGCCCGTGGTCGAGGCCGTACTCCGCGCACCGGCCGAGGACATCGCCAGGATGAGTCGCGAGGTCTGCACCCGCCTCCTCGCCTACGGCCGCCCCACGGCACTGCCGTCGCGGGTGGACCTGTAGCCCGGATGTAGCCCGGATCGGACCCACGTCTCACACAGAAGCGCCCCGCCCGGTCGGAACCGGGCGGGGCGCTTCACCACGGGCCAGGAGCCGAAACCCCTTCCCTGCATCGCGTAGGCCGTGTGGGACTCGAACCCACAACCAACGGATTAAAAGTCAGATGAGGTACTAGACCGGTCCGTTCCGGCTCGTGTCAGCCCGTGCCGCGTCCTGACTAAGTTACCTGCTCAGCCCCCATGTTGGCGGTGGGGCGATTCGCTCGTCATGCCGCTTCGTGCCGGATCGTGTCGGCTAATTACGGGGCGTCCGGTGGAGCATCGGTGGAGCAGAAAGGCCCCGCCACCTGGGGTGACGGGGCCTCGCACGTTCGACTCTCATCATACCGCGCCAGGCCAACATCACGCCGGGCTGACGGCTGACTCGTCCGACTTCCTGGCGCGCGGCACCACAGCCGCCGCGTTCTCCGCGATCTCCAAGTCGACCTCCTTCAACAGCGAGGTGTACGTGTCGCCGGCCAGCTTGATGGACGACTGCCGCAGCGTCTCCTTGATGGCGTGCAGGTCACCGCCGCCCGCGTGGATGAGGGTGGCCGCGCAGTGCCGCAGGTCCCGCAGGTTGATAGGCGGCAGGCCGACCATCTCGTACAGACGCCGGAACTCCTTGGAGACGACGTCGGGGTGCAGCCACTGCCCCAGCTCCGTCGTGAAGACCTTGCCGGTCTCCACCCACTTCTCCCCTGCCACTTCCCTCTCGGCCGCCTGGCGGGCCTGGTGCTCGCGCAGTGCCTGCACCGTCGCCCTGTCCAGTCCGATGGTGCCCGCGCTGCCGTCCGTCTTCGGGTCCGACTCCACCGGCGTCCACCCGTCGACGATGATCTCCTTCGCGACGGTGAGTTCCTGCCCCTCGAAGTCGACGTTCACCCAGTCCTGCCCCACACCCTCACCGCGGCGTAGCCCACGGAACGCGATGAGGTGGAAGTAGGCGTACAGCCGGTGCCCCTCGGCGGCGTCGAGGAACTGGCCGATCTGGGCGGGCGTCCACACCATCACCCCGGACGGCTTCTCGCCTGTCTTCTGCCAGTGCGCCACGTGCCGGTCCGCCCAGAGCACCGCCTTCGGGCGCTTCCCCGAGGCCAGCTCTACGTGGGAGGCGGCGTTGAAGGTGATGAGCTGTGCGGAGATCGCACCGTTCAGCGCGGCCCGCAGCGTCGAGCGGATCCTCTGCTTCGTGGCCGGTCCCGTGAGCTTACGGAACGGGGGCATCTCGGCGAGCTTTGCCCGCTCGGCTGCCAGTTGCTCGCGCTCGGCCGCCTTCGGGGCACCGGGCTTGCCGCGCGAGCACCGTGCGATCTGCTCTCGGCGGGCGTGGTTCTCGGCGAGGATCACGTCGTTGTCGTCGTCGATCGAGTCGAACAGATCTTGTGCGTGGCCGACGTTGAACCGGTCGAGCCGGTGGTGTCCGATGCGCGGCTTCAGGTGAACGCGGATGTGGGACTCGTATCCGCCGGTGGTCTTCTTCCGTGTCTTCTTCTTCGCGACCCAGGTGTCGAGCCACTCGCCGACGGTCGTGGATCCGTTGAGCGGTACGCCGGCGCCGATCCTGCGGGACACCTCGGTCGGTTCGGGAATCGGGCCGCGGGTCGTCATCAGCTGGGCGAGCAGGTCACCGATACGGCGCTGCGCGTCTTCGTCGTCCGGGGCCAGGTCGAGCAGGGCCTGGATGCGGGAGAGGTCGTTCTGCGCGTCCTTAGCCGTGTCGTACCCAGTGCGCTGGAACTGACGGCGCGTGCCCTCGGCAGTGGGCGGGATCTCCTGAGAAACCCGGTGCCGGCCGTGTGCACGCTTTGACAGCTGTGGACAGGCTGCACCCAGCCGCTTCCCATCCGGGCCACGGCACTCGCAGCGTTTGCTGATTCCACCCGCACGACGCGATGCAGCCATGAGCCCTCCCCTGCTTCTTTCCCTCTCTATTCTGCCCGCTCATTCTCGGCTTCTGCGTCCCTATGTGCTACCAGCCTCTCTTCTGTTTTCCGGACCTCTGCGGCCAAGCGCTCCCACTCCTCCTCTGCCCACTCCGCGGCCATCTTTTGCCGCCTGTCGTAGTACGGCACGTTCGCCCGTTTCGCCTGCACATGAGGTAGTGCGAGGGCCTCGGCCGCCGGCATACCAATCTCCTGCAACGTCTCCGCTACTTCATCCGCGATCTCGGCCTGACCAGCGAGAACGCTAAGCGCTGTTCCATCCTTCACGCCCAGATAGGCAGAGGTGTGCACCAGCTTCAGGCCCGCGTCGAACTGCTCCTTAAGGGCTTCTTGGAACAAGCGCTCAGCTTCATCTGCCGCATGAATGGCGCGCTGGTAGCGAAGCCTGGCTGCGAGCACCTTCATGCTGCGCTCGTCAGTTCCCATCTGATCTGAGAAGAAATCGAAATACTCGACCCCTAGGGCTTCCGCCAGGTCGAACATCTCGTTCACGCGCCACGGCCGTTCCCCGCGTTCGATCTTGGCGAGCTGCGATTGGCTGAGCCGACTTCGACCAGGCAATTCAGCAAGCTTGTCGCATACCTGCTGCTGAGACAGCTTCAGTACCTGCCGAATGCGGCGCAGGTTCCAACTGGCAAGTGTCTCGCTATCGACATCGTCGCCAAGCTGGCCAGTCACGGCGTTCTCGTATGGGTCTTTTGGATCAAGGACCTCGTCAACGGCGTTCTCGACCGCGGCCGAGCGTCGCACCGCGGATGACGTGCGCTCCGCAGCCGCCTGATGACGCGCCTCCACCTCTTCGGACCCAGCGTCATAGTTCGTCATGGACTGAACTTAGCAGCCCCCTAGCTACTTGGCACGAGGGCGGGCCGAGGGGGCATCGTCGCGACACAGTCCGACACGGACTAGCGATCTCTATCCGTAAGCGACTTGACACGGGCGTTTACGGGCGTATCTTCGAGTCAAGTCCCACAGCGCACGAGAACTTCGGCGGCCTGAGACTGATCTGAACGGATCTGAAGTGATGTGAAGCGATCCGAGCTGATGCACAGCAGGCGACTCCTTCGACCCAAGTGAGAACGATGAGCGAAGAGACCACCCACCAGCCCCAGGGCCGCGGTATGCAGCTCGCCGAATTGCTCGGGCTGCCCGTGGCAATCGACCTGGACACCGCCAACCGAGCCCTGCTCATTGGGCGCACCAAGGGATTCCAGCTCGCCAAGACCGGCGACTATCCCGTGCCGGTGATGCGAGTGGGGCGGACGTACCGAGTGTCCCGGGCCGCACTGCTCCGGAGTCTCGGAGTGGAGCCCGAAATCAGCGAAGCCGCCGCAGCGCGAACTGCGACGGCTTCGAGCGAACCGACCAACCAGACCCCGTGAAGAGCAGAGAGGGCCGATTCCCCATGAGTATCTCAGACGGCACCGACATCCCGCAGGCGATCACCGCGAGCCCGGCCAAAGAATCTCGAAGCTGGACCTTCACCAACCGCGACACCGGCCAGCCGGTGAGCTTCACCTGCATGACCGGCTGCGCCTTCGACCACGCCGGCGAAGCCCGCAAGCACATCGACCCCTCCGACATCTGGTGCCAGACCGAACGCACCGACGTCACCCTGCCGATCAACGAGAACGGAACCCCCGAAGAGTTCCGGATCCTCGGCATCACCCTGAACGTCCGGCCCTGGGACGAGGCGATGGCCCAGCGCCTGCCGCACGCCTCGGTCGAAGTCATCGACGACTGCTGGATCGAAGGACTCGACCCCGACGCCCTCGCCCTGGTCATCGACACGCTCGCCGACCGCGTGAACGTCCTCCGCGACTCCCACGCCCAGCTCGTCAAGCTGCGCGCCGACTACCAGGCCCGCCCGTGACCGAGACGACCATCACCGCGGCGGCCCAGGACACCACCCTGGGTCGCCCGGCCCCGGGCTGTCTCATCCCCGGCTGCGACGGCCAGTGGCACTACGACGACACCTGCTCCAACGAACTCGGCGAAATCACCTTCGACGACGGCGGCGCCGTGCCCGTCGAGTACGTCGCGATCACCGGACACCAGCCGTACATCGTCGCCTTCGGCTACGAGCACCACAGCGTGAACCTGCGCCGCCAGATGACCAGCCCCGAGCAGGTCCGCGACTTCGCCCAACAACTGCGCGACCTCGCCACCAGCCTCGACACCGCCGCCAACCACCTCGCCGCCCAGGCCCCTGGAGAAGAGAGCACCGGTTCGTGAAACGCAACACCGAGCCGCTGACAGCCGACCCGCAGATCATGCGGGACTGGGTCACCAAGCACTTCGGCGCGACACCGCCCGGACTCCTCGCCGTCTGCTCCACACGGAACTTCGCCGGCATCCGCACCGCTGACATCGGCAACCTCGTCGAGTGGGCCATGGCCGAGGACCGCGCTGGCGCCGAGGGCATCTACGTCCGCGTCACCACGATCGCGCCCGGCTCCGTCACGAGCGGGCGCGGCAAAGCGGCGGACTCCCATGCACTCCTCGACATGTGGTCCGACCTCGACTTCGGCAGCGACGGCCACGCGACCACCGGGCTACCCAAGGATGCGGACGAGGCTGCCGACATCCCGGCCGTAGCCGGCCTCCCCGCCGCTACACAGACCCACCACAGTGGCGGCGGCCTGTACAAGCGGTGGAACCTCACCGTCCCCGCCGTCATCGGCGAAGACATCGACCTCGCCGCCGCCGCCCAGCTCGCCGCCGACTGGCAGAACATCCTGCTCCTCGGCGCAAAGAAGATGGGCGTCGACTACGGGGCCGGGGTCAAGGACCTGGCACGGGTACTGCGCCTGCCGGGCACCATCAACCGCAAGGCCGGGCGGACCCAAGTCATGTGCCGGGTGCTGGAAGCCAGCGGCCCGAGCTACACCCTCGAGGAACTCCTTGAGATCGCCGACGCCCTCAAGCCGAAACCGAAGCCGGCGCCAGTCCGGGTCGCGCCGACGCCGCGCCCCGCTGCCGGACACAAGTCGCGCAATGACGGCCCCGGGCCCATCGAGATCCTCGGCAACCACCCGTGTTGCGGCGAGATCCTCTCCTACGTCGGTTGCACCTACCACCAGCAGGAACCCGGCAGCTGCTCTTACTGCGGCGGCGACTGCCAGCAGTGGCTGCGGCCCGGCTGGTCCACCGGCGCATCCACAACCGGCGTGTCCGTTCACAAGGGCGGCGCCGCCGTCACCGTGCGGACCGACAACTTCCCCGGCTTCGACCCCGGGTCGCTGAACCAAGTCCTCTCCCCGCCCATGCTGTTCGCTGCCCTCCACCACGGCGGGGACCTGTCCGCTGCGGCCGCCGACATTAGGCATGCCGCCAACGACACATCCCAGGCGACGTCAGCAGCCCGCGCCCTACCAGCTGAAGTGCTGGAAGAAGTCCGGGCCACGTCACGGACCGGAAGGGGTCAGCACTTGCGTCCCGTACCCGCCCCCCGCCCGGCACCGCCCATCGACGGGGCCAATGCCCTGCAATACGCGGAACCCGAAGAGCAGGCGCAACCGGTCGACGATGTCCCGCCCGCACCCGAGGTTGGCTTCGACCTGGCGGAGGTCTTCAACCTGCCGGGTGTCAAGGCCCACAAGAACTACAAGGTCGACAGCAGAGGCGTGTTCATGCGGCGCCCCGGCAAGGGCGAGGAGCCTGACACCTGGATCCGCATCACGTTCGCACCCATCGTCGTTACCTGTTCCTACGTCGACAGCGACGGCGAGCAGCTGGTCGAGCTGGCCTGGACCGACCGCGGCAAGGTCGTTGCCAAGCCCGTACCCCGCGACGTCGCCAAGCGGGGACGCGAACTCATCAAGTACCTCGGGTCCGCCGGACTGCCCGCCATCGAGGCCGACGCCCGCCCCCTCGAACGGTGGCTCGCCGAGTTCGAGGTCGAGAACCTCGGCGTCATCCCGCACGAGGCGATGGCCCGCAACCTGGGTTGGCAGCGCGACGGCCAGTTCGTTGCTGCACCCGACAAGGGCGTCAAGCTCGAAGTGAAGTACGACGAGCAGCGCGTACCCTCCACCGCCTACGGCGCAGTCGGAACTTTCGAGGACTGGCGCACGGCGATGGGCCGCCTGGAGAACTACACCGTCCCCAGGATCATCATCGCCGCGTCCCTTGCCGCCCCTCTCCTGAAGCCCCTGGATGTCCGGTCCTTCACCGTCGACATCTCCTCGCGCTCCACCAAGGGCAAGACCACCGCCCTCCAGTGCGGGTGCAGCGTCTGGGCCAACCCGAGCGAGGATGCGCCCGCCATCTCCAACTGGCGCGGCACTGCCTTCGCCATCGAGAAGCGGCTCAATCTCGTGCGCGGCCTGCCCACCTTCCTCGACGAGACCATGTCCGTATCCGACGAGACGATCATCGACTACGTGCTGTACCAGCTGCCGATGAATCAGGGCAAGGACCGCAGCGGTGGGTACGCCGGAGCTCTCCCCTGGGAGACGATCCTGATGTCCACCGGGGAGCGGACGATCCTTTCCTACACCCGGAACCAGGGAGCCGCGGGCCGCGCGCTGTGCACCACCGAGGCGCCGTTCGGGAACAACGGCGGACCGACAGCAGTCAGCACCCGCGACGCCGTCCTGCAGAACTACGGGCACGCCGGCCCCGCCTTCGTCGAACTGGTCCGCAAAGGACTGGCACGTGAAGGAGGGCGGGAGCGGCTGAGGCTGAGGCACAAGGAACTCACGGAGCAGTTCCGCGGTGACAACGACATGACGGGCCGCCGCGCCCCCATGGTCGCCGCCCTCGCCCTGGCCGAGGCCATGGCCTGCGAGACCGGGGTCCTGCCCTACGATCCGCTACCGGTCGCCACTTGGCAGCGGGTGTTCACCTCCGCCAACGCCACCGACAACCAGGCCGAGATGGCGATGGACGTCGTCCGCGAGTACCTGGCCGCTCACGACTTCGAACTGTGGCCCGGTGGCATGGACCAGCGGCCGCCCCTGCGCGGCTGGCTGGGTGCCGTGAAGACGACGGACACCGAGACCCGCATCGCCGTCCTGCCGGAACGCCTCCGCGGCATCCTCGACGACGCCGGATACAAGCTCGACGCGGTCGTCGACACCTGGGCCGACGCCGGATACCTGGCCTCCGCCGTCGACAAGAAGAAGATCACGTACCGCATCGTCACGCGATTCGACGGACGCACCGCCCGCTGCTTCCAGTTCACACCACTGGCACTGGGAGAGACGAGCGATCAGCAGGCGATGGTATGAACCATCGCAAAGCGGACCGCGTTACGCCCGACACCGTAACGCCCGAGAGGCCATCTTTCCGCAGGTCAAGCGGCCTGCGCAGGCGAGGCGTTACGCGTTACGCAACCTGGCAGAACGTACACCTTCCCTCCGCCGCGCGCAGGTGCGCGCGTGCGGGCGCGCACCTGCGCACACACAAGGGTGTGCCTCATCTAAGTAACTACGTAACAGAAGTAGAAGAGAAGAAGAAAGACCAGGTCAAACACCCTCTTCACCGTTACGCAGACCGTTACGCAGCCGCTACGCAGCGCGTAACACCCTCCCTTTCCAGCCGGACCGGACCGAGGTGACCCATGCCTGACACCCAGAGCTTCACCCCGCGCCCCTACCAGACCGAGGCGATCCAGGCGCTCACCACTGGCTGGCAGGGCACCACCAACCGCCTCGGCGTCGTCCTCCCTACCGGGGCCGGTAAGACCGTCGTCTTTTCCAACCTGATCCTCGACCGCCTCGCCACCCTCAACGGTCACCCTGCCCTCGTCATCGCCCACCGCGAGGAACTCCTCGTACAGGCTGCCGACAAGATCAAGGCCGTCTGCCCGGACCTGCGCGTAGGCATCGTTAAGGCCGAGAAGGACGATCACCGCGATGTCGACGTCATCGTCGCCAGCATCCAGACCCTGGCCGTCGAACGACGACGCAGAGCTATCCGCGACGTCGGCATGATCATCGTCGACGAATGCCACCACGCCGCCGCCAAGTCCTACATGACCGTCCTCGAGCACTTCGGCGCCTGGCGCGGCACCCCCGTCGCAGGCTTCACCGCCACCATGACCCGCCAAGGCGGCGGCCTCGCCGACGTCTGGCAGGAAGTCGTCTACACGCTCGACATCCTCAACATGATCAAGGGCGGGTACCTCTGCGACGTCACCGGCAAGCGCGTCGTCGTTGACGGCCTCGACCTGGACAAGGTCAAGTCCCGTGCCGGTGACCTGCAGGACGGGCAGCTGGGCCAGGCCCTCGACGACTCTGGAGCCGCAGACGTAGTCGCGGACGCCTACAAGGAGTTCGCCTCCGACCGGCCGGGCGTCGTCTTCACCCCGACTGTCGCCACCGCCCAGACCATGGCCGACGCCCTCAACGAAGCAGGCATCACCGCCGCCACCATCTGGGGCGACATGCCCCGGGACGCACGGACGACCGCCCTCAACTGGTACCGCGAAGGCAAAGTCCAGGTCCTTACAAACTGCATGGTCCTCACAGAAGGCTTCGACGCCCCTTGGACATCATGCGTGGTCATCGCCAGGCCCACAAAGTCCGCCGGCCTGTACTGCCAGATGGCGGGCCGCAGCCTGCGCCCCCACCCGGGCAAGGACAAGGCCCTCATCCTTGACGTGATGGGCGCCTCCACCAGGCACAAGCTCGCGTCCATCGTCGATCTCACCGGCAAGGAAGTCAGCGCCCCGAAGGAAGGGCAGTCGCTCGGCGAAGCCTCCGACGAGGACGACCTTGCAGCATCCATCGGCGAGGTCGAGTGGGAAGACGTCAATCTCTTCCACGAATCCCCGGTCCGCTGGCTGCAGACGGACGACGGACTGTGGTTCATCCCGATGAAGGCTGGCAGCTTTCTCTTCCTCGTCCGCGGCAGCGAACCGGGCGCCCACCGGCTGCGCTGCTGGGACCAGACCCGAGGCGTGCTCGCACCGGATGTGGACCGCGAGTACCCGCTCGCCGAGGCCATGGCCTGGCAAGAGACCCGTGCCCGCCAACTGGTGCCAGCCGTGTTCTTCGAGAGGGCGGCCCGCCATCGCGACGGGGTGCCGAGCGCGAAGCAGCGCGCGTGGTGCCGCTACAAGCGAGTCATCGTCCCGGCTGGCAGTACGGCCGGGGAGGTTTCGGACCTGATGGACATCTATGAAGCCAGCCGGGCGCTCCGTAGCTACACCCTGGTCGCAGCGTGACCAGCCAGCAAAGACAACCCCGGGAAGGAACTCCTATGGACGACGCCCCTCTCATCATCTGGGGCCGGTGCCGCAGCGGTAAGCGCTGGTTCTGGACGGCCCGGGAAGTCGACGGTACGGACACGCACGGCTGGGCCCCGAGCCGCGACAAAGCGGCCCGCCGGGCCAACGCAGCCGCCGTCAAGCTGGCCGCTGGCCGGTACGCCAACATCCGCATCCTGCACGGCGTCGCCGACGACAAGCTCAAGGCCCTTAACACGGCCAAGCGCAACGCGAAGCCGCCCACCGGCAACGAGGACACAGCAGCGAACGGCTACCTATACGCCATCGAGCCCGGCCACTACGACGCCAACGACCGCGAGTGGATCCACTCCAAGGTGATCCGCCTGCCCATCGTGAAGAAGACCCCGAAGCGCATCTACTACTCGCGCCCCGATGGGCCGTTCGACTTTGAACTCGGCTACGTCGACCGGCAGGCACTCGAAGGCCACGGTTCGGTCAGCTCCAGCCGGTACCGAGAGATCTTCGCCGAGCCTCCGAAGCTTGATCCGACAGTCGTTTTCCCGCAGCCGAAGACTCGGTACGCAGGGCCCGACATCAAACAGCTCAAGGCCGCCATGGCTGCCGCGCACCCCGACCGCGGCGGCACGGACGCCGAGTTCATCGCCGCGCACACCACGTACAAGCGGGCGCTCGCCCGCCACAACCGCATGAAGGAGTACGCCTGATGTCCGGAGAGACTGCCCGCCCGCTGGTCATCGGCCTGGATCTCAGTCTCACTTGCACCGGTGTCGCTGGTGCAGGGTGGGCCGACTACATCCGCCCGAAGACCCTCCGCGGTCACCCGCGCCTGCACCTGATCGTCGACGAGGTCACCTCCTTCATCAAGAAGGCCGACCTGGTCGTCATAGAGGGCCCGTCGTTCGGCGGCGGGGTTGCCCACCGGCACGAGGACCTGGCCGGGCTGCGCGTCATGGTCCGTCACGCCTGCTGGCGCCGGAGCATTCCCTACGCCCTCGTCCCGCCGTCCTGCCGCGCCCTGTACGCCGCAGGCAAGGGATCCGCACCCAAGGGCCTGGTCCGGGACGAGATCGCCGGCCGATACGGCATCGAGCTGGACGGTGTCGGCCGCTACGACATGGCCGACGCCTACGCCCTGCTCGCCATGGGCTTGGACCACCTCGGTACCCCGCTCGCCGCGGTGCCGGAGAAGAACGCCACCGGCCTGGCCGGGTGCCAGTGGCCCGACATGGAAGGACTTGCCGCATGAACGTGGTGACCGCCCTCATCTTGGGCACGGAGATCGGCGCCCTCGCGTTCTGCGCGGCGACCGTCATCGGCTGGAAACTCGGCGACCAGGCCGGCGGCCGTGACGCCCGGGCAGCAGTCCGCCGAGCCGCCGCGGACGGGTTCTACACGAGCTTCCTGGCGTACCGGCTGGGCCACCGGGCCGGTCTCCCGCTGCGGTTCGAGCAGCCCTCGTACATCGGCAGCCGGACTTGGGGGGACGCGTGAACAGCAACGAAAAGGGTTACGCCCAGACCGTAACCCTTGGCGGCGGGGTAGCCCCGGGATCCCAGGAAAACCCACCTGACCAGGCTTTTCCCCGGCAGCAGGAAGAAGGGTCCGGACTTGCTTCCCCGAAGGAAGCAAGTGAGGGGTACACGCTGACGTGTACCCCTGACGGTGACGTGATGGTGCACCTGCCGGAGATCACGTACCTGGACACGCAGCAGTGGGCCGTCGACGTCGGCCTCATGCCCGAGGCGCTCGTGCAGCTGCGCGACGCCATCGACACCCACCTGCGTTGCTCAGCAGACCACGCAGGTCCGGCCAACCGTAGGGATATCCCCACGGTTGCGACCGACAGCCTGTCGGTCACAAACGGCAACCGTGTCGATATCGACACGGTTGCGTCCGACAGAGTGACGTCCGGTCACTCAGTCGTGGCCGAGACGGTCACGACCTACTCCGGCAGGGAATCGACCCATCACCTAGTCGTGGGGCAGCAGCCCACAACTGTGAAGCAGCAGCCCACGGTTGTCTCCGTCAGCGCGACGGAGACAACCGTTGCTCAGCAGGCAACGGTTGCCCTGCGGGACCGCCTGCGTGTGGCGCTGCGCCGGCACATCGACCCGGACGACGACACCATGCCCGCCCTCGACTTTGAGGGGTTCGTCTGGGTGCCCGCCGACGAGGTGCTCGACGACCTGGTCAAGGCCATCGCGCCGCCGAGGAAGTATCCGCTCACCACCCACGCCTACGAGGGGTACGGCTCCCTGCACCCGTGCACCGCCGTCGGCTACGGCTCGATGTGCGGCAGCGCCGAGTGGGACCACATGGAGGAGCAGTGACCAGCTGCCTGCTGTGCGACCAGCCGGACGACACCGGAAGCATGATCTGTCCGGGCTGCACGAAGGCGACCAGGGTCCGACTGGAGGCCCTGCCCGTCCTGTATCGCGGGCTCGGTGCGCTGCTCGCCCCGGCGGGCGGTGTCGGCCAGGGTCGCTCCGGGAAGGGCGGCCCGGCTCCGATCCCTGTCTCCCTCGACGTCCTCGACGTCCGCGGGCCTGGGGGAATGGCGGGGCTGCTGGAGTCCTGGGTCGACGCGGTCCGCCACGACCGGGGCCGCCCCGAGCCTGAGCACACCGGAAGCCCCGAGGGCCGAGTCGAGCGGGCGTGCGGGGAACTGCTGGGGCACATGCCATGGATCGCTGTGTCGTGGCCGGAGGCCGGCGACTTCGCCCGCGAGATCCGGGAGCTGGCCCGGTCGGTGTCGACGATGATCCGGCCGCCCTCGCCCGACCGCGGGACCCGGGTCGGCAACTGCCAGTCGGTAGACGTGAGCGGTGCGATCTGTGGGGCGGTGCTGCGGCTGGCTCCGGGCGAGCAGGTCGTTCACTGCGGGTGGTGCGGGATGAATTGGCCGCCTGCCACGTGGGCTCAGCTGAAGACGTGGATCGATGAGGGCGCGGCGGCGCGCGATGCCGCCTGACACGCTGTCGCCACCCCCCTTGACAACTGTCGCCACCCCTGGCTACAGTTGTGGAACAGGCACCGCATCCGGTACTAGGAGGGACGTGACTACGTGGAGAGAGCGCCATGACGAAGCCGTCCGCAAGCAAGACGCCGCACAGCAGGCATACCGAGAAGCCACCGACGAACGGGCCCAAGCCCTGATCGACGGCGAGACCGAACTCGGCAGCCAAGCAGCCGTGGCACGAGAACTCGGGGTCACCCGGGCCGGCATCAGCAGGGCCATCAACGCCCTGAAGCAGAAGCAGATGTAGCTACCCCCCACAACTGAAGACGGCCCAAGGCCGGGACGGCAATCCCGGCCAAGGGCCTAACCGCCACCCCTGAACAGACCAGGAGGACGGCTATGGCCGAGTTTGCCATGCCCGCAGCTCAGAGCATCACCCAGCCCGACAGGCGTCTGATCGCCGTCGGCACCATCCGCCGCCACGACGGCCGCACCACCACCGTGCGGGCCACCGAGGCAGGCGTCACCGGCAGCATCCGCCCCACCGGCGGCGCCCAGTGACGACGCCCCTCGTCCTCAGCGACGACACCCGCACCCTCCTCGGCCACCTCGCCGACAAGCTCGCCAGCCTCCGACCCGACGCCGTGATGCTGGACGCCATCCGGCTCGCCCAGGCCCTCGTCGTTGCCGAGCAGCTGCACGGCCCCACCGAGGCCGCGTTCGCAGCCGAGCAGGACCTGCTCGCCGCGACGCCGCCCGTTCGCCGCGACCAGACCCGAGGCGAGTACGCCACCGCCCTCCGCCTCATCGCGCAGGGGGTGACGGTCTGATGAGCGCCGACACCACCGCATACGCGCCGCTCCACGACCCCGCCGACGACAGCGACGCCTGGGCCTCGCCCCTCGACATGGCGCTCGATCTCGCCCGCGCCTCCCTCGCCGAGCAGGCCATCGCGAACATCCACGACGACAAGGCGATGCTGCGCGCCGCCGTCCAGCTGGAGACCCGCCTCCGCGAGCTCGTCGCCGCCCTCGACAAGGAGGCCGGCCGATGACCGCACCGCGCACCGTCACCGTCGAGACCGCCGACCACGGCCACGTCACCATCCCCGAACCCGCCTGGTGCATCGCCCCCCACGACTTCGAGGGCTACCGCGAGGACATCGAGCACCACAGCGCCAAGACCCCGCTCATCGTTCCCACCCCGTGCCACGGCCTGATCTCGGCCCTGCCCGTGTTCTTCGTGTGGCGCCCGTTCAGCGAGACCGACAGTCAGATGAACGTCGGGATCGAGCTGGACGAGTGGCACGAGTTCAGCCCGACCGACCTGGACAAGGTCGCCGCCGCCCTTGTCGAGCACGCCCGCACCATCCGCGTCTACGCCCGCCAGCTGTCGACCATGCGGGCAGGTGCCAAATGAAGAAGGACCCGCTGCTCTGGGGCGCGCTGATCGCCGTCCTCGTCGTGCTTGCCTCGGCGGAGTACGACCTGGCCCGCGCCTGCGGCTTCGGCAAGTACGTCGCTGCTGGGGTGCCGGCCGCCCTCGACATCTACGCGGTGAAGGCGCTGCGGGCGAAGCGGGACGTCACCGCGGCCGTGCTCGCCCTGATCCTCGTGAACGCCGCCTCGCACCTCGTGAGCTCCGGCACCCTGCCCGTGAAATGGCCGCTGGTAGTCGCCGTGTCCGCGATCGCGCCGCTCGTCCTGTGGCGCGTCCACCGGCTCAGCGAAGCACCGACCACGGTCAAGACGACCGTGGTTGCCGAGCCGGAGCCGGCCACTGAGCGGAACCTTCACGCCGAGCTGGCCGCAGCGAAGGTCGCCAAGGTGTACGGCGATCCGGTGGTCACCCGACGCCGCCCCGAGGTGGTACCCGCCGACGCCCGGATGCTGCCCGTCATGTGCCGCACGGCACTCACCACCGCCGCCGAGGTGACCACCGAGGTGACCATCGAACGGGTCGCCGAGGAGCCCGAGCAGGTGGTCACCCGGCCCGCGATCGAGACCAGTTGGAAGGCCCTCGACCGGTCTGCCCTCGGCCCCATCGCTGACCACCGCCAGTCCTCCGCCCTGACCGGCAGCCTGGCCGCCGCAGAGCCCCGGCAGGTGGTCACCGTCCCGGTCACCATCAGCCCGTCCGAGCTGCGGAAACAAGCCCGTCAGCTCAACCGGCAGGTGGTCACCGAGACCAACCGGCCGGTGACCATCGAGCGCCTCCGCGAGGAGTACGGGCTCTCCCGCCGCGACGCCACCGACCTCCGCCGCCACATCGTCGACGGGAACCGGTCGTGATCGCCTACGCCTTCGGCTGGGGGCTGACCGCCTACATCCTCGTGCGCGTCCCCGCCGCCCTCTTCCGAAGTGACCGGCTGGCCGTCTGGGCGATCTACGCCGCGTCCGCCACCACCATCGCCAAGCTTCTCGGCCTCTGAAAGGCACCCTGATGCGTACCAGCCTGACCGCCGCGATCGACACCGCTACCCGCCACACCATGGCCGCCGCCCCCGAGCAGGCCCCCGCCCTCGACGTCAACGGCGGCGCACTCGGTGCCCTCGTGATCGGCATCATCATGTGCACGATCATCGTCGTGAAGTGGCGGAACAACGTCTACAAGGACGCCGAGAAGTCCGCCATCATCATCACCGCCCTCGCCGTCGCCCTCCTCGCCGGAAGCGCCGGCGGGATCGTCGCCGACATGTTCAGCACCGTGCAGAACGTCGGCAACAGCGTCGGCGAATCCGTCACCCAGACCGGTGTCGGCCGATGAACGTCAAGCCCCTCATCCAGCCCCTCGGCGACGGCACGGTCATCCTCTACGACCGGATCACCGGCTGGGTCACCTCCCCGAAGTACCGCACCCCCGCCCCGCCCGAACCGCTAGCCGAGAAGCCCCAGCCCGCCAAGGGCCAGCAGAAGGCCAAGGCCGACCAGGCCGCCGACTCCAAGATCGACCAGAAGAAGCCCGCGGCCGTACCGGAACCCGAACTCGACAAGCGGGCCCCTCTCAAGCGGGTCGGGCTCCTCCTCGGCGGCGCCTACGTCCTCTTCGTCTCCGACTACACGACCTACGCCACCGCCGCAGCCGCCCTCGGCTGGGTTCTGGCCGCCTACATGGTCGGCGCCCCCGACAAGCCCCCCAGCGAAGCAGCGCAGGACGTCCCCGCGGCTGCCCCGAAGACCCCCCGCGATGCGATCGTCCAGTGGCTCATCGAGGTCATCGGCGACCGCCCCGGCGTCCACTTTGCCGAGCTGTACCCCCGCATGAGGGAACTGCCCGGCATGGAGAAGTACGACGACGCCGCCCTGCGAGGGGCCCTGAACACCCTCGGCATCACCGTCACCCGCACCTTCACCATCGGTAAGGCCAAGGGCCTCTCAGGGGTCCGCCTCGCCGACCTGACCACTCCCCTCCCCTCTCAGGAGAAGAGCCCCCTCTCTACCGGTGAAGACGCAGGTGAGACCACACGCTCTACCCCCGAAGAGCGGCCGGAGAGCGGCCCCTCTTCCGCCGAAGAGCCCGTCCGAGAGAAGGCCCTCTGATGATCCGAGCACTCCTCAAAGCGCTCCGCTTCGAGCAGCCGGAGCTCCCGTACTGCCCCCAGTGCGGCGGACACTTCCCCGCGCACAGCCACTGACGAGAGGATGACGAGATGCTGACTCCCCGCGAAACCGCGTTCGCCACCCCGGCCGATCTCGGCGGCTCCGGTAACTACCGGCGCCTCTGCCGCAAGCTCAACCTGAACGCCGTCCCCGACGGCTACGGCCTCATCCTGGCGACCGACGAGAACGGCAACCAGGTGACGCTCTGCACCGGCGACGTCGAGTACGTCCGGGCCATCGCCGGAGCCTCGCCCGAGGTGCTCGCCGGGCTGGAGCTCCCCGCCGACAAGTTCCTCACCCGCGACGGCTGGCCCGAGAGCTGGGCCTGACGGTGTAGCTACACCCGCTGGCCCCGGCCGTCACCACGACGACCGGGGCCTCCACGCGCGCGAGGGGCAGGGGGCTCTTCGTTCGCCGGTACGGAGAGCCTTCCTGGGGCCTCCACGCGCGCGAGGCTGGTACGCAGATTGTGCGGACCAGGTCCACCCTGGAAACCTTGCGCGTCTCCGCAAAGTTTCCAGCGCCCCCGCGCGCCACAATGGGCTCATGGAGTACCTGCTGCCGCCCCGCGGCCTGCTCACCACCAAGCTCGCCGCACTCAACTGCGGCGTCCAGCCGGCCACCATCCGCGACTGGCGACGGCGCGGAATCCTCGCCCCCTGCGGCGGCACCCCCAAGCGCCCCGTCTACCGCCTCGCCGACGTCGAAGCAGCCCGAACCGCGGCCAAGCCCACCCGCCCCGGACAACGCGCCACAACCGCCGCTTGACGTGCGGCAATTCGTGCGCCACGATTTGAGCACCACACGCATGTCCAGACATACGTACAAGCGTGCCGAAGGCCCCGACCACAGCCACCCGGTCGGGGCCTTCGTCGTCTGCTGAACAACTAGCCGTCTGCCTTCTGGGCCGCCTCTACAGCGCTGTGCATAACCCCAGGCGTGTACACGCGCGTCTCGGTGTCCCCATCGAACAGCACCTCGAAGTACCAGATCGGCTTTCCCCGATCACGCCCCCACGAACGGTCCTTGATCACGCCATCCCGTATCTCCCTAGTCGGGCTCTGGCTGTCGTGCATCCGCACACGCGTGCCAGGCCGCCACTCGTCACCCCATCGCTTCTCCATTGTGTGATCAGATCACGGAACGCCCATACAAGGCAGGGCATATGCCGGGATGATGTCCCCCTCACCACCACGTCCCAGGGGGGACCATGCGCACCCGCACCATCACTGCCGCACTCGTCACGGCCGGGCTGCTCGCCCTCACCGGGTGCAGCAGCGAGCCCGAGCCGGCCAGCGTCACCAAGAGCGACGCCAAGCCCGACCCGACGCCCACCACGGTCAGCCCGACCCCCGAACCCAAGCAGCAGACCACCTTCGACGTGGGCGACACCGCCGACATCAACGACGCTCCCAACAACGTCACCTTCAGCGCCACCGTCATCGCCTACGCACAGCCCGTAAAAGGGCCGCAACCTCCCAGCGACGAGCTAGGCGGCGACGTCTGGGCCACCGCCGAGGTCAAGGTCTGCAATGTCAAGGGCGAGACGATCAGCGTCAGCCAGTTCCCCTGGTCCCTCGACTACGAAGACGGGACCCGCATCAAGGCCACCGGCCTGGGCGGCGGCGACCTGCCCAAGCCCGAGTTCCCGAACGACGTGATGGTGAAGGTTGACCGGTGCGTGCGCGGGAAGATCCCCTTTCCCGTTCCAAGTGACCAGCGGCCCGCCCGCATCGTCTACGCCCCCGAGTCGATGGACGAGCCGCTGGAGTGGACCGTCCCCGCCCAGTAGCTGAAGTGGCGCCCGTGGCCGGTAATCCCCGCAACGGGCGCCCCTACCGCCGACACCAGGCCCCGCCCCATGGACGGGGCCTTCGTCATGCCCGGAGGACACCGTGGCCGACAGCCAGCCCATCGCCGTCCAACTCCCGCCGGTCCCGTCAAAGCTCCCGCGCGGCACGCTGCGGGACATCTGCCGCACGCTCGGCCTCGACCCTGGCGACGTCAGGGAGATCACGCTCAGCGTGAACGAACTCACCGCCACCCTCTACCTGAGCACCCACGACGGCCACAAGATCCGGTACGGCGACGGTCCGGCCACCACCGTGGTCCGCATCCCCATCGACTGAAGCGCAGGAGGGAGCCATGCCCAGGCGAGCCCTGCAGGTCTGTCCGACGCCAGGTTGCCCGACCCTTACCCCCCAGGGCCGATGTCCCCCCTGCCAGGCCAAGGCCACCCAGGCCCGCCCCGCCTACCGCAACGCAGGACGAGGACGTGACTGGCGCAACGCCAGCGCGCGCTACCTGCAAGACCATCCGTACTGCGAGTGCGACGAGTGCTCGCCCCTGCTGCCCCTGCAACGCGACCTGGCAACCGAGGTCGACCACATCGACGGACTCGGCCCGCTCGGACCCCGCGGCTTCGACCCCACGAACTGGCAGGCCATGTCGAAGCGGCATCACAGCCGGAAGACGGCACGCGAGACCTTCGGACACTGACCTGCCCTCGTCACGCTGAGCGACCCGACCCAGGGGGGTACCCCCGGCGGCTCAGGGGGGACCAGACGCGGGGGAGGGCGCTCGGAGGTCCGTCGGGTTCATAGGGTCCCCGCTGTCACGCAAGGTGACGGCTCTCGTTGCTGCGCAACGCAGCGGTGGAGGAGTGATCAACATGCCCCGTGGTGGAGCACGCGCCGTGTCCGGGCCGCCGCCGGACCCGCGGTCGCTGAAGAGCGCGGCGTCCATGGACAAGGGCGGGTGGCGGACGCTGCCGGCCGAGGGCCGGGCCGGTGACCCGCCGGAGTGGCCGCTGACGACACCGGCTGAACGTGAGCTGGACCTGTGGGACGACCTGTGGAAGAAGCCGCAGGCCACGGTGTGGGAGGACATGGACCAGGCCCTTGAAGTCGCGCTGTTCGTGCGGACGCTGGCCGAGGCCGAGCGGGCGGACGCGCGCGTGGACGTGAAGAAGATGGTCCGCAGCTACCTGGATTCGCTGGGGCTGAGCGTGGCGGGCATGAACCGGAATCGGTGGAAGATCGCCCCGGCGATCGAGGAGCCGACTGCCGCCGCGCCGACTGCCGCGGCACCTGCCCGGCGCCCGTCGGCGCGAGACCGGTTGAGGGTCGTGCCCAGTGGCGAAGGCGCCTGATGCCGGGGCCGAGTTCGTCGTCGACTTCCCCACGATGTGGATCGTGCCGGACTGGATCGAAGCTCACTGCCCAGTCCCGGATGGATTCCGCGCCGGTGAGGACATGGAGCTGTACCCGTGGCAGCTGTGGTGCACGGTCAACCACTACCGAGTGAAGCCGACGGCCACCGTCGGGCAGCTGGCGCCCGCGTTCCAGTACCGGCGGTCGCAGGTTGTGGCCCCGCAGAAGACGGGCAAGGGGCCGTGGTCGGCGGCGATCGTCCTGGCCGAGGCGGCTGGCCCGGCCGTCTTCAACGGCTGGGCCAAGGGCGGGGAGCGATACCGGTGTTCTGATCACGGGTGCGGGTGCGGGTGGTGGAAGGACTACGTGCCCGGTGACCCGATGGGCGTTCCGTGGCCGACACCTCTGATCCAGTTGACCGCCACGTCCGAGGACCAGGTCGCGAACGTGTACCGGCCGCTGCGGCAGATGGTGAAGCGCGGCCCGCTCGCCGAAGTGATGCAGTCGGGCGAGGAGTTCACCCGGGTCGGGGACGACGGGCGCATCGACGTGGTCACCTCGTCGGCGCTCAGCAGGCTCGGCAACCCGATCATCTTCGCGATGCAGGACGAGACCGGCCTGTACAACACGGCGAACAAGTTGCGCCGGGTCGCCGAGACCCAGCGCCGCGGTGCGGCCGGCATGGGCGGCCGGTCGATGGAGACGACAAACGGGTGGGACCCCTCGGAGAACAGCGTCGCGCAGTCGACGTCGGAGGCGAAGGCCCGGGACATCTTCCGCTACCACCCGCAGGCGCCGAAGACGCTGTCCTATGCGAACAAGCGGGACCGCCGGAAGATTCACACCGTGGTCTACGCCGGGTCGTCGCACGTGGACCTGGACGCGATCGAGGCCGAGGCCGCCGAGATCATGGAGAAGGACCCCGCGCAGGCGGAACGCTTCTTCGGCAACCGGTGCGTGGCGGGGTCGGCTTCCTGGCTGGACGGCGCGAAGTGGGCGCGTAAAGCCAGCCCGCAGCGGGTGCGTCCGATGACCCGGATCGTGCTCGGTTTCGACGGCTCCGACTCGGACGACTGGACAGCGATCCGCGCCGAGACGATGGACGGTTACCAGTTCACCCCGCTGTACGGGCCGGACGACGCTCCGACGATCTGGAACCCGGCCGACACCGGCGGCCAGGTCCCGCGCGCCGAGGTGCGCGCGGCCATGGGCCAGTTGTTCCGCCGGTACGACGTGGTGCGGCTGTACGCGGACCCGCCGTACTGGGAGACAGAGATCGACGACTGGGTCGACGAGTTCGGGGAGGAGCGGGTGATCCGCTGGCACACCCGGCGGATCGTGCAGATGCACTCAGCGTGCGAGCGGCTGAAGACCGACGTCATCAAGAGGGACGGCACCTTCCGGCATGACGGGTGCGAGATCACGCAGTCCCACATCGAGAACACCCGCGCGGCAGCACGGCCGATGGAGCGCTATGTGCTGAAGAAGGCCAGTCCCACGCAGAAGATCGACGCCACGATCCCGAGCATCCTCGCCCATGAGGCGCTCGGCGACGTCATCAAGGCCGGGCTGGCCGTGCGGCAGCAGTCCTACTACTACGGCGCGTGAGAGGAGAGCGATGGCAACGATGGAGCGTGCTCTCCAGCTGGTGACCGTGCTGGAACAGGAGCTCATCAACCGGCGCACGGACATCGACCGGCACAACGCCTACTACCGGGGGCGCGGGCGGCTGAAGTACGCCTCGGACGCGTTCTCGAAGTACCACGGGGACCGCTACCGGGACTTCTGTGACAACTGGGTCCAGGTGGTGGCTGACTCTCCGGTGGAGCGGCTGACCGTGAACGGCATCCAGGCCGCCGGGGAGACGGAGGCGGACAAGGATCTGTGGAAGGTGTGGCAGGTCAACGGCCTCGACGCCGACTCGCAGTTGGGGTTCCTCGGCGCGGTGAACGGCGCCCGGTGCTTCGTGCTGGTGTGGGGGGACCCCGACGACCCGGACATGCCGGTCGTCACGTTCGAGGACGCCTCCCAGTGCATCCTCGCCTATGAGCCTGGATCGAGGCGGCACCGCCGGGCCGCGCTGAAGCGGTGGCAGGACGGCGGCGAGGACTTCGCGACGCTGTACCTGCCCGATGAGGTGTGGAAGTTCTCCCGCCCGGTGATGTACGGCGAGGACGCCAAGTCGCCGGCCATGACGGAGGTCGACGAGGAGCTGAAGCGGTGGCGGCCGCGGGAGCTCGACGAGGAGCCGAACCCGCAACCCAACCCCATGGGTGTGGTGCCGATGGTGGAGTTGCCGAACAAGCCGTCCCTGGTCGGTGAGCCGATGTCGGACGTGGCGGGCGTGATCTCCATGCAGGACGCCATCAACCTGCTGTGGGCGCAGCTGTTCACCGCCTCGGACTACGCGTCCTTCCCGCAGCGGGTCATTCTCGGCGCCGACGCGCCGAAGCTGCCTGTGCTGAACAGCGAGGGTGTCGTCGTCGGCGAGAAGCCCGTCGATATCGAGAAGTTCGCCGTGGACCGCGTGATGATGTTCAGCGGCAAGGACGCGAAGATCGCTGAGTGGCAGGCCGCCAACCTCGGGATGTACACCGGCCTGATTGAGGTGGCAGTGGGCCACCTCGCTGCCCAGACCCGCACCCCGCAGCACTACCTGATCGGGAAGATGGCGAACCTCAGCGCGGATGCGCTGCTCGCCGCCGAGACCGGGCTGGTGAAGCGGGTCGAGGAGAAACAGCTCTGGTACGGGCAGGGTATCCGTGAGGCCGCTCGCCTCATCGCCCTGGCCCAGGGCGACGACCGCAAGGCCGATGCTCTGCGCTCGGGCCGGGTCCTGTGGGCGGACGCCGAATCACGCAGCCACGCGCAGCTGGCGGACGCGCTGGTGAAGCTGAAGGGCATCGGATTCCCGCTGGAGTGGCTGGCCTCGAAGTACGGGCTCACCCCGACCGAGGTGTCGGACATGCTCGCGATGCGGGCTCGGGAGATGGAGGCAGACCCGGTCTCGGAGATCACCCGCATGATGGTCGACGGGCGTACCCCCGCACCGGCCCCGCCCGGGCAGGAGGACACACCTGACGGGCCGGTAGAGGAGCCTGCGGCATGAGCCCGTCACCTCTCGCGCTGGCCCACCAGGCGGCCAGGGAGCGGCTCTCCCAGGCTGCTGGGCGGGCTGCTGTACGGCTGTGGCGGCAGACGGACCCGCAGGACATCCGTGGTTCCTGGCTGCCTCTCTTGGCCCGCCTCCTGGTCATCGTGTCCGGCGCCCAGCTCGCGGCTGCCGAATCGACCGAGTCGTGGCTGACGCGGCTGCTCGGCGACGAGGACCCGGACCGGCCGGACGCCGACCAGCTGAACCCGGCGATGCTGGCCGGGGTGTCCGGCGAGGGCCTGCCCCTGGCCGACGTGCTGGCCGGCCCGATGTGGGCCGCGTTCCGGATGGTCACCGCCGGGGCCCCGGTCGCCCAGGCCATGGCCCGCGGCAGCGCCCTGCTCGACATCGTGGCCCGCACCGCCGTCGCCGACGCCGGCCGGGCCGCCGACCAGGTCGGCATGGTCACCCGCCCGTCGGTCACCGCGTACATCCGGGTGACCGAGTCCGGGGCCTGCTCTCGCTGCCTGGTCCTGGCCGGTAAGGAGTACGGCACGTCCACGGGGTTCCTGCGTCACCCGCGCTGCCAGTGCGGGATGGAGCCCGTCACCCGCGACCACCGGCCCACCGCGCAGGACCCGCGCAAGCTGGTCGACTCCATGTCGGATGCGCAGCGCAGGAAGACGTTCGGCGAAGCCGGGGCGAAGGCGCTCGCCGAGGGCGCCGATCTGGGGCTGCTCGTCAACGCGAGGCGGGGCATGGAGACGGCCACCGTGTTCGGCCGCAAGGTGCTTGCCACGACCGAGGGCACTACCGCCCGGGGCATCGCCGGGAAGCGCCTGCAGAACCTCGGCAAGGCTGACGGGCAGCGCTACCGGGTGAGCAGGACGCCGCGCCTGATGCCCGAGGAAATCTTCCGCCTCGCCGACAACCGCGCGCATGCGGTCCGGCTGCTGCGGCAGCACGCGTACATCTTCTGACCCGCCCGCGCGCAACGCCCGGGCTCACACCCGCAACGGGAGTCCCCATGAACCGCAGCACCCTGCCCCGGCATGCCCGCTCGCACGCGCCCGGCTGGACCCATCCCTACCCGGCGGACCCGTTCTCGCCTTTCCTGTACGCCGACGGCGGCGAGGACGAGACCCCGCCTGGCGACGCGGGCGAGGAGAAGCCGGACGACGAGCCCGACGACGACGAGCCGGATGACGAGCAGGACCCGGACGGTGCCGCCGACCTCGGCGACAAGGGCAAGCGGGCCCTGGACGCCATGAAGGGCAAGCTCAAGGCCGAGCGCGACAAGCGCCGCACTCTGGAGCAGCAGCTCGCCGAGAAGGACGGCACCGACGAGAGCGAGAAGGTCCGCCGGCAGGCGGAATCAGAGGCGCTCTCCAAGGCCAACTCTCGGATTCTGCGCTCGGAGCTCAAGGCCGCCGCGACGGGCAAGCTCATCAACCCCAAGGACGCCCTGGTCCACATCGACCTCGATCAGTTCGAGGTCGACGAGGACGGCCAGGTCGACGAGGACGAGGTCGCGGACGCGATCGAGAACCTCCTGAAGGAACGGCCCTATCTGGCGGCCGCAACGGCCAAGCGGTTCCAGGGCACGGGCGACGGCGGAGCAGCGCGCAAGGCGGGCCGGCCGAAGCAGCTCACGCGAGCAGACCTGAAGTCCATGACCCCTGCGCAGATCGTCAAGGCCAAGGAAGACGGCCAGCTCGACGACATGCTCAGCAACGCCGGCTGACCCCGGCCCCACAAGGAGAACACCATGGCCATTGCGGCATTCATCCCCGAGGTGTGGTCCTCGGAACTGCTGGTCACGCTGGAGAAGTCGCACGTCTACGGCGCCCCCGGCGTCGTGAACCGCGACTACGAGGGCGACATCGGCGCGGCCGGAGACACCGTCCACATCGTGTCCCTGGCGGAGCCGACCATCGGCACCTACACCCCGCACACCGACATCACCATCGAGGACGTCGACGACGTCGACTCCACCCTGGTCATCAACCAGTCGAAGTACTTCGCGTTCGAGGTCGACGATGTGGAGAAGCGGCAGGCCAAGAACGGCGGCAAGGTTCTGTCCGAGCAGGCCCGCAAGGCCGGATACAAGCTCCGCGACGTGTCCGACACCTACATTGCCGGGCTCATGGCCGCCGGTGTCGACGCGGGGAACCTCATCGCCGAGCAGACCCTGGCCGACCCGGGCGACGCCTACGACCTCCTGGTCGACCTGGGTGTCGTCCTCGACGAGGACGACGTCCCCGACGGCAGCCGCTGGGCGGTCGTCACCCCGAAGTTCCACGGCCTGCTCCAGAAGGACCCGCGGTTCGTGTCCGCTGGCGACCCCGCCGCTGCGGCGACCCGCGCGAACGGCATCATCGGCTCGGCCGCCGGGTTCTCCCTGCGCAAGTCGAACAATGCTCCCAACGGCCCAGGCGCCGGTGCGGGCAAGCTGGTCATCGCCGGGTACAACGGTGCGGTCAGCTACGCCGAGCAGATCAACAAGACCGAGGCGGCTCGCAAGGAGAAGGGCTTCGCGGACATCGTGAAGGGCCTTCACCTGTACGGGGCGAAGGTCGTTCGGGCCAAGGGCCTCGCCGCGGCGGACGTGATCATCTGATGTCCGGGGAGATGAAGAACGGCGACGAAGTTCGCCTGATTGGTTCCGGCGGCGCCCCGGTCCTGCTGACGGTGGGCCGCCCGTTCTCCGCCCGGGACATCGAGGCCAGGCTGAACTCCCGCGAGTGGCGGCGCGAGGACGACGAGGCACCCGCGTCCACGGCGGGCCCCCGGCCTCGGAAGGAGAAGGTCTCCAAGCCCGCCGACGCGTCCGCCCCGGGGCCGAAGCCGCGCACGGAGAAGGTGTCGAAGCCGGACAGCGACCCGGACGCGGACGGACCGCAGCCGCGGACCGAGCTCAGGTCTGACCCGGACGAGCAGCCCGAGGCCACGGCGCCCAGCAGCGATCCCCGCCGACCGGCGGAGAGCGCGCCGAAGCCCGAGTGGGTGGCCTACGTCGCCGGGCTCAAGCACATGACCATCGAGGACGCGTCCTCGTACACGAAGGCCGATCTCATCGAGATGGCCGGCTGACGGGAGGCCACCGTGGCACTGGAACCCCTGGCGACGGTGGCCGACCTGGTCGCCCTCGGCCTGACCCTCGAAACCGACGAGACACCCATCGCCCAGCGCTACCTCGCCGTGGCCTCGGCCGCGGTCCGCGAGGCGGCCGGCGCCCCGATCTCCGAGACGACATCGACGGTGACGGTGGAGGGCGAGGCGGACCAACGGCTGCGGCTGCCCGGTCCGCCCGTCACCGCCGTCGCCTCGGTCACCCGCGACGGGGTCGAGGTCGCCGACTGGCGGCTGCGCTCGGACCGGCTGTGGAGGTTCGGCGGCTGGACCTCGGACGGCGGCCCGTCCGACATCGAAGTGACGTACACGCACGGCCTGCCCGAAGTGCCGGCCGACATCGTCGACCTCGTGTGCCGGATGGTGACCGCCGCCCTCGTGTCCTACCGGGCGCAGGACGACGGCACCGGGCTGGCGGCCGGGAACATCACCTCGGAGCGGATTGGCGACTACGCCGTGACCTACGGCGGCAACGGGCTGATCACCGAGATGGAGCTGCCCGACTATCTGCGCGAGCGCCTGGCCGCTCGCTTCGGTGGCGGGGCATCGCTGCTGAGGTCGCGGTGAGGGGCCCGGGCCGGTTCCTGAACCGGCGCCTGGTGGTCTGGCGGCCCAGCACCACCGACGACGGATACGGCGGGCAGGAGACCACCTACGTCCAGCTGCCCGGCACCGTCCGGGCCAAGGTCGACCAGCCGTCCAACGCCGACCGGCTGCTCGCCCAGCAGGCCCAGTCCAAGCACGACCACACCGTGTTCCTCCTGCCGCGCGCCGATGTGCGCCGCGGCGACGAGCTGCGCGGCATGGACGCGCTCGGACAGGCGCAGACCTTTCGGGTCCTGGCCGTGGTGCAGCCGTCCACCCCCGTGTACTCCAAGGCTCCGTGCGAGCTGATCCAGAAAGAAGGTGGCTGACATGGCCCTGCTCGCAGTGATCCCTGTCCCTGTCAACGGCGGTCTGCCCGACATGGCCGCGCTCGCGGTCCCCGCTACGGCGCTCGGCGACACCGCCCCGTGCGGCCCGGGGCGGTTCCTGTTCGTGAGGAACGCAGACGCCGCCTCCCACACGGTCACCGTCGCGACGCCCGGCACCGTGTCCGGGCTGCCGATCCCCGAGGTCGCGATCGTCGTGGCCGCGGGCAAGTCAGCAGTGCTGCCACTCGCCCCGGTATTCCGTGGCACGTCCGGCCGGGCGGCAATCACGTACAACTCCGTCACCGCCGTCACGGTCGCGGTACTGGAGCTCGGCCAGTGACGTCCGACGGCAGCGCGCGGGCAGCGCTGCCTGCCGACTCGTTGGAGTGCAGACAGAACGCCGAGCAGCTGCTTGCCCAGAACGGCGGCAACGACCCGGCCGCCGCGTCTGCGTGGGCGCTGCTGGCGGTGGCTGCCGAGCTCGCCGCCATCCGCCGCGATCTCCGGAAGAGCCGCTGACATGGCCGCCCGACGCCGCCGCAGCGGCGGCCGTCCGGCGAGGACCCGCAACAGCGGGGTGACAGTCAACATCCGGGGCCTGGAAGCGCTACGCGACCGCCTCGACGAGCTCACCCCCGAGATTCGGGGCGCCGCGTTCCGGGCGCTGAAGGAGTCGGCCGAGGCGGTGCGTTCCGACACCGCCCAGGCAGTGCGCGTGGACACCACCAATCTCCAGCGCAGCGTCAAGGCGAGGTTCCGCAACAACGAGCTGCGGGCCGAGATCGGGTGGTGGGACCGCGATGACCTGTACGCGATCCTGCACGAGTTCGGTACCCGCCGGATTCCCGCCCGCCCCGCGCTCGGGCCCGCGATCGAGGCAGAGCGAACGAAGATCGGCGACCGAATCCGGGCCGAGGTGAGGAGGGCACTGTCGTGACCACCGCCTCGTCCCCGATGCTCCCCGTGCAGGGCGCCCTCCACGCGGTCCTGACCGGTGACAGTGCGCTGGACGCGCTGATCGAGGGCCTCTACGACTACACCCCGGAACGCGTCCCCTACCCGTTCGTCGTCCTCGGCGAGGCGATCGAGACCCCGGACAACCGGCACGGCGGCTTCGGCCGGCAGACCGTGATCACGCTGCACGTGTGGGACCAGTACCGCGGCTACGCCCGGGTGCTGCGTATCGGCGCCCGCATCTCCGCGCTGCTCGACCATCAGCCCCTCGCGGTCCCTGGCCTGGAGCACATCGCGACCCGGTACGAGTTCGGGCAGACCCTGACCGACCCCGAGCCGCCCGGCAACATCCGCCACCTCGTGCTGCGGTACCGGGTGATCACCGAACAGCCCTGACCCTTCGCCCCGTGCCTGCCGGCCGGGGCCTTGTCCATGCCCAGGAGGCAGCCATGGCCGGTATCGACGCGTTCGGTACCCAGCTCAAGCGCGGAGACGGCACCACCCCCGGCGAGGTGTTCACCGCCGTCGCCAACGTCACGAACGTCGAGGACGCGGGCCGCACCCGCAACACGATCGACACCACTGCGCACGACTCCCCCGATCAGTACATGGAGTTCGTCGGCGGTCTGGTCGACCCGGGCGAGGTCACGATCGATGTGAACTACGACCCGGCCGCCCACGACACCCTCGAAGCGGACTTCGCGGACAAGGACCCGCGGAACTACCAGCTGGTGTTCCCCGACGCCGACACGACCACGTTCGCGTTCGCCGCGGTCATGACCGGCTTCTCCAAGTCGGCGCCCTATGACGACAAGCTCACCGCCAGCCTGACCTTCAAGGTCTCCGGCAAGCCGACCATTTCCTGAACGGAGACACCATGGCACTGCTCAGCAAGGACCAGATCAACGCCGCCGACGACCGGGCGTATGAGGACGTGCCCGTGCCGGAATGGCACGGAACCGTCCGTATCCTCGGCATGTCCGGCACCGACCGCAACGCCTACCAGTCCTCCCTGGTCGTCCTTGGCACGAACGGCAAGCCGCAGCGGGTCAACCTCAACGACCAGCTGGCCAAGCTCGTCGCGAAGTGCCTGGTGGACGAGGAGTTCCAGCGGCTCTACACGGACAAGGAAGTCGCCGAGCTCGGCGCGAAGAACGGGGCCGTACTCGACAAGCTCGGCGACATTGCCAAGCGCCTGTCCGGGCTCGGGGAAACGGCCGTGGAGGACGCGGCGGGAAACTCCGACGCCGCCCCGAGCGGCGCTTCTACTTCCGACTAGCGACCCATCTCGGGGCTCGCTCGGTCCGTCACATGCTCGCCGACATGGACTCGGCCGAGCTCACGGAGTGGATGGCTTACGAGCAGATCAACGGCCCCCTGGGCCCCGAGCGTCAGGACGTCCAGTTCGCGATTCTCACCGCGACCGTGGCGAACACTGCCCGCGGCAAGGGCCAGTCGGCGAAAGAGCCCAAGGACTTCATCCCGAAGTGGGACCAGGGCGCGGCCGAGGCATCGGACTGGACGCAGATGCTCACCACGGTCAAGGCCATGAACCGGCGGCTGCGCGGCACTGACCTCACAGAAGGGGGCAACGGGTGACGCTCGAAGAGCTCATGGTCGAGATCGGCATCAACACAGATGATCTCACCGGCGGAGCGCAGGGCGCCGCCGACGAGGTCGAATCCTCCCTCGGCGGTATCCAGGCCGCGGCGGCCGGTGCCGCGATCGGCGGCCTGTTCGCGATGGGCCTGGCCAACGCCATGGACGCCAGCGCGGCCAACACGAAACTGGCCAATCAGCTCGGGCTCACCGAGGCCGAGGCCGAGCGGGCCGGCGGTGTCGCGGGCGAGGTGTTCAGCGCCGGTTTCGGCGACTCCATCGGCACCGTCAGCGACGCCCTGGGCGCTGTCACCCAGAACATCGGCGGTCTGGGCAAGGCCACCGATGCCGAGCTCGACCAGATGACCCGGTCCGCCCTGGCCCTGGCCGACACATTCGAGTTCGACGTCGGCGAGTCCACCCAGGCCGTGGGAACGCTCATCAAGACCGGCATGGCCAAGGACGGCCTGGAGGCGTTCGATCTGCTGACCGCCGCCGCGCAGAAGCTCCCCCCGAAGCTCCGCGAGGAGATCCCGGCGATGATCAGCGAGTACGGAGAGTTCTTCGACCAACTGGGCTTCACCGGACCGGACATGATGGGCGTGCTCGCCCAGGCCGCCCAGGACCCTACGTTCCAGATCGACAAGCTCGGCGACGCGGTCAAGGAATTCACGCTCCTGATGGCCGACACCGCGAAGGTGGAGAAGCCGCTCCAGGAGCTGGGCCTGAACGTCAAGGATCTCCAGAAGCTCATGAACGAGGGCAAGGGCACCCAGGCTTTTGACCAGGTGACCAAGGCCCTGAAGGACGTGGAAGACCAGACCAAGCGGACCGAACTGCAGGCCGCGCTGTTCGGCGGCCCCGGCGAGGACATGGGCAACAGCCTGCTCAACCTCAACGCCGCCGGTGCGGCAGCCGCGACCGGTCTGGACGACACGGCAGGTGCTGCGAAGAACGTCACGGACAGCATGGCCGCCTCGCAGGCCGTCGACAGCATCATGCGGACGATGGCCACCACGATCGGTGAGCTGCTCGCCCCCGCCCTCACGATCGTGGCCGGCCTAATGAAGGAACACCCCGGCCTGATCAAGGTGCTGGTCCCGATCCTGCTCGGCCTGGCCCTCGCCATCGGTATCGCCGTAGTCGCCCAATGGGCGTGGAACACCGCGCTCTGGGCCTTCCCCGGTACGTGGATCATCGCCGCGATCATCGCCCTGATCGCGATCATCGTCCTGATCGTCGTGTACTGGGACGAGATCGCCGCCGCGACAGAGCGCGCCTGGGACTGGATGGCGACCAAGATCGGTGAAGGGCTCGACTGGATTGGCGGCAAGATCACCGACGTCCTGGACTGGATCACAGGCAAGTGGGACGACGGATGGGCCTGGATCTCGGACAAGACGTCGGCCGGCATCGACACCGTCATGCGCTACATCGGCAATCTCTCGCGCGTCCCCGGTCAAGTCGCTGGCTGGCTGGGTGACCTGGTCGGCTACGTCGCAGGGCTGCCGGGCCGGATCGCGCGCGCCGCGTCGGGCATGTGGGACTCGCTGAAGTACGGGTTCATCAACGTCGTGAACTACCTGATCTGGAAGTGGAACAACTTCCAGCTGACGCTCGGCGGCGGGTCGATCATGGGCGTCGACATCCCGTCGGTGACCCTGTCCACCCCGGACATCCCCTACCTCGCAGAGGGCGGTGTGACCACGGGCCCGACCGTGGCGATGATCGGCGAGGGCAGTGAGCAGGAAGCTGTCCTGCCGCTGTCCAAGCTGGACGGCATGCTGCGATCGGTGGCCGGGTCTGTCCGGAGCACCGGAGGCCAGCCCCGCGACCAGCGCCTGGTCCTCGAACTCGTCGGAGCGGACTCCGAGTTCACCGAGTTCTTCCGGAACGTCGTCAGGACCAAGGGCGGCGGCGACGTCGTGCAATTCGCGGAGGGATGACCCATGCCGAGCCTGCCCCCACCCCGGGTCACCGAGCTCTACTACGGCGGCCAGTGGACCAACATCAGCGGCGACATGCGGGAGTCGACGCCCGTCACGATCACGCGGGGCGTGTCGGCCGAGGGGGCCCGCAGCGACCCCGGTACGGCTACCGCGCTGCTCGACAACCGCTCGGGGGACTACAGCCCCCGGGACCCGAACTGTCGGCTGTACGGGGAGGTCGGCCGCAACACTCCCTGGCGGTTTGGAGTGCAGGCCGGCCCCCCGTGGGTGGACCTCCCCGGTGCAGCGGGCGACGCATTGGTCACACCCGACCATGCGGCGCTCGGCGTCGCTGGGGACCTGGATGTGCGAGTCGACGTCGTCCTGAACGACTGGCGCCGCCCGCAGCTGTTCGCCGCCCGCTACCACACGGTCGCCGAGGACCGTAGCTGGGGCCTGATGCTGGAGGGCACCGGCAAACTGTTGCTGGTCTGGTCGTCGAACGGCACGATCGCCGCCCGGAAATGGGTGGCTTCCACCGTGCCGGTACCCGTCCCGGACTGGCACGCACCGCGGCTCACCGTGCGCGCCGTTCTCGACATCGACAACGGCGCGGCTGGCAACACGGTGACGTTCTACACCGCCCGGCACGGATACGGCTGGGAGCAGCTCGGGGCCCCTGTCGTGACCGCCGGGACCACGTCTGTTTTCGACGGGATCGCACCGCTGGAGCTCGGCGACAGCGTGTGGCTCCAGACCCTGCCCGCGGGCACAGCCATGTACTCACTGGCGGGCAAGGTCTACGGCCTGCAACTGCGCGACGGGGCCGCCCTCAAGGTCAACATGGTCTTTGACACGGCCTCGGCCGGTGCCAGCACGGCCACGGACACCACCGGCCTGACGTGGACCACGACGGGCGGCGCATCACTGTCCAACCTCCATACCCGGATGGAGGGCGAGGTCCCGGCCTGGCCGCCCTCGCGTGACCTGTCCGGCAATGACCGGACGGTCTCCATCACCCCGGCCGGGATCATGCGCCGCCTCGGCGCGGGGAACCGCCCGCTCGACTCGGCCATCCGCCGGTACATGCTCGGCAGCAACGCGCTGGAGTGCTGGCCGCTCACCGATGGGCAGCAGGCCACACGGGGCGCCGCCCTGCGCGGGTCCCCTCCGGTCATCGCCGCGGGTAAGCAGTCGCCCCCGTTGTGGGGCCAGGGGTCGGTCGCCGACTGGATCGAGCCGGTCCTGCAGTTCCCCGACCAGAAGAACGGCATCCTGACCGCCACGCCCGGCAGCGTCGGCACCGCGACGTGGTCCGTCGACCACGTGCGGTCGGGCGCCGGTCTCTCAGAGGTCATCGAGGTCCACGACCGAGGCCGGGGCACCGAGTCCAACAACCGCACCATCTGGCGCGTCTACACCCAGGCGGTGCCGAACCAGATTCTGATCTTCCGCGAGACCGTGGCCGCCGACAGCTCCAGCACCGCCTTCCTCGACACCGTCGCCGATCCCGGGATTTTCGACAGCAGGCCACACCACATCCGGTTCAGCACAACCGTCAGCGGCGGCTCAACCGCCTGGAACCTGTACATCGATGGCGCTCTCCGCGCTGCTGGGGTCGAGGCCCTCGCCGGCCAGGCGCTGGGACGCATCGAGTACCTGTGGGACCTGGATGCCCCCGAGGCCGGCGACCTTTCGTTGGGGTACCTCACGTGCTGGAGCAACACCGGGCCCTCGGCCAGCGCCGTGTACCAGGCCGTCATGGGGTTTCCAGGAGAGACCGCAGGGGCGCGGATGCAGCGGCTCTCCACGGAGAACGGTGTCGCGATCTCTGTCTCGGGCGAGGACGCGTACCAGACACGGCTGGGAATCCAGCGCCCGGAGAAGTACCTCGACAGCTTGTCGACCATCGCCAAAGCTGACTTGGGGTACCTGATCGAGCGGCGGGACGCGCGGGAGCTGGCCTACCGGGCCCGCGTCACGCTCTACAACCAGGTGCCCGTCATCACCCTGCGCTACACGGACGGGGTGATCAGCGCCCCGTTCAAGCCTCTGGACGACGACAAGCTGTCGGAGAACGACGTCTCTGTCACGCGGGACGGCGGAACGACAGCACGGGCGGTTCTGGAGACCGGCCGCATGTCGGTGCAGGACCCTCCGGACGGGATCGGCCGCTACGACGTCGACTACAAACTCTCTTTGGAGGCAGATCACCAGACCGACGAACACGCCCAATGGCGCATGCACACCGGCACGGTCGACGGCCTGCGCTACACCAAAATCACGCTGAACCTCGCCAACGCGCGCGTCTACGCGATGATCAGCGACATCTACCGGGCCGACATCGGCGACCTGATACGCCTCACGGACCTGCCAGCCGACCACGGGCCCGGACCCGTCGATCTGATCATCCGCGGCTACACCGAGGAGATCGGAGCGGATGCCTGGACCCTCACATTCAACTGCGTACCCGGCCAGCCCTGGACCGTAGGCGTGGCCGACGACCCGGTGGTCGGACGCGCGGACACGGACGGGTCGCAACTCGTGGCCGCCGTAACAACTGCGGCCACCACCCTGTCGGTGGCATCCACTGCCGGCCCGGCATGGGTAACCGACCCGATGGAGTACCCGTTCGACCTCACCGTGGGCGGAGAGGTCGTGACCGTGGTCGCGGCCGGGCAGGTGATCAACCCGAATCCTCTGCTGCTGACCGGTGACACCACGGGGTGGCTCCCGGCGTCTGCGTCTCTCGCCTACTCCACCACGATCGTGAACACCGCCCGCGGCGCCACGGGGTCGATCCTCCTGACGCCGGCCGGAGGAGCGTCCGCAGTCGGCCTGAACGCCGAGCCGCACAGCGCGGTCGGCACCATCACACCGGGAGCCTCGTACACGATGTCCGGCTGGGTGTACTCGCCGCTGGGCTGGGCGGACATGAGGATCGTCACCGACTGGTACACGGCGGCTGACGTCCTGATCTCTACCTCCCCATCAGTCGCCGTCGCCGCACCGGCGGGTGTGTGGACGTACATCACGCTGACCGCGACGGCCCCGGCACTGGCCTCTCGGTCCCGTGTGCGCGGCCGGCAGGGCCTCACCCCCACGGCTGCGGATATCTCGTACTGGTGGGCGGTCCGCCTGGTCCCCGATGCGTCGGTGTCGACCACGTCGCCGCAGACGATGACCGTCGTCCGGTCCGTCAACGGCATCGTCAAGGCACACACGGCCGGCACTCCGCTGTCTCTCACCCACCCGATGCGCGCCGCGCTCTGAGGAGGTACGCATGCCCATTCTGGCGGGCCAGATCGTGAAGGCCGGGCAGCTCAGCCGCATGCAGCCCCGCCCCTACTACGCCCAAGCCGGGGTCCCCACCACCATCACCACGACCACGTTCACGGCCGTGGAGGGCTGCTCCATCACGCTCACCACCACGGCACCGGGCGCGACCTACACCGTCCAGGCCAATTTCAGTTTCGACGTCACGGCGGCCGTGGCGGGCGTCTACACCAAGGGCGCCCTGTTCGTCGATGGCGTCCAGCAGTCCGGTGAGGCCCGCTGGGCCGAGGGCACGTCAGGGTCCGATACCGGCGACTACGACATGGCAGGCAAGGGCTGGCGAGGAACGCTGGCAACTGCGGGCACCCACACCCTGGACCTGCGCTGCGGGCTGAGCTCCATAACCGGCGCTCCCGGCATCGCCTGCACCGGCTACACCGATTTCACCGTCACCATTTACGAGGTGGTCTGATGCCCGTCATCGTTCAGCGCTACGAATCCATGCAGTACACCGGCACCAACGGGCCCGAGGTCGGCGACTGGCTCGGCAACGCCGAGTTCGCCGGGGTCACCGAGGACGGCTCCCTACAGCTCACCGTCAACAGCGACGGCACAATTTTCACCACCCGCATTCCGCAGGGCTGGTGGGTGCTCCGCTACGACGGCCGGCACGAGGGCACGGTGAGCCCCGAGGACTACCCCCGCCGGTACTACGAGATTCCCGGCACCTGACCCGCACGCCCACACGAGCCCCGCGCCGCTTCGGCCGGGGCTTCTTCCATGTCTGGAGACGTACATGGCCGCACCACTGTCCGCTGCCGCGTTCATCGCGGCCCTGCGCGCCGAAGGCGTGAAAGTCGTCGAGACGAGCGGCTGGCGCACCCACAACCGGAACAGCAAGGGGGCGTGGGGCCCGGTCCACGGGGTGATGATCCATCACACCGTGACCAAGGGCACCACGTCCACCGTCAAGCTCTGCCGCGATGGGCACAGCACCCTCCCCGGGCCCCTGTGCCACGGCGTTATCGCGAAGGACGGCACCGTCCACCTGGTCGGCTACGGCCGGACGAACCACGCCGGGCTGGGTGATGACGACGTACTTGCCGCGGTCATTGCGGAGAAGGCGCTCCCCGCGGACAACGAGGCGAACACCGACGGCAACGCCCGCTTCTACGGGTTCGAGTGCGTCAACCTCGGCGACGGCAAGGACCCGTGGCCGGCCGTTCAGCGTGAGGCGATCGTCCGTGCGTCGGCTGCCCTGGTCCGCGCTCATGGCTGGGGCAAGGACGGTGACACGTCCGTCATCGGCCACGCCGAGTGGCAGCCGGGGAAGGTCGACCCGCGCGGAATCTCCGGCGGGATGGACGGCATCCGCGCGAGCGTCCGCGAGCGCCTGAAGCACGCGGCCAGCTGGTCACCGTCCGCACCGAAGCCGCCGACCAAGCCCCCGACCCCGAAGCCCCCTACAGCCGATGAGCGAATCACCGCTCTGGAGAAGCGCGTCACCGCGCTGGAGAAGGAATCCTCATGACCGACTTCCCCCTGCCCTCGACGCAGACCGTCGTGAAGACCGCGAAGACGTACAGCCGGGACCTGGCCGAGCGGGTCGTCTCCACCGGCCTGGAGGCGTTCGTGGGCGCGCTGGTGCTCACCGCCCCGTTCGACCTGACCATGTGGCATAACGCCGCCGTGGCCGGGGCCGCTGCCGGCGGAGCCCTGCTGAAGGGGTTGGCGGCCCGGTGGCGGGACGTCACGAACTCGGCCTCTCTCGCGCGAGGGGTGTAGGTGGTGACGCCGCCGGAATCGGCGACCGTGGCCTTGGAACTGGCGGAGATCCGGAGGTCAGTCGACGTCGGGTTTACGAAAACGGATGGCAGTCTCGCTCTCCTGGTGCAGCGCAGCGAGCAGACCGACAAGCAGCTCGCCGAGCACGACGCCCGGATCGGCGCACTGGAGCGGTCTCGCTGGCCGCTGCCCTCACTGGCTGTCCTGGCCAGCCTCGGGGCTCTCGGCCTCACGCTGTACGAGAAGACTGGACGCTGAACCACCACGCCCCCTGCTCGGCCATCACCGGCCGAGCGGGGGGCGCTTTCGTGCGTCCGGGGTTTTCACGGACGTCCGTGAAAACGCAGGTCAGGCGTCTGACTCGGGCAGTCGGGCAACGAAGGTGCCGATGCCTGGCTCCATGTACGCCAGACCTGCCGCACGCAGCTCCTGGAGGACTCGGCGCGCCGTCACCGGACTGACCCCAGTCTCCGCCTGCAAGTCCAGTGCGGAGGGCAGGCGTGTTCCGGGCGGGTACACGCCGCTGTCGATGCGCTCCTCCAGCAGGGCATACACCTGCCGCCACCTGGGGATATCGGGCTGCCAGTCCATGAGCGTGACGCTAGGTGCACGGGGGTGGCTAAGCGAGACAGGTTTGATAGGTACGCCTATCGCGCCTATCGCGCCTATCTCTCTCCGTCTATGGTGGACCTCACAGTGACCCCCCGCGACCGATGGCACGGCCCGGGGGTGCGGACGATCGCGTGGAGGCGACTGTCATGCAAGACCTTACCGAGGCAGTCCAGCTGACGGACCCCCTGGAACTGGCCGACCCGAAACCGAACCCGGCGTGCACGGTCTGCATGGCACTCGACAGGCAGCGCACCGAGGCACGACGCCTCGGCGACATGACCCAGGTGTCCGACTGCAACATCGAGATCCGCCGCCACCCGCACTCACGCCCGCGCGGGGCCAGGTCATGAGCACGCCACTGCTGGCCGTGCCCCGCCCATACCCCGGATGCGTGCACTGTGCCGGCCTCGTGCGGGAGTGGACCGCGGTCACCGAACCGGCGGCCCCTGAGTACGACCGGGACCGGGCCAACCACATCGCGGGCGCGATCGTCGCGCACCGCCGCCAGGACGAGGAACGCGCGCCCGCACTGTAGCCACCGACTCCCGCCCGCAGCCGACGCCGATCCGGTTACGAGCGGGCATCCGGAGCCCCGACTGAACGAGCGGTCGGGGCTCCGTCATGTCGTGATCGTTTGCGGTTCGATTGAGCATCGCTGGAGCAACAGCCCGAAATGGCCTCGAACATGAGTCAGCCCCAGATCAGAAAGTAGCTCTGACCTGGGGCTGAGGCGTAGGCCGTGTGGGACTCGAACCCACAACCAACGGATTAAAAGTCCGCTGCTCTGACCAATTGAGCTAACGGCCCTCGCGGATCACCCCCGAGCATAGCCCGCCCGGGCCCGGCAGCCGATCCGGTATCCGGTGACGGGCCCGTCGCGCCCGGTTCCCGCTGGTACGCGGGCCGGGCGGACGGGTCGGCGTGCCGGGTTCGTGCGCAGGTGAACGGGCTGCCGGGTGGTCAGCTGATGCGGGCCCACTTCAGCCAGCGTATCGAGGCCAGCTTCCCCGGGGCCTTGAACCCGCCGTTGTGGCCGGCGTTGCAGGAGCCGGCGGATGCCTCGGGCGCCCGCCCCTGCCGGCCTGCCGGTGGGCCGGCCGTCGTCGTGTCTCCGTCCGTACCGGCCAGATCAGAAGATCCCCTTGTAGACGTGCCAGCCCGTGGCGATCTGCGTACGGCTGCTGAACGCACCCTTGCCGTTGCCGTTGTTACGGAAGAGCCGGCCGCTCGTGTCCCGCTCGACCAGGTCCGGCCTTCCGTCGCCCGTGATGTCGCCGACGCCGACCACGACGTTGTACGAGCGTCCCCAGTCCGAGGCGACCAGCGCCCGGCCTGCGAACCGGCCGGTGCCCAGGCCGTCGTAGCGCCACAGTCCGCCGTTGCGGTCGTGGGCCAGCAGATCGGCCCTGCCGTCACCGGTGATGTCCCCGACGCCTGTCATCCGCGCGTACTTGCCCAGGGCGCTGCCGATCCTCACCCGTGCGGCGAACTTCCCGCCCGCGGCACCGGCGTGGAAGTAGACGTCCCCGGTCGACTTCTGGCGGGTGACCAGGTCCGGCCTGGCGTCCCCGTTGAGGTCTCCGGTCGACGTCATCACGTCGTACTGCTGCCAGCCCGTGCCAAGCGAGGCGTGGCTGCTGGACGGGGTGTACGCCCCGCCGCAGCGGCCCGAGTAGCGGCGCAGCTCCCCGGCCGGCATCCGCACCAGCAGTTCGGCACAGCGGTCGCTGCCCGTGTCCGCGAACGGGATCGCGACACTCCCGGCCGGCCATCCGGCGCCGGAGGACTTCCCGGAGAAGACGCCGCCCTGCTGCCCGAAGTGCTGGGTCAGCGTGCCGTTGGAGTTGAAGGTGAGGAGGTCTCCGTAACTGTGGTACGCCTGGTCGTGGAAGCCCTGACGGCCACCCGAGACACCGATGGTGCCCTTCACGGTGTACGTGCCGGAGCCCTCGCGCGCCGTGGCGGTGAGGCTCCAGGTGTGCGTGCCGCTGTAGGTGTACGCGCCCGTGTCGGTGCGTCCGTCCCAGACGAGGTCGGCCTCGGTGCCGCCGCCGCCCTTCATCGTCCTGACTGGCTGCCCGGAACCGTCCTTGACCGTGAACGTCCAGGTCGCGGGCTTACTGAGCTGCCAGGCGCTCGACCAGACCTGCCCTCCGCTGCTGTCCTTGAGGTCCAGATAGGCGTCGTCCTGATCCGCCGAGATCTTCTCCAGCGGCTGGGTGGGCACGCCACTCGGTACGACGTGGGCCGCGTGGCCGGCGTCCAGATACGCGATGTCGCCGCCGAACTTGTCGACAGCCCAGGTGAGTCCACGCTGGTCGGCGGTGTTTCCGGCGGGCAGGTCGGCGACGGGGCGGGGCGGGGCGACCGCTCCGGTGTGGAAGTCGCTGAGCATCAGCTTTCCGGCGGTCCTGTCGTGCCGGACGAGGTAGCCGTCACCGACGAGCGCCGGTCCCGACGGCACGGCGACCGACTTCCCCGCCGTGCGGTCCCAGACCCCGGCGGCGCCTGACGGGCCGCAGTTCCAGTAGACCCAACGGCCGACCGCCCGTACTTCCTTGATGACGCAGGGGGCACCCGTGGCGACCGTCTCGACGACCTTCTTCTGGACGATGTCGAGCGCGGTCAGCGCACCGGTCGCCGAGCTCGCGGTCCAGAGCCGGGTGCCCCAGACGCCGGCCGCGGTGGCGGAGCGGGTCATCCGGACGTTGCTGCTGCGGTAGGTGAGCCACCCGTCCACGTACTGCGTGGCGGGTGACCCCGCGTTCATGACGTAGTAGGAACCGGTCAGGTCCACCAGCTCCACGGAGCCCGACGTGACGTCGTCGATGTGGAGCGAGTTCTTGGTGATCCAGACCTGGAGGGTCTCCTTGCCCCACCCGTCGACGGCCACCACGCCGTAGCGGCCGTTGCCCGCGCCCTTCAGGCGGATGCAGGAACCCGCGTCGCACGGCACGGCCTTGAGGTGGCTCCCGTCGGCGTATTCGCCCACGTAGCTCATGTACGCCGGCGCGCCCACCTCCGACGCGTCGGCGGTGACCTGCCGCTGTGTGATGTACGGCCTGCCGGTGGGTGCCTGCTCGACGGTGTGCAGCAGACCGCCGGAGAGTTCGATACCCCGCCCGGTAGTCGGTACGGGGTCGGCGGCCGCGGCAGCGGCTGGGGCCACTGGGGCCGCCTGCGCGCCGGGCACGACACCGAGAGCCGTGGCGAGGACGGCGAAAGAGGTCAGAGCGATACGGCCACGCGCATAGCGAGCCAAGTGAGTCCCTCCCCGGGATCAAGACGTCACAGGAAGAGATCGGCGCGGTGCGCCGCGGACTCGAGAACCGAGTGAACCGGCCCCCCCGGGCCAACACCCCCTGCGCGTACGCCGGATGGTACCGCCGGTCCCGCCCCGGGCGGAAGGCATTTTCGAACCCGTTCAAGCCGGATCGTGAGAGGACGCCGGCGACGAGTGGAAGGGAAAACAGAAGCGGGGCCCGGGGTGGAGAAACGGCCCCCGTAAGCACGTGACAAGCAAAA
>NZ_JBHXQO010000038.1:0-63631 GCF_042717135.1 Streptomyces sp. NPDC058620
ACGCTGTCCGGACGGCCCCTGCCGCCGCTGCGGTGACTGGGCTCAGTTCTGCGAGCCGCGGGTGCGGCGCAGCAGCACCGCGCCGCCGAGCATCAGCACTGCACTGGCACCGGCAGCCAGACCGAGATCGGCCGAGCCGGTCTCGGCGAGCTGCGGGCCGTGGTCGGCGGGGGGCTGCGCGGCCGGCGGGCCGGCGGGGGGCTCGTTGGCCGGCGGCTCCACGGGCGGCGGCTGGTGGGCCGGGGGCTCCTCCACCGGCGGCTTGCCGGTGGGCGGCTCCTCGGTCGGCGGCTCCTCGGTCGGCGGCTCCGTCGGGGGCTGGTGGTCCGGACCGCTGACATTGGCGCAGTTGTTGCCGGCCGCGGGGTTCAGCGCGCCGACGACATCGATGGTGTTGCCGCAGGCGTTGACCGGGACGTGTACGGGGGCCTGGACCAGGTTGCCCGACAGGACACCGGGGGAGTTGGTGGCCGCCCCGTCGGCGGAAGCACCGCCCTGCGAAGCACCGCCGCCGTTCCCGTAGTCGCCGCCGCCGTTGTCCCCGTAGTCGCCGCCGTAGTCGCCGCCGTGGTCGCCGCCGTGGTCGCCCTTGCCCGAGTCGACGTTCGCGCACGTGTTGCCGAACGCGGGGTTCAGCAGGGCGATCACGTTGACCGTGTTGCCACAGAGGTTGACGGGGACGTGCACCGGTACCTGCACGGCGTTGCCCGAACCGACGCCCGGCGAACCGACAGCGGCGCCATCGGCCGAGGCGTCGGCATGTGCATAACCGCCGGCCGCGGACAGAATGCCCGAAGCCGCCGCCATGACGATCATGCTTTTATTCAAAACCTGCCGCATTACTTGTCCTTTCCTAGGACATTCCACAGGACATTCCGTGTGGGCGATCCAACTGCACGCTGGACGAAACCCATAACGAACGGGGGATGCGCGGGAAACTCGAAGATGCGTGGAAATTATGTAACCACCCCGACGGATGACGTACGCGCGTTCGGTCCAGGCGGGTGATTCGTGGGGTGCGGGAGGGGACGTGCCCCTGAACACGGGAAATTATGCGGACTGAACACCGGCCCCGGGCCGGTGAGCGCGCGGATGTACCGCCCCGCGTTCGGCCGCGGCCGTTCCGGTGTCCTGGTCGCGATTTCTTCACGAACAGTAGGCGTACGAACGCACGGCTGAAGAAACGATGGGCACCCGGGCCGGTGCGACGGAGCCTGCGGCATTCGGGTGAACGCGCGGAACCAAACGTGCCGCCGTGAGTTGGGCAGGGCGCTCCGGCACGGGGCAATCGGTACGAGAAGGGTTAATCGTGATCAAGAAGGTTCTGGCTACGGGTGCCGTCGCCGCCTCCGTCCTCGGTCTCTCGGCTACGCAGGCCATGGCGATCGGCGACGACGGAGGAACGACCTCGGTCAACGGCAACGGCGCCTCGCAGGCGTTCGGCAATGCCGAGACGCACGGTGACTGGAGCCCCCAGTTCGGTCTGGTCCAGGGCTCGCTCAACAAGCCGTGTGTCGGTCTGCCGCTGAAGGGCAACGTCGGCTCGCTCATCGGGCTTGTGCCGATCTCGGTCCAGGACATCAACGTCCTGTCCTCGCCGCAGAACCAGCAGTGCACCGAGAACTCCACCCAGGCCAAGGGTGACGAGCCGCTGTCGCACATCCTGGACAACATTCCGGTCCTGTCCGGGAACGGCGCCCACAACAGCTGACCCGGCCGCACCGCAGGCCCGGACCGCCGGCATTCCTCCTCCGAGCGGCCCGGGCCTGCTGCTGTGCCAATCGAGGGATTTTCCGAGAATCTGCTCAGAAGTGAGTTTCGATCTCGGCCGCAGGTCGTTACGGATTACAGCTTCGGAGTTACGGGCGATCAGGACAGCGCTCGTGCGGCACGAAAGACGTGACCGCTCCGGACTCCGCTGCAAGAAAGGGACGAAAAGTGAAGTACACCAAGGTTGCCGCCGTTGCCGCCGGAACTCTCATGGCGATGGGCGCCGCCGCGCCGGCCATGGCCGACTCCGGCGCCGAGGCCGTCGCCGCACACTCCCCGGGCGTTCTGTCCGGCAATGTCGTGCAGGTTCCGATCCACATTCCGATCAACGTCTGCGGCAACACCGTGAACGTCATCGGTCTGCTGAACCCGGCCTTCGGCAACACCTGCATCAACCACTGAACGGTGGCGGGTTGAGCTGATCGCTCGCCATCGGTGGGCCCTGGATCGCACACGCGATCCGGGGCCCGCTCCGTTTTACCTGATTCCGCCAGGAAAACCTGATTCCGCCAGGAAAACCGGAACAGGCCGAGAAAACCGACAGAATGCAGTTTCCGGTTCGCTGCTTGATCGTTACTCCTTTTGAAAGCGGCAGAAGTCACAGCTAAAGAAGGCTCGTGCGGCGCGGGAACGCGACCGAAACAGATGCCGCTGCAGAAGGGAACCTGAAAGTGAAGTACGCGAAGACCGCTGCGTTCATTGCCGGTTCCGTGGTTGCTCTCGGAACGGCTGCTCCCGCCTTCGCCGTCACTGAAGCCACGGCCCCCAACTTCAGCCTCGACAGCGGCCTGAACCAGGTCACGGCCGCCGCCCCGCAGGCCGTCGACCCGCTGGTCGACACGGTCGGCGGTGCCGCCGATTCGGTGCAGGAGGACGGCGCCGTCGGCAAGCTGGCGGGCGAGGCCACCGGTGCGGCCCAGGGTGCCGCCCCGCTGCTCGGCGGCGTGCCCCTCGGCGGCTGATCCGTCGGCGCGACGGCAATTCCTTTACAGATCTGCATTCCTCCGGTGCGCGGGTACGCCGACTCCGGTGGCAGCCCGGACGAACAAGCACCGTTCGAGTGAATGAGCATAACTAAACCCGCCTGAACGAGTTGATCAGGACGCTCCGGACAGGCGGGCAAGAGAATACCTCGGAAGGGTTATTAATGATCAAGAAGATTCTGGCTTCGGCAGCTGTCGCTGCTTCGGTCGTCGGTGTCTCCGCCGCGGCGGCCCCCTCCGCCATGGCCATCGGCAACGACGGCGGCACCACGTCGATCAACGGCAACGGCGCCTCGCAGGCGTTCGGCAACTCCGCCACGCACGGCGACTGGAGCCCGCAGTTCGCGCTCATCCAGGGTTCGCTGAACAAGCCCTGCATCGGCCTGCCGGCCAAGGCCAACGTCGGTTCGCTCATCGGCGCCGTGCCGATCGCGGTCCAGGACATCAACGTCCTCTCCTCGCCGCAGAACCAGCAGTGCACCGAGAACTCCACCCAGGCCAAGGGTGACGAGGCTCTGTCGCACATCCTGGACGACATCCCGGTGCTGTCCGGCAACGGTGTCGGCAACAACTGAAGTCGCGTAGCTCCGGGCTCCCGCCGCTGACCCTCGAGCTCATCGGGGCCGGCCCGGAATGTGTCTGTCCGAAGTGCGTTACACGTGGGGCCAGTTCATCCGTACGGCTGCCGATCTCGGCGGCCGGGGTGGACTGGCCCCACGTCGTGCGTCCGGGGGTTGGGCCGGATGGCCCAGGGGCAGGCTGCCCCGATTCGCCGGACGGGGTAAAGGCCCTTCATGGATCAGTACGACAGTCAACGCCCGCCGGGCGGCCAGAGGCCCGCGGAGGACAGCACACCGATCTACGACCGCCTGTTCGCCGAATGGTGCGCGGCCGGTCGCAGCATCGCCCCGGGCGCCCCGCCCCACCCCGTGCCGCGCCCCATGGGCGGCTTCGTCCCGGCCGCCCGCAGTTCCGGAGAAGCCGGCCGTGAGTGAACACGAAGCGTCCACCTTGCGCCGGAACAAATCCATTTGAGTGGTCCTGCGGAACTGAAACCTCCGAATGGGGTTGATCAGTACGTTCCACAACGGGACGCTCCGAAAGGTGAAGCTTGATGAAGAAGATGATGGCCGGCGCGGCAGTGGCCGTGTCCCTGGTCGGTCTGTCCGCCGCTGCGGCCCCCTCGGCCATGGCGATCGGCAACGACGGGGGCACCACGTCGGTCAACGGCAACGGCGCCTCGCAGGCGTTCGGCAACGCCGTGACCAAGGGTGACTGGAGCCCGAACACCCAGCTGGTGCAGGGCACGCTGAACAAGGCGTGCATCGCTCTGCCGGCCAAGGCCAACGTCGGTTCGCTCGTCGGCCTGCTCGTGCCGGTCGCGGTCCAGGACATCAACGTCCTGTCCTCGCCGCAGAACCAGCAGTGCACCGAGAACTCCACCCAGGCCAAGGGTGACGAGGCTCTGTCGCACATCCTGGACGACATCCCGGTGCTCTCGGGCAACGGCGCCGGCAACAACTGACGCTCCCCGTCGCGCGGGCGGCCGGGACACGTTCCGGGCCGCCCGCGCTTCCTTGTGCGCCACCGCGTACGACGATGCCCACCACTCCACGGGGGGTGGTGGGCATCGTCGTACGCGTACGGGAACGGGAAAGGGGCCGGTCAGCCCAGGCTGCTCACCGGCAGGAGGCACAGCGCGGACGTCCTGACGACCTCCTCGTCCGCCGCGAACGAACGCAGCATCTCCTCGCTCACCGGCTGTCCCGGAACGGCCTCCGGCCACGGGCGGGTGGCGAACATCCCGTAGACCTCGCCCTGGGCGTCCGCGGCTGCCAGCCACTCCGGGGGCACCTGGTACTGCGCCTTGAAGTGCGGCATTGTCAGGACGGCCTGGCCGGCCTGGACGAGGAGCTTCACCGGGAGGCCGGGCGTCTCGGACGCCCTGGTGAGACCGCCGCCGACGGTGAGGCCGCTGCGCTCCAGCGCGGTGCGCATGGCCGCCTCTCCGGCCTCCGGGCCGTCCTGCCCGTCGCCGAGCGAGTAGGTGAGCAGGAAGGCGACGTCATGGTCGCCCTCGGGGTGCCGGCCGCTCCAGCCGATCAGGATCTGGGTGCCCAACTGGGCTTGTGTGAACGTGCCGGTGGCGGTCTGGGGTGTGGTCATGCTCGGCACCATAACGGCCTGAGACCGGTCGTTGTGCACCCGTATCACCCGATCGGGGAAGCCTTCGGGATAACTCCGACGGAACGTCTCCGATCGGTCCTGCGGAGAATTCCGTTGACGCCGGCCAGTGGCTCCGGGCTATGGTTGGACACGTCCGCACAGAGGGCCGGGAACGCTCGGCCATGTGCGTCAGCCGTGAAGAACCAGGAGGTGAGGACATTGATGACTGTCGTCGCGATGGGCGCTGCCCACAGCCAGAAGTGCATCGTTCTCACCCCCGTGGCCACCGGCTGACCTTCTTTCACCTTCTTCCGCGTCGTGTACGCGGTGCCGGGGCCGCCCTTCGAAGGGTTTCCCTTGTCTTTCTCCTCTCTTCCGGTTCCGACCTCGTCGCACGTGCTGTCCCCGTACGGCTGGGACGAGGACTGGGCCGCCGCATTCGCCCCGTACGCCGAGCAGGGTCTGCTTCCCGGCCGTGTGGTGCGGGTGGACCGCGGTCAGTGCGACCTCGTCACCCCGAACGGCCCGATGCGGGCGGACACCGCTTTCGTGGTGCCGCGTGACCCGATGCGGGTCATCTGCACGGGCGACTGGGTGGCCGTCGACCCCGACGGTGACCCGCAGTTCGTGCGGACGCTGCTGCCGCGGCGTACGGCCTTCGTGCGCTCGACATCGACGCAGCGTTCCGAAGGGCAGGTGCTCGCCACCAACATCGACCACATCGTCATCTGCGTCTCGCTCGCGGTCGAACTCGACCTGGGACGCCTGGAGCGGTTCCTCGCGCTCGCCATGTCCAGCTCCAGCGGTGACGCGCTCCTCGGCGACAGCGGCGCGACCGGTGCGGCCGACCCCCAGCCGGTCGTGCTGCTGACCAAGGCCGACCTGGTGCCGGACGTCGCCACGCTCTCCCATCTCGTCCAGGACATCGAGGGGATCGCGCCCGGCGTGCAGGTGCTGCCCGTCAGCTCGGCTACCGGTGAGGGCATCGACGTGTTCCGTGCCGTCGTCTCCGGAGGTACGAGCGTGCTGCTCGGGATCTCCGGCGCGGGCAAGTCGACCCTCGCCAACACCCTGCTCGGCGAGGACGTGATGGACGTCAAGGCCGCCCGTGACGTCGACGGCAAGGGCCGGCACACCACCACGACCCGTAACCTCCTCGTCCTGCCGGAAGGTGGCGTGCTCATCGACACCCCCGGTCTGCGCGGGGTCGGGCTCTGGGACGCGGAGGCCGGTGTCGGCCAGGTCTTCTCCGAGATCGAGGACCTGGCGCAGCAGTGCCGCTTCCACGACTGCGCCCACGAGGCCGAACCGGGCTGTGCGGTCCTCGCCGCGATCGGGGACGGGACGCTGTCCGAGCGGCGCCTCGACAGCTACCGCAAGCTCCTCCGGGAGAACCACCGGATCGCGGCCAAGACCGACGCCCGGCTCCGCTCGGAAACCATGCGCGAATGGAAGCGCAGGGGTGCCGAGGGGCGGGCCGCCATGGACTTCAAGCGGGGGCGGATCCGGTAGCGGGTGGCCGTACCGGATTCGACGTCCGAATACCGCGAGTGCGGCACCGGCAGGTGCCGCACACTGGACGGTGTGATGGACGAACAGACCAGGTACGAGGCGGTGAGCAGCCGCGACGCCAGGTTCGACGGACAGTTCTTCTTCGCCGTCGCGACCACCGGCATCTACTGCCGGCCGAGCTGCCCCGCCGTCACTCCCAAACGTAAGAACGTGCGGTTCTACCCGACCGCCGCCGCGGCGCAGGGCAACGGGTTCCGGGCCTGCAGACGCTGCCGGCCCGACGCCGTGCCCGGCTCCGCGGAGTGGAACGTGCGCGCCGACGTCGTCGGCCGTGCCATGCGCATGATCGGCGACGGTGTGGTGGACCGGGAAGGCGTCCCCGGTCTCGCCGGCCGGCTCGGCTACAGCCCCAGGCAGGTACAGCGCCAGCTCAACGCCGAGCTGGGAGCCGGTCCCGTCGCACTCGCCAGGGCCCAGCGCGCCCACACCGCGCGCGTCCTCCTCCAGACCACGGATCTGCCGGTCACCGACATCGCCTTCGCTTCCGGCTTCGCCAGCGTGCGCCAGTTCAACGACACGATCCGGCAGATCTACGCCCGTACCCCCAGCGCCCTGCGCGCCGAGTCGGGGACGGGTCTGGGCGGCGGCGTCCGGGACGGGAGCCGGGCCGGGGTTCCGCTCCGGCTCGCCCACCGGGGACCGTACGCGGCCCGCGAGGTCTTCGACCTGCTCGCCGCCGACACGGTCGCGCGGATCGAGGAGATCAGCGGCGTGCCGGGGCACCGCACGTACCGGCGCACCCTGACGCTGCCCTACGGGGCCGGCATCGTCGCCGTCGACGAGGAGTCCGCCGGGCCGTGGCTGGAGGCCCGCATCCACCTCACCGATCTCCGCGACCTCACGACCGCCGTACAGCGGCTGCGCAGGCTGCTCGACCTGGACGCCGACCCCTGCGCCGTCGCGGAGACACTCGGCGCCGATCCACAGCTCGCGCCGCTGGTCGCCGCCCGCCCCGGGCTGCGCTCGCCCGGCGCCGCCGACCCGGACGAGTTCGCCGTACGGACGCTGGTGGGCCGTGCGGAGGCCGAAGAACTGGTCGAGCGGTACGGAAAGGTCCTCGACGTGCCCTGCGGCGGCCTCACCCATCTCTTTCCGGAGCCCGGCGCGCTGGCCGGCAGCGCGGGGGGCCCGGCACTGCGCGGCCTGGCCACCGCACTGGCGGACGGCGAGGTGCGGCTCGACGCCGGCACGGACCGGGACGCTGCCGAAGAGGCGCTGCTACGACTCCCCGGAATCGGCCGCAGGGCGGCGGCCCTGATCAGGATGCGGGCGCTGGGCGATCCCGATGTGGACCCGGACGGGACACCGGGAAACGCGGCGTGGCGGCCCTGGCGCTCGTACGCCGTACGCCATCGGGAACTCGCCGGTCAGGCCCTGCCCGCCTGACGCAGGGCGGGTAAACCCCACCGGGGTGCGGCGGCTGCCGGGACAGGGTGGGGGCGACCGGGGTCAGCCCCAGATGACGGCGACCAGCCACGCGCCCGCCACCAGCAGGCAGGCGAACAGCTCCACCAGTACCGAGTAGCCGGTCGCACGCATGACGGAGCGCACCGACGCCCAGCCCGCGCCCCGGCTGCCCAGCCTGAGCCGCTCCGCACCGTAGATCGCTCCGACGTACCCCACGACCGCACCCACCACCGGCACGACGAAGAACCCGGCGATGGCCGCGACGCCGCCGAGCGTCAGGGTCTTGCGCGGCGCCCCCGACGCGGCAGGCCGGCGCGGTGGCAGCAGCGGTTTGAGTGCCTGGTTCAACAGGAGCAGGGCCGTTGCTCCGATCAGTACGACCCAGGCGTCCTGGCTCACGTCCGTCAGGGCCCACCACAGCACGGCGGCCCAGACCATCGCCGGCCCCGGCACGCCAGGCACGAGCACGCCGACCAGCCCGAGCAGCATGACCACGCCGACGGCGACGAGCTGCCACACACCCATCCCTCCAGCCTGCCGGAACCCGCCGCGTCCCGCCTGTCAGCGCAGGTCCGAGGGGGTCCCGGCAGGTCCTGGGGGGTGCGCGGCCGTGCGGTCAGGCCCGTGGCGTACGGGCCACCCAGCCCCGTTCGTACGCGTGCCAGCCCAGCTGCAGCCGCGTCGACACCCCGGTCAGTTCCATCAGGCCCTTGACCCGCCGCTGGACGGTCCGCAGCCCCAGATCAAGCTGCTTCGCCACGCTCGCGTCCGTCAGCCCGGCCAGCAGCAGCGACAGGATCTCCAGATCGGTCGGATCGGGCCCGGTCGTCTCCTCCTGCACCCAGCCGCTCTCACCGAGCCGCAGCGGCATCGCGTCCCGCCACACCGCCTCGAACAGACCCATGAGCGATTCCAGCAGCCCGCTGGCGTGGACGACCAGCGCGGCCGGCTCCGCCCCGCGTCCCGTCAGCGGCACCATGGCGAGACTGCCGTCGGCCACGACCAGCTTCGTCGGCACCCGGTCGACCACCCGGCACTGCTCGTTGCGGCTCAGGGCGGCCGAAAGCTCCAGGATTCCCGACGGCAGCGCCAGCACTTCGCGCTCGACCACGACGCGGTAGGACACCCCACGGTTCGCCGCCCGTTCCTCGGACTCGTTCTCCATGCCGCTCACCGCGATCGGCTTCCCGGTGACCAGGGCGCAGACCTCCGACACCGCGCCGAGCTGCAGCTGATGAAAACGATGGGTCACCGCGCTCGCGCCGGTCACCACCTCCACCAGATCGTGCACGGCGGGCTCGCTCGCCTCCGCCCGGTACTCCTCGGCGAGCAGGGCGGCCGCCAGCTCCGCCTGCTCCAGTTCGTGCCGCTGCTGGATGAGCAGGGCGCCCAGAGCCACCCCGGGCGGGGCGGCGACCCAGCGCCCCGGCCGTGCCGACGACTGGGCCGCGAGGCCCTGGTGCTCCAGCCGGCGCAGCGCCCGTTCGGTATCCGTCTGCGGGAGCGCCAGTCGGTGCGCGAGGTCGGAGACCTCCGCCGCCCCCGCGGCGACAAGCGCGCGGTACGTCGCTTCCTGTCTCTCGTCGAGACCTATCGCAGACAGCATCCTCGACCCTCCCCGGGCGTTGTGGTCGCACAACGTGCGTTCCTGACGGCCTGCGTGGCGGAAAAAGGCCACGGCGTAAACCCGCCGCAGACATCATCCCCCGTACCGGTGGCCACTCTGTCAATGTGGCGCCACCGCAGCACCAAACACCTCTGGGACGTGGCGCCTTGTGCTGCTTCGATCCGGAATGACCTGGGGAGAGCGATGCGCCCGATATCGCGTACGGCGCTGGGAGTGGCCACCGCCGCCGTCCTGGCCGTCACCGCGACCGCACCGTCCGTGGCGTCGCCACAGGACGATGCGGCTACCAACAGACCCCTGACCGGCAGCGCGGCCGCGGTCACCGAGGACGCCAAGCCGGTCACCGTCACGCTCGTCACGGGCGACCAGGTCCTGGTGAGCACCGACCGCGAGGGAACCGCGTCCGCCACGGCCCTGCCCCGTGAGGACGGCACCCTCCCCCTCGTCCAGACCCGCCGGTCGGGCACGGATCTGTACGTCTACCCGGAGTCCGCCGTCGGAGCCCTCGCCGCCGGAACGGTCGACGAGGAACTCTTCAACGTCACCGGTCTCGTCCGCCAGGGCTACGACGACGCCCACTCCCCGACGGTCCCGCTGATCGCCACGTACACCGGGCAGGCCGCGCGCAGCACTCCGGTCACCCCGCGCGGCGCCAAGCGCGGAGTGGATCTCGCGGCCATCGACGGCGTCGCGCTCAAGGCCGACAAGAAGCAGACCGCCGCCTTCTGGGCCGATGTCACCGGCACGCGCTCGCGCTCGGCCGCCGGACTCAAGAAGCTCTGGCTCGACCGGCAGGTCGAGGCCAGCCTCGACAGGTCGACGAAGCAGGTCGGCGCCGACCTCGCCCGGGCCGCCGGCTACGACGGCAAGGGCACCAAGGTCGCCGTCCTGGACACCGGCGCGGACGCCGAGCACCCCGACCTCAAGGGCCGGATCGCCGGTTCCGAGAACTTCACGGACTCCGACACCACGGACGACCGCCAGGGCCACGGCACCCACACCGCCTCCACCGTCGGCGGCAGCGGCGCGGCGAGCGACGGCAAGAACAAGGGCGTCGCCCCCGGGGCGGACCTCCTCGTCGGCAAGGTCCTCAACGACTACGGGTCCGGCGCCGAGTCCTGGATCATCGCAGGCATGCAGTGGGCCGTGGACAACAAGGCCGATGTCGTCTCGATGAGCCTCGGCAGCCCCACACCCACCGACTGCACCGACCCGATGAGCCTCGCCGCCGAAGAACTCGCCCAGAGCAAGGACACCCTGTTCGTGGTCGCGGCCGGCAACGCCGGCCCCGCACTGAACACCGTCTCCTCGCCGGGCTGCGCCCCCGGCGTGCTGACCGTCGGCGCCGTCGACCGCGACGACTCCACCGCGCAGTTCTCCAGCCGCGGCCCCGCGATCGTCTCGCACACCCTCAAGCCCGAGATCGCCGCTCCCGGCGTCGCCATCTCGGCCGCCGCGGCAGGCGGCCGCGGCCCGTACGCCTACCAGTCCATGTCCGGAACGTCGATGGCCACCCCGCACGTCGCGGGCGCCGCGGCCATCGTGAAGCAGCGTCACCCCGACTGGACCGCGCAGCAGGTCAAGGCAGCACTCGTCTCTTCGGCCAAGAGCGACATCTCCGGCGACGTACGCGAGACCGGCGCCGGCCGGCTCGACGTCAAGGCCGCCATCGACACCCGCGTCACGGGCGCCCCCGCCGTCCAGGGCGGCACCTTCAACTGGCCGCAGGACGCGAGCCACCGCACCACCGTCGACGTCCCGTACACCAACGAAGGCACCACGCCGGTGAAGCTCTCCCTGAGCGTCGCGGGCGTCACCGGCAACGACGGCACCGCCGTCCGCTCGGCCGTCGCCCGGCTCGGCCAACGCACCGTCACCGTCCCGGCCGGCGCCACCGTCACGGTCCCCCTGACGGTCGACCCGACCGCGCACCTCGCCCGCAGCCAGTACGGCGACGTCACCGGACGCGTCCTGGCCACGGCCTCGGGTGGCGTCAAGGTCTCCACCCCGTTCTCGCTGTACGTCGGCGCCGAGACCGTCACGCTGCGCGTGAAGCTCGTCGACCGCACCGGCGAGCCCGCGGCCGGCTCCTCCTCGCTCGACGTCATCGGGACCGACACCGCCACCGGTGAGCGCCGCTTCAACGACGGCGCCGCCGACCAGGTGTACCAACTGCGCCCCGGCGCGTACTTCGTCTCCGGCTTCGTCACCTCGCCCGACCCCAAGGACGCCACCGGCAGGATGGTCGAGTCCGTCGGCTACCTCGCCAGGCCGCAGCTGAACCTCACCAAGGACACCACCCTGGTGCTGGACGCCCGCAAGGCCCACCGGGTCCAGGTGCGGACGGAGGGGCGCGAGTCCGAGAACCGCTCCACGACGCTCACCTTCGGCCGCAGCTGGGACGACGTCTGGCTGCACTCGGGATCCATCAGCGGCAGCCGCGCCATCAAGAACTACGTGGTCGACATTCAGGGCAGGGCGAGCGACGGCGACTTCGAGTTCGCCAGTTACTGGCGTGCGTACGCTCCGCTGATCGAGAAGCTCTCGGTCGTCGGCGGCGCCGAACTGCATCCGCGGGTGGCGAGCACCGGCTCCGTCAACCTCGACGGTGCGGGAGAGGCCGAGCTCGTCGACGCGGGAACCGGCACCCCCGCCGAGCTGACGGCCGCCGATGTCACGGGCAAGATCGCCCTGGTGAAGGTCGCCGACGACGGGTACATGAGCGTCCAGGCGCGGAACGCCAAGGCCGCCGGCGCGAAGGCGATCATTGTGCACCGCCCGTCCGCCGGCCCCTGGCTGCCGTCCGTCGGCTTCGGCCAGGCGCCACTGCCCTCCCTCGGAGTCGAGGCGGACGAGGCCGCCGGCCTGACCGCCGCCCTCGCCGACGGCCCCGTGACGCTGCGCTGGAAGGGCACTGCCGTCAGCCCGTTCGTCTACAACCTGGGCTTCCCCGAGACCGGCCCGGTCACCTCGGACCGTACGTACGCCGTCCGTGACAGCAAGCTCGGCAAGTCCACCGCCACGTACGAGGCGATGGGCGTTGCTGCCGACTACGTCGACTCGATGGTCGTGGGCCGGCCGTACGGCGCACGCTTCTCCATCGGGATGTTCGACACCGTCGCTGCCCCCGGCAAGCGCACCGAGTACTACTCGGCGGGCGACACCGGCTGGGAGCGGTACCTCTCCTCCAGCTTCCCCTGGGGCGAGACCATGTTCGACCGTCCCCGTACGTACAAGGCCGGCCAGCAGCGCGGCGAGAACTGGTACCGGGGCATCCTCGGCCCGTCGACTCCGCTCAGCACACAGGGCGATCAGCAGCTCGCCGCCGAGCGTCAGGACAACCTGATCGGAGTCGCCCCCGGTTTCTGGGCGGACAGCGAACACGGCGGTATGCAGGGTTCCTTCGGAGACCTGGGCAGCATGACGCTCACCAGCGGTGGTGAGGTGCTCGGCCAGTCCGGCTGGCCTTCCGGGGTGTTCACGGTCCCGGCCGGGGACGCGGCGTACGAGCTCACCATGATGACGTTCAAGACCGGTCAGCCGGCCGCTGTCTGGAAGCGTTCGACCCGTACCGAGACCACGTGGAAGTTCCGTTCGGCGCGGGACGAGAACGTGTACTCGCAGGGCATTCCGCTGCTCTTCCCACACTACGACCTGGAGACGGACGGGCTGAAGACCCTGGCGGCACAGGATGGTCAGAAGATCGGCCTGAGCGTCACCGGCCACGCGGGCTACACCCCCGGCGAGCTGACGGCGGCCAAGGTCTCCTACTCGTACGACGAAGGTACGACGTGGTCGGAGGCCACCACCGCCCGCAAGGACGGCCGGTGGAGCGCGAGCGTCGACCACACGGGCGCCACGGGTGAGAACGTCACTCTCAAGACTGAACTGACGGACGCCAAGGGCAACTCCGTCATTCAGACCGTGGTCGCCGCGTACGCCGTGCGCTGACCACGTCCGACCGGTACGCCGGGCGTCCCTCCCGTGGGGGGTGGGGCCGCCCGGTGGACCTCTTTTTGCGGATGACCCGTTTTCGTGCGCCTCTCGCGGTGGACAATAAGGGCATGAGTCAGCAGGGGGATCGGCCCGCCGCCCATGAGGACGACTGGTGGCGCAGGCTGTACGACGAGACCGCGCCGGACACCGGTCCGAGCAGCGCGGCCGACAGTCTCGACGACCGCTTCGACTCCGCGTCGGATGCGGTGGGTCCAGCGGTGGACCGCAGGGACTCCGACCTGGAGCCGGTGCCGGTGCCGGTGCCGGAGTTGCGGCCCGAGCCGGAGCTGGAGTCCGAGCTGAAACGGGAGCCCGAGCTGAAACGGGAGCCCGAGCCGGAATCGGACCCCGAGCCGGAGCGGCCCGCCAAGGCGCCGCCCGTCATGGCGGTCCGGGCTCCCTGGGAGCCGCCGTCCGGATTCCCGCCGCCGCGCAGCTTCGCGGCACCTCCGCCCGTGCCGTCCCCTCCGCCTCCTCCGCCTCCGGCGCCTCCGGCGCCTCCGGCGGTCGCCGTGAGCACCGACGCGGCCGACCGGGAACCCGCCGCCCATACCGCCACCGCCACTGCCACCGCCACCGACACCGTGCCCGATCCCGTCGCGGTCCCCGCGTCCCGCCCTCCGCTCGAATACCTAGGTGACCGGCCGCCCACCTACGACGCCGAGCCCACCGCCCTGCCCGCCTCCGGCTCCCTGGATCTGCACGGGCTCGTCCCCGACACCGTGCTCGACGGCGCGCGGTACGGGACGTACACGCTGCGTGCCGCCTCCGTACGGGGCGACTCCGCCCGCTTCCGGGGCGAACCACGCCGCGACGCCCTGCTCACCGCCCGCTTCGGCACCGCGGAGAGCGCCCTCGTCCTCGTCGCGATCGCCGGCGGCGCGCGGGCCGCCGAAGGAGCGCACCTCGCGGCCGCCGACGCCGTCCAGTGGATCGGCGGCGCCGTCGGCCGCAGCCAGGCCCGGCTCTCCGACGACATAAGGGCGGGCCGGCGCGGCGACCTCAAATCCGGGCTGCACCGCCTCACCGACCGCACCTACGGCAAGCTGCGCGCCCGCGCGGCCGAGCGCGGCCTCGAACCGGAGGCATACACCGTGGGCCTGCGCTGCCTCCTCCTGTCGGCCGATCCGCAGTGCAGGACCCGGGTCTTCTTCGGCGTCGGCTCCGGTGGGCTCTTCCGGCTCCGCGACGGTGTGTGGCAGGACCTCGAACCCCGTGTTCCGGACGCCGGGGCCCTCACCGGCGAGGCCGTCGTCGGCTTCGGTTCCGCTCCGCCCGGCGGAGCGGCGAGCGAGGAGGGGCCCGAGGGGGACCGGCTGACCATGGACCTCCAGATCACCACGCCCCCGTCCCCGTACATCGAGGCCCCCGTCCCGCCGCCGTCGGAACCCTTCCGCTTCCGTGCCTCGGTCGCCCGCCCGGGTGACACGCTGTTGTTGTGCGGCAACGGCCTCGCCGACCCGATGCGCGGCGAACCCGCCCTCGCCGAGGAGCTCGCCGAGCGTTGGTCATCCGCCGGTCCGCCGGGACTGGCGGGCTACCTCGCGGACACGCAGCTCCGCATCAAGGGGTACGCCGACGACCGTACGAGCGCAGCCGTCTGGGAGGCGTAATCGCACGGGCCATGGGTTGATGGACTCCGGAAGAGCACGGAGCACAGCGGAGAGGGTGCGCACCCATGGCCAAGCAGAACGTGTCGGAGCAGTTCGTCGACATCCTCGTGCGGGCGGGAGTGAAGCGGCTGTACGGCGTCGTCGGCGACAGCCTCAACCCCGTCGTCGACGCCATCCGGCGTAATGCGGCCATCGACTGGGTCCAGGTCAGGCACGAGGAGAGCGCCGCGTTCGCCGCTGGTGCGGAAGCCCAGATCACCGGCAGTCTGGCGGCCTGCGCCGGCTCGTGCGGGCCCGGGAATCTCCACCTCATCAACGGCCTCTACGACGCACACCGCTCCATGGCCCCGGTGCTCGCTCTCGCCTCACACATCCCGTCCAGCGAGATCGGGCTCGGCTACTTCCAGGAGACGCATCCGGAACTGCTCTTCCAGGAGTGCAGCCACTACAACGAGATGATCTCCAACCCGCAGCAGATGCCCAGGCTGCTCCAGACGGCCATCCAGCACGCGATCGGCCGGGGCGGCGTCAGCGTCGTGTCGATGCCGGGCGACGTCGCCTCCCGGCCGGCCCCGGAGAAGTCGATCGAACACGCGCTCGTCACCTCCCGGCCTACGGTCAGGCCGGGGGACGGGGAGATCGAGAAGCTCTGCCGAATGGTCGACGAGGCGAAACGGGTGACCCTGTTCTGCGGAAGCGGGACCGCGGGCGCGCACGCCGAGGTCATGGAGTTCGCGGAGCGGGTGAAGTCCCCGGTCGGGCACGCGCTGCGGGGCAAGGAATGGATCCAGTACGACAACCCGTACGACGTCGGTATGAGCGGGCTGCTCGGATACGGGGCCGCGTACGAGGCGACCAACGAATGCGATCTCCTCATCCTGCTCGGCACCGACTTCCCGTACAACGCGTTCCTCCCGGACGATGTGAAGATCGTCCAGGTCGATGTGCGTCCCGAGCGCCTTGGCCGGCGTTCCAAGCTCGATCTGGCGGTCTGGGGCGATGTCCGCGAGACCCTCCGCTGTCTGACTCCGCGGGTGAAGGCCAAGACCGACCGCAAGTTCCTTGACCGGATGCTGAAGAAGCACGCCGACGCGCTGGAGGGTGTCGTCAAGGCGTACACCCGCAAGGTCGAGAAGCACGTTCCGATCCACCCCGAGTACGTCGCCTCGGTGCTCGACGAACTCGCCGACGACGATGCCGTGTTCACCGTCGACACCGGGATGTGCAACGTGTGGGCCGCGCGCTATCTGACGCCGAACGGCAAGCGCAGGGTGATCGGTTCGTTCAGCCACGGCTCGATGGCCAACGCGCTGCCGCAGGCGATCGGCGCGCAGTTCGTGGACCGAAACCGGCAGGTCGTCTCCATGTCCGGTGACGGTGGATTCACCATGCTCATGGGCGACTTCCTCACCCTGGTCCAGTACAACCTTCCCGTGAAGGTCGTCCTCTTCAACAACTCGTCCCTCGGCATGGTCGAGCTGGAGATGCTGGTGGCAGGACTGCCCTCGTTCGGGACGACGAACAAGAACCCGGACTTCGCCGCCGTCGCGAGGGCCGCCGGGGCCTACGGGGTCCGTGTGGAGAAGCCCAAGCAACTGGAGGGCGCGCTCAAGGACGCCTTCAAGCACAAGGGTCCCGCCCTCGTCGACGTGGTCACCGACCCGAACGCGCTGTCCATCCCGCCGAAGATCAGCGCCGATATGGTGTCCGGCTTCGCGCTGTCCGCCAGCAAGATCGTGCTGGACGGGGGAGTGGGCAGGATGCTCCAGATGGCCCGCTCCAACCTCCGTAACGTGCCCCGTATCTAGCCAGGGATCGCGAAGTGGCGGCATGGATGTCGCGGGTGGTGGAGGGCGCGCTCGGGCCACGCCCGCTTCGGTGACGTCATGGATAGGTGAGGCCATTAACAGGTGACGGACGGTCAAGAACCGCTGTTGTGCGCACTCTTGGCGGTCACAGAGCAATGTGACATATTACTGCCGTGCTCACGAGACAGCCACTGGACGTCGTCATCGTCGGAGCCGGCGTCGTCGGCGCCGCATGTGCCTACTACGCGACCCGGGCCGGGCTCCGCGTCGCCGTGATAGACCGCGGGCCGGTCGCGGGCGGCACCACCGGAGCCGGCGAGGGGAACCTCCTCGTCTCCGACAAGGCGCCCGGCCCGGAGCTGGAACTCGCACTGATCTCCAGCGCCCTCTGGCAGGAACTGGCCGACGAACTGCCGGCGGACATCGAGTTCGAGCGCAAGGGCGGCCTGGTCGTGGCTGCGGGCGAGGAATCCCTCGCGACGCTCTCCGCCACAGCGCATGGACAGGGTGCCGCGGGAGTCATGGCGTACCCGGTGACATCGCACGGCCTGCAAGACCTCGAACCACACCTGGCCCCTGGACTGGCGGGCGGCTTCCACTACCCTCAGGACGCCCAGGTGCAGCCCGCCGTCGCCGCAGCGCACCTGCTCCGCGCGGCCCGCGATGCCGGCGCGCGACTGTACGCGGGCGAGGAGGTCACCGCGGTACTCACCAACCCTGCGGGGAACGTGCGCGGCGTACGTACGGGCCGGAGGGACCTGCACGCCCCCGCCGTGGTCAACGCCGCCGGTACCTGGAGCGGCGAACTGGCGGCCCTGGCCGGGGTGGAACTGCCTGTCATGCCGCGAAGGGGATTCGTTCTTGTCACGGAACCACTGCCCCGTCTGATCCGGCACAAGGTGTACGCCGCGGAGTACGTGGCCGACGTCTCGAGCGGTTCGGCCGCACTCCAGACCTCACCCGTGGTGGAAGGGACGCCGTCCGGCCCTGTACTGATCGGCGCGAGCCGCGAACGGGTGGGCTACGACCACTCCTTGTCCGTTCCCGTCATCAGCAGGCTGGCTGCGCAGGCTGCCGCGCTGTTCCCGGTCCTGGCCGATGTCCGGCTGCTGCGCGCCTACCACGGGTTCCGCCCGTACCTGCCCGACCACCTTCCCGCGATCGGGCCCGATCCCCGGGCCCCGGGCCTGTTCCACGCCTGTGGACACGAGGGCGCGGGGATCGGGCTGGCCCCTGCGACGGGAAAGCTGATCGCCGACACGCTCCGGGGCGAGCCCCCCGTACTTGATCTCGCGCCGTTCCGGCCCGACCGCTTCGGCCGCTCCAGGGAGGCGGCTTGAACCCCACCCAGGGGAATCCGTACCGAAATCGATGGATCTGGAGCCCCTGTGACACACACGCCAGGCCGTCCGTCCGGCCGCGTATTCGGCCGGATATCCCGCCGCGGGCCCGCACGCGACGCCGCCGAACTGGTCGGGGCGGTGCCAGAGCCGGAGTTCGAGATCCTCTTAGACGGGCGCCCGATCCGCGCCCTCCCCGGGCAGAGCATCGCCGCAGCGCTCTGGGCCGCCGGCCAACTGGCCTGGCGTACAACCCGGGTGAACGGGAATCCACGGGGCGCATTCTGCGGCATCGGATCCTGCTTCGACTGCCTGGCCACCGTCAACGGCCGCCCCAACCAACGGGCATGTCTCCTGCCCGCCCGCCCCGGCGACACGGTCACGACACAGAAGGGCGACGGACATGACGAACCCTTCCGGTGAACCAGGTGCCGAGCGAGCGGGAGAACGCCAACTCCGCTCCGGCGAAGTGGCGCTCGCGGACCTGGCCGTCGTGGGAGCCGGACCCGCCGGCATGACAGCGGCGGTCACCGCGGCCGATCACGGGCTCGCGGTGACCGTGCTGGATGCCGCGGCGGCGACCGGTGGCCAGTGCTACCGCTCCCCGGCGCCCGCACTCGGCGCCACCCGGCCGCAGGCCCTGCACCACGACTGGGCGGCGTACGAGAAGCTCGCCGGGCGGTTCGAACGGCATCGTCGCGCCGGGCGGATACGCCATTTCACATGGCACCAGGTATGGGCTGTCGAAGCCACGGGGGACGCCTGGATGCTGCACGCGGTCACCGGGCCCGAGGGGACGGGCCGGGCGGCCACCGGGGCGCGCAATCTGCTGGTGGCGACGGGATCCCATGAGCGCCAGCTGCCCTTCCCTGGATGGACCATGCCGGGTGTCGTGGGAGCGGCGGGGGCGCAGGCCATGCTCAAGTCCGGCCTGGTTGTGCCAGGTCGACGCATTGTCGTCGCAGGCAGCGGGCCGCTGCTCCAGGCGGTCGCGGCCTCCCTGGTGAAGGCGGGCGCCGACGTTCCGCTTCTGGTCGAGGCGGCCGGGTACGGGGCGTACGCGAAGGCGCCTCACGCGCTGGCCGTCAACCCCGGCAAGCTGGCGGAGGGCGCACGCTACGGGGCTGCTCTCCTGCGCCACCGTGTACGCGTCCTGACCCACAGCGCGGTGACGGCCGTTCATGGAAACGACAGGGTGCGGGGTGTCACCGTCAGTCGCCTGGACGGTGACTGGCGACCGGTCCCGGGTTCCGGGCGGCAGTACGACTGCGACGCCCTCGCCGTGGGACACGGCCTCGTACCCCAGCTGGAACTCGCGACGGCCCTGGGCTGTGCGACCCGCGACGGCACCGACGGCACGCATGCCCTTCTCCTGGACGAACAGCTGCGGACCACCGTGCCCGGTGTGTGGGCCGCCGGGGAGGTCGGTGGCATCGGCGGGGCTCAATTAGCTTTTGTAGAAGGGGAGTTGGCCGCACTCTCGGTGATCCGCCACGCACGGGGGGCCGATGCTCCGACGGGACGGGGCCGTTATGGCAGGACCCGAGCGCTGCTCCGGACCCGGCACAGGATGCGGGCCTTCGCCGATGCGATGGGCGCCGTGCACCGGCCGGGATCCGGCTGGCGGGGATGGCTGGCCGACGACACCGAGGTCTGCCGGTGCGAGGAGGTCACTGCCGGAGGGATCCGCCGGGCGGTGGACGAACTCGGCGCAGGAGACACCCGTACCGTCAAGCTCCTCACCAGGTCCGGAATGGGCTGGTGCCAGGGGCGCACCTGTGGCTTCGCGGTACGCGAACTCGCCTGCCCCGAAGGTGTTTCCGCCGCCGGCGCGACCGCTGACCGCCGCCCCTTCGCCTGCCCGGTGCCGCTGTCCACGCTCGCTGAGGCGGCCGACGGTGGGGCAGGCGGGGACCGCCGCTCGTAAGCCCGTGCCCTCTCACTGTCACACCCTCAATCGCACAGTGACATGTCACATCTCTCCCAAGGAGTCTTCATGCAGACAGACAGCCTCCATGCCCCCCGCACCCGCCCCTGGCACGGCGTCATGGTCGCCACCCCCCTCACGCTGCGCGCCGACCATTCCGTCGACTTCGATGCCTACGGTGAGCACGTCCGCAGTCTCGTCGACGCCGGCTGCGACGGCGTGGTGCCCAACGGCTCGTTGGGGGAGTACCAGACCCTCACCGACGAGGAGCGGGACCAGGTCGTCCGCGTTGCTGTCGATGCGGCGGGCGATGGCGCCAGGGTCATGCCCGGCGTATCCGCCTACGGCAGCGACGAGTCCCGGCGCTGGGCCGAGCGGGCCGCGGAGGCCGGCGCGGAATCGGTCCTCCTGTTGCCCCCCAACGGCTACAAGTCCGAGGAAGCTGCCGTCCGGGCGCACTACGCCGCCGTCGCGGAGGTAGGGATACCTGTCGTCGCGTACAACAATCCGTACGACACCAAAGTGGACCTGACCCCCGGTCTGCTGGCGCGGCTCCATCAGGAGAACAGCATCGTCGCGGTCAAGGAGTTCAGCGGCGACGTCCGCAGGGCCTACGAGATCGCCGAACAGGCCCCAGGGCTGGATGTGCTCGTCGGCGCCGATGACGTGCTGCTGGAACTGGCGCTCGCAGGCGCCGTCGGCTGGATTGCCGGGTGCCCCAACATGCTGCCCGCCAGCTGCGTTGAGCTGTACCAAGCCGCCGTGACAGGTGACATCGCAACGGCACTGCCCCTCTACCGTCAGCTCCACCCGCTGTTGCGCTGGGACTCCAAGCCGGAGTTCGTGCAGGCGATCAAGGCGTCCATGGATGTCGTCGGGCGCCATGGCGGACCCACACGGCCGCCGCGCTTCCCGCTGCCGCCGGAGTCCGCTGCCGCGGTGCGCGCAGCGACGGAGAAGGCACTCGCCGAGGGCATGAACTGACCAACGGACCCGCAATGCAGGCGATGCAGAGCATCCAGCCCTAACGGATCACCAAGGGGGACCCTTGCGGACACGACACATCTTCCACGCGGTCGACTCACACACCGAAGGCATGCCCACCCGCGTCATCACCGGTGGCATCGGAACCATCCCCGGCGCCACCATGGCGGAGCGGCGCCGCCACTTCCAGAACAACCGGGACGCCGTCCGCACCCTGCTGATGTACGAGCCGCGCGGGCACGCCGCCATGAGCGGTGCGATCCTTCAGCCACCCACCCGCCCCGACGCCGACTTCGGCGTCCTCTATATAGAGGTCTCCGGCTTCCTGCCGATGTGCGGCCACGGCACCATCGGCGTGGCCACCGTCCTCGTGGAGACCGGCATGGTCGAAGTCACCGAGCCTGTCACCACGGTCCGGCTCGACACCCCGGCCGGGCTCGTCACGGCGGACGTGCGCGTACAGGACGGCGCGGCCACCTCAGTCACCCTCACCAACGTGCCGGCCTTCTGCGCCGGACTCGACCGGAAGGTGGACGTTCCCGGGTACGGGACGCTGCGCTACGACCTCGCCTACGGCGGAAACTTCTACGCGATGGTGCCGCTGGCCGATGTCGGTCTCCCCTTCGACCGTGGCCGCAAGGACGACATCCTGGCGGCCGGACTCGCACTGATGGACGCGGTGAACGCCACCGATCGCCCCGTGCACCCGGAGGACCCCGACATCAACGGACTGAAGCACGTGCAGCTGATCGCACCCGGATCGGACGCCGCGCACTCCCGACACGCCATGGCCATCCACCCCGGGTGGTTCGACCGGTCGCCCTGCGGTACCGGCACGTCAGCGCGCATGGCACAACTCCATGCCCGGGGCGAACTCCCCCTGAACACAGACTTCGTCAACGAATCGTTCATAGGCACCTCGTTCACCGGGCGGCTCGTCGAGGAAACCGCGGTCGCGGGCCTTCCCGCAGTCGTCCCGACCGTGACCGGTCGTGCCTGGATCACCGGGACCGCACAGTTCTTCCTGGACCCGACCGATCCCTTCCCCGAAGGATTCCTGCTGTGACCCTGCCCGGTACCGGACCCCGGGCGCACTTTCGCCGCCGAGGGCATCGCGTCCGATCTGGCGGAGTTGGTGACCCGTCCCGACCTTGCCAGGGATCTGGCCTCCGCCGGAAGGCCCCGGCCCCTTCAAGAGCGTCGGAATGGGCTGGGAGGACCTTGTGGTGGCGGCGGCGGTTCACCGGAACGCGCATGCCGGAGCGTGATATCCACAGCTCGGAAGCGGCAGGTCCGAACGCCAACGTGCCATTGTATTCTGCGACTCCGCACTGTGCTGGAGGAACACATGGCCCGCCTGACGTCGCTCAACGTGATCTCGGCGCAGGAGCATCTGCGTGACCGTGTGGCGCATGCACTGAGAGCGGCCCTCATCGCCGGGGACCTTCGTCCGGGCACGATCCATTCCGCTCCCGCGCTCGCCGCCCAGTTCGGGGTCTCGGCCACTCCGGTACGCGAAGCCATGCTCGACCTGGCCCGGGAGGGCCTGGTCGAAGCGGTACGCAACAAGGGCTTCCGGATCACCGAGCTGACTGAGCAGGATCTCGACGACTTCACCGAACTCCGCGCCATGATCGAGGGCCCGACGGTCGGCCGCATCGCCCGGATGGGCAAGGCGTGGCAGCTGGAGGAACTGCGGCCGCTCGCGCTGGAGATCGTCGAAGCCGCCCGGGCGAACGACATTCTGGGCTACCTGGAGGCCGACCGGCGCTTCCACCTCGAACTGCTCGGCCTGGCGGGAAACCGCCGACTGGTGGAAGAGGTCGGCAACCTGCGCAAGCGGTCACGGCTTTTTGGGCTCAACAGGCTCGCGGAAACCGGGCAGTTGACGGCCTCGGCGGAGGAGCATGTCCAGCTCCTCGACCTGATGGTCGCGGGGGACGGGCCGCGCGCCGAGGCGTTCATGCTCGCTCATATGTCACATGTCCGAAAGCTGTGGGCAGCCCCCGGAGCGGAGGAGTCCGAGGCCGCGCCGGACAAGAAGGTATGGCTCGACCTCGACGATGCCTGAGGCACGTCGCCGCCGGTCCGCGGTCGTGGCAGTGCCGGCATGAGGCGCGCCCCGAGTAGGACCTGACCAAGAGGTTCGGCCTCGATACTGAGGCCGATTCCGCGCAGTGCGCGGGGCAGCGGCGCCTCGTTGTCGGGCTGGAGGCGCAGGCCCGGTCCCACAGTCAGTACCTGTCCTTCCTGCGGCACCCGTCCAGGTACGCGCCCAGGTAGGCGTGGGCCCGTGCCTGCCTGGGCGCAGTCGTGCGCATCCATGCAGACATGTGGCCGCTGCTGCGGGGTGTGTGCAGGAGGTGGGAGGTGGGAGTCGGCCTCCCGCGAGTCGGCGTTTCGTCGCCTGAGGCACGCGGCTCGCTCCGGTCGTGGAGCCCTTCGGTGATGATCCGCAGGGTGGTCCGATCGAAGGCGCGGAATCGCGCACCCAGGCGCGGAGCGGTGAATCCTGCGTCCTGGCACAGACCGGGGCGTGCGCGCCGGGCGGGTGTATCGCGTAGCCCTGGACGCGGGTTTCCGGCGGCGGCGGTGTGGTTGCCCGTCCCGTGCTCAGGAAGGCCACCGGGGAAATAGCTCCACCACGCCTGCCGCGGCGGTGAGTTGTCGCGCAGATGAAGTGTGCACGACATCTTCCATGACCATGTGACATGTGCAATTGTACAGCCCGCAGGAGATGAGGTCGTGCTCATGTCACACCTTGAGTGCTCTCTCGCTCCACCCCCCTACGGCCGCGCAACCGCCGTGCGGCCAACACACCGCTGGGAGGCGGCACGTGAAGAACCGATTGGTTCGACAGAGATTCACCGGGCTATCCACCGTGGCCCTGGCAGCCTGCCTCGGCGTTGGGCTGCTCTCCGCGCCGAGCCGGGCCGCAGAGCCGCGTTCCTCCGTGGCCACGGCGGCCGAGACCAGGACCGAGGTCCGCGCGGAGGAGCCGGGCGGCCCCACCGCCGAGGCCCTCACCGCACCTGTCGACGAGGCCGACCACGCCGACCGCGTCGCCCTGAAGCCCGCGGACCGCGCCCCCCTGTCCGCCTCGAAGGACGCACTCGAGCGGGACTACGACCAGCCCGGAAGCGCGGACCCGAGCCACCCGGCCCCCTCCATGAAGGCCGCGGCGCGGGCCAAGGCGAAGTCGGCCGGTATCGCTGCCGTTGCCGCGTGCAATGTCACCGACTTCACCAGTCGCACAGGAAGCGCTCTCGTCCAGCAGGTCAGGTCGTCGACCACCGACTGTGTCAACACCCTGTTCGGCGTGAAGGGGAACGACGGCTATCTCGCCTTCCGTGAGGCGCAGATGGTCACCATCGCCAACGCCCTGCGCGACGGCTCGGCGGCCTACCCCGGCGACAGCAGCACCGGCATGCCACAGCTGGTGCTCTTCCTCAGGGCGGGTTACTACGTTCAGTACTACGATCCGTCGACGGTGGGCAGTTACGGCCCCGCGCTTCGCACCGCCATACGTGGCGGGCTCGACGCCTTCTTCGCCTCCTCGCACTCCTCCGACGTCACCGACGCCAACGGGGAGACACTGGCCGAGGCCGTCACGCTGATCGACAGCTCCGAGCAGAACGCCCGGTATCTGTACGTGGTCAAGCGGCTGCTGGCGGACTACAACTCCTCGTACAACAGCTCCTGGTACATGCTGAACGCGGTCAACAACGTGTACACGGTGACATTCCGCGGCCATCAACTGCCCGAGTTCGTCCAGGCGGTGGAAGCCGACCCCAGCCTGCTGAGCGCCCTCCACGGTTTCGCCTCGGCCCATCTGGACCTGCTGGGCACCAAGCAGTCGTACCTGACCTCCAACGCGGGCCGTGAACTCGGCCGTTTCCTCCAGGAGGCGTCACTGCGCGACAGGACCGCGCCACTGGCCGCGGGACTGCTCAGGAAGAGTTCCCTCACCGGCCGCACGGCACCGCTCTGGGTCGGCGTCGCCGAGATGACCGACTACTACGACAGGGCCAACTGCGCCTACTACGACACCTGCAACCTGGCCGAACGCCTCAAGAGCGCCGTCCTGCCCGTCGATTACACCTGCAGCGACAGCATCCGCATCAGGGCCCAGGAAGTCTCCACGGCAGACCTCGCCGCCAGCTGCACGAGTCTGCGCAACCAGGACGCCTACTTCCACGACATCACCAGGGACGGCGGTCCGGTCGGCGACGACCTCAACACCACCATCGAGGTGGTCGTCTTCGACTCGAGCACCGACTACCAGACCTACGCCGGAGCGATCTTCGGCATCGACACCAACAACGGCGGGATGTACCTGGAGGGAGACCCCGCCGCGGCGGGCAACCAGCCCCGCTTCATCGCCTACGAGGCCGAGTGGGTCCGGCCCGTGTTCCAGATCTGGAACCTCAACCACGAGTACACGCACTACCTCGACGGCCGCTTCAACATGTACGGGGACTTCGGGGCCGGCCTCACCACACCGACCATCTGGTGGGTCGAGGGCTTCGCGGAGTACGTCTCGTACTCATACCGCAATGTCACCTATGACGCCGCAATCGCACAGGCCGCGAAGCACACCTACACCCTGCGGACCCTCTTCGACACCACCTACGAGAACGCCGACCAGACACGGATCTACAACTGGGGCTACCTGGCGGTCCGGTACATGCTCCAGTCGCACCGCGCGGACGTCGACAGGCTGCTCGGGTTCTACCGCGGCGGGGACTGGAACGCCGCCCGCACCCTGCTCACCTCCACCATAGGCAGCCGCTACGACGCAGACTGGAACTCCTGGCTGACCGCCTGCGGGGCCGGGGACTGCGGCAGCATCGGAACCCCGCCCGTCGATCAGGGACCGGAGTGCACGGCCGGCGACACCCGGCAGCTGGGCAAGAACTGCAAGCGGAGCGGACTGACGGCGACCGCGGGCAACTACGCCTATCTGTACATCTACATTCCGGTGGGCACCACGCAGCTGAAGATCACCAGTGCGGGTGGCACGGGCGACGCCGACCTCTACTACAACTCCAACAGCTGGGCGATGGTGTCCGGGTACACCTCACGGGCGACCGGCGCCGGGAACGAACACACCCTGACCGTGTCGAATCCGAGGGCGGGAGCCCACTACATCAGCCTGCACGCCGCCCAGGGCTTCGGCGGGGTGAGCGTCTCCACCCGGTACTGATCCCCGTACCGGCCGTGGTTCGGCCTGACCGGGCACAGCGGCTCTGCTCGCCGCACCCGGTCAGGCCAGATCAGGTCAGCCGTAGCGAACCCGGCCCCGTCCGTTCCCTGATGATCTCCACCAGCCGGTCGAAGAGCGTCGGTCCGCGGCCCGCCAGCGCCTCGGTGAGCTCGGCCTCGAGACGGACCCGCGAGGTGGGGTGGGCGCGTTCCGCTGTGCGGCGCAGATAGCGCGCGTCTCCGGGTGGCCCAGGGCACGGGCGGACTGTGCGTGGTCGCGCCACTCGATGACGAATTCGGCGTCGTCCGGGGTGCCCATTCCGCCGCTGAGACAGTCCGCGAACGCGTCGAGGTTTCGGCCGAAGTAGCCGCCGGGGCCGTTGACGGCTTCGCCGATCACCTCCCAGAACCGCTCCAGGCCGGTGACCTCGGAGCCTTCGATCACATAGGTGACAGTCATGTGTGGAGCGTACAAGTGGGTGGCGGGTACCCGTCCGACTCCGTGCCGGGCCGGGGACCCGCGCCGCAGGTGGGGCTGCGGCGCGGACCGGGGGTAGTGGTGCGGGCGACGGTCAGCAGCCGTGGTCGACCAGGTCGAACGACTCGTAGTGGTCGGCGGTGTAGTAGTCCTCCCGGACCTCTTCACCGGTGACTATGCGGCGGGCGCCGCGGGTCGGGGAGCCCAGGGTGATGACGGTGTACTCGTGGTAGTAGCCGGTGCCCTGACTCGGCAGGATGCCTTCACGGTTCTGGAAGACCGTGCCGTCCTGGTCGTACGGGAAGGGTCCGCCCGCGTCGATCAGATCGAGGGTGTCGTGCGCTTGCGTGTGTTCCGTGGGGGGAATCGCATGCCCACCATGATGACGCGCGTAGATCACCTTCCGTCAACGTCAACTCCTCTGAATTTCCTGGAAGTTAACGAGAAGTAGGAAAACGTAACGTGCTTGCCGCCCGGCCGGCCTTGCAGATGAGCACTGTTCACTTATTGACGAGTCGACACGCGTGACTGTCCGCGTGCGGGGGCATGCATCCCCGTGAAGCTGTTCGAGGGGTTATGGGGCGAAGGAGGTCGATTCACTGTGCGGGCGGGGGAAACGATGAAGCGTCGAGGGGGCCGGTCGGTCCAGCTGTGTCGCAGACTGGGGAACGCCGACCTGTCAGGTGTGGGCGACGTGCGCCGGGCACTGCGGGAGTTCCTGCGGAGCCGGTCCGAGCCCGAGGCGGCCGAGGTGGCGGAGCTGCTCCTGAGCGAGGTCGTGACGAACGCGCTCATCCATACGCGCCACGGCGCGGTCGTCACCGTGACCGCGGGGCCGGAGAAAGTCCGCGTGGAGGTGCGGGACTTCATGTCGGGAGCGCCCAAGCCGTACGTACCGAACGCCGACGACGGTACGCACGGCAGGGGCCTCGTCCTGGTACGGAGCCTGGCGGACGCCTGGGGAGTCACGGCGCAGGCGCTGGGCAAGGTGGTCTGGTTCGAACTGAACGGTGCGAACTCGCCGGCGTGACCGAGCCGGCGTGACCGCACCGAGTGACCGCACCAAGTGAACGCAAGGGGTGCACTGCACGGCGTGCACCGGACAGCGTGGACCGGACGCTGTGCACCGCGCAGTGGGAGGCCCTGACACGGCCTCCCACCAGAGGCGCTCAGCCGAACTGCTGCTCCAGGTCCTTGAGTTTCTGCTCCAGCGAGTCGAGCCGGGGCAGGGTCTGCGTGTCGTCCTCGGCGGTGAGGTCGACGGTCCTGGGGTCACCGCTCGCCGTCTGCGCCGGAGCGCTCGGCGGATGAGCGGAGCCCTTGGCTCCCTTGGAGCTGGGGCTGTTCACGGCTTGCAGGGATGGCCGGGGCCGCAGGGGCAGCTGTCCCGGCTCCGTTATGGCGGGCTCCGCGACACCCTGTGCGGCACCCTGGGGCGGCGCGATGGCGGGCACCTCCTGCCCGCCCCGGCCGCCTCCTCGTCCCCAGGCCCGGTTCTGCCGGTTCAGAGCCTTGATATGGGCCCGGTCCAGCTTCTCCTGGCCCCTTCTGCGGAGCCGGTCCTGCTCCTTCTCCCGCCGGTCCTCGCGGACCTCGTCGACCGCCTCGTCCAGCGTGCGTACGCCTTCGAGGAGCATCAGCGACCAGGCGCCGAAGGTCTCCCGGGGCGCCCGCAGCCACCGTACGATCCGGATCTGGGGCAACGGACGTGGTACCAGGCCCTGTTCGCGCAGTGCCGCCCTGCGGGTCTGCTTCAGCGCGCGGTCGAAGAGCACCGCGGCCGAGAGCGACATCCCCGCGAAGAAGTGCGGGGCGCCCGCGTGGTCCATTCCGCGTGGAGCGTGTACCCAGTTGAACCAGGCGGCGGCGCCGGCGAACGTCCACACCAGCAGCCGGGAGCCGAGCGCCGCGTCGCCGTGGCTGGCTTCCCGCACCGCCAGCACCGAACAGAACATGGCGGCCCCGTCGAGGCCGAACGGGACCAGGTACTCCCAGCCGCCGGAGAGGCTGAGGTTTTGCCGGCCGAAGCCGACGAGTCCGTGGAAGGAGAGCGCGGCGGCGACCGCGGCACAGCAGAACAGCAGGACGTACGAGGCGGTGGCGTAGAGCGCCTCCTTGCGCCGGCGGCGGTCCTCGCTGCGTTCCCAGCTGTCGTCGGCCGTCACCTTGCCGGCGGCGCGCCTGCCGCGTGCGACCACCGTCACCGCCGCCATGACCCCCACGAGCAGTACGGCGCCCGGAAGCAGCCAGTCAAGCGATATGTCGGTCAGTCTCATGCGCGGTCCCTTGCGTCGCGTAGGGCGTTTCGGGCGCCATCGTGACGGAAACGCCGCCCGGCTCAGGCGGTTTCGGGGCAAGAGAACGCCATTGAGGTGGCGAGGCGTACGGATGAGCGGAATGTTCTCGAACGACCGTACGGTGAAACGCGGTTACGTTCGAAGGTGAGTCACCGGGACGGGGGGTGTGGCTCAGGAGACGGGCGTCAGCTTCCGCACCCGGTCGGCATCGCAGGTGCGGGGGCAGGTGACGCAGGTGTCCTCGGGGCGCAGTGTGTAGAAGAGGCAGCAGCTCGCCCGGTCGCGGGTCGGCAGCGATTCGCCCTCGGGGCCGGTCAGTTCACGGAAGCCGGCAGTGCCCACGTACGGCTTGGTGGTGCCGGGCAGCAGCAGCTCCAGCTCCGCCATCGCCCGGCGCTCCTCGCCCAGCAGGTGGGCGATGTACCAGAGTCCCTCGACGACCTCGTCCGTCGCCATGCCCCACAGGGCCCGCTTGCCGCGCCGCATGCGCGGTCCGAAGCCGTCCAGCACGGGGCCGAGGTGTTCCGCGACGGCGTCCAGCACCTCGGCGCGCAGCGCAGCCTCGTCGGGGACGACCCGGGCGCCGGGCAGCGAGGCCGCGGGATCGTCCGGCAGGCAGGCGAACTCCCGTACCCGGACGGTCAGGTGTCCCAGCGCGCGCTTGAAGGAGACGTCCTCGACGGGGACGCGCGGCACCCGGCGGTGCAGGAACCACGGCACGGTCACCAGCAGACAGGCCGGCCACGCGTAGCGGTGCAGTCCGAAGCTGGCCACCACGTCCGGGCGGGCCTGCTGCCCATAGTCCCGCAGCACCTGTGCGTTGTCCCAGGCCAGGAAGGTGTCCAGGGCCGCACCGCCCCCGGCGAGCTCCGCCGCGCCCACCCAGCCGGTGCCGGAAGGCGTTGCGGCGTCCTCCGTGAGCACCTCGGCGCGCAGGCCGGGGAAGACCTCGGCCAGGCGCGCGTACGCAGCGGTCACGGAGGACGCCGCGGTGCCGGTGAGCAGCGTAGAGACGGTCATGCAGGGACCACCGAATCGCGATCGTTAGCAGGTTAGCCTTACCTTACCCGACCTGGTCGATGTTTGAACTGGAGCCTCCTCCGCCTATCGTGCACACGGGGCATGGCGCACGCGAGCCTGGCCCGCGGCAGGCCGAGGAGGTCCAGTGGAGCAGGGCAGTGCGCGTGAGGACACATGGCTGTCGTACGCAGCCCCGGCGCCCTCGGTGGTCCCGCGGTCGGTGCGGGTGCCCGAACAGGCGCGGGGCGAGCACACCCACAGCGAGCCGTCGGCCCCCCGCACGGTCCAGCGTCACTCGGTGCGCGGCCAGATCCTGGACGCCCTGCGGGCCGCCCTCGTCGACGGGGAGCTGGCCCCGGGCCAGGTGTACTCGGCCCCGGCGCTCGGCGCCCGGTTCGGCGTCTCCGCCACGCCGGTGCGTGAGGCGATGCAGCAGTTGGCCATCGAGGGGGCCGTCGAGGTCGTACCGAACCGGGGTTTCCGGGTCAGTGAGCGCGGTCCGCGCGAACTGGCGGAGCTGGCCGAGGTGCGGGCCCTGATCGAGGTCCCCGTCATGCTGCGACTGGCCCGTACGGTCCCGGCGGGCCGCTGGACGGCCCTGCGCCCGCTGGCCGAGGCCACGGTCGCGGCCGCCGCCGTCGGCGACCGCGCGAGCTACGCGGAGAGCGACCGGGCCTTCCACCGGGCCGTCCTGACGCTCTCCGGCAACGAACAGCTGGTGCAGGTGGCCGACGACCTGCACCGCCGGTCCCAGTGGCCGCTGGTCAGCAACCCCGCGACCCGCCGTGCCGACCTTCTCGCGGACGCCGTGGAGCACACGGCGCTGCTCGACGCCCTGATCTCCCAGAACCTGGGCGTCGTGCAGTCGCTGGTGAGGGAACACTTCACGGGCGCGGAGGGCTGACCGGCACGGTCACCTGACCCGCCAGGCCCCCGCCGCGTCGTCGAGCGGACGGCCCTGATTCGGCACCGCCGGTTCCAGTTGCGGGGCAAGCCACGTGGGTACGCCGCCCAGCAGCCGGAAGAGCCGGCCCGCCTCGGCGCGCAGCCGGGCGGCATCGGGCTCGGGTACGGCGTCGGCGAGGGACATCAGCGCGGGAGCCGTGCCGACGAGGTAGCCGAGCTCCTCCCTGATCCGGAGCGACTCCGTGAAGCCGTGCCGCGCCTCGGCCGGCTCGCCATCGCGCAGGGCGAGCGAGGCGAGATGGCGCCAGGTGAAGGAGAGCAGCAGCTCGTCCCCCTGGGCCGTGGCACCCGCGTGAGCCCTGCGGTAGGCGGCACGGGCGGACTCCGGCGAATCGGCGATGTTCTGCGCGATCAGGCCCCGGCGGAAGTCCAGCAGCGGCCGGCCGGACGCCGCGGGGGACAGCAGAGCGGCCGCCCTGCTCAGGGCCACGCTGGCCTCGTCGGCCCGGTCCCGTACCCCGAGAAGCGTCGACGCGTAGGCCAGATGTCCGCGCTCGCAGGCCGCGGCCCCGCGCTCGGCGTCGTCGTGGGCCAGCGCCTCGGCGTTGCGCAGCGCGTCCTCGGCGTCCGTCCAGCCCTTGGCGGTGTAGAGGCACCGCTCGGTCAGCAGCGCGGTCCGCTGGAGCGCGGCTGCCGGGTCGGTGGCCGCATGTGGTTCGAGCAGAGCGGCCGCATCCGTCCAGCAGGCGCGCGAGCGCAGTCGCCATACCGCTGTCTGGAGCGGCGGATCGTCATCTGCTGTCGTTCCGGAACCAGACATGGCGGTGTGCGCCACATTGCCCTCCCCGAGCACGCCATCGAGCTGTTGAGTCTGGGCGCATCTCAGCACGGAATGGCACGCCGGGCCAAGAGGTCCGGACAATGTCAGGTGAAAGATTTCACAATCGACCGGAACTCCCCGCCGCCGCGCGAGCCCCCGGGCGTCAGCTCATACGCAGGGCGAGGAAGAAGTCGAGCTTGTCCTCGAGGCGCGAAAGGTCACGTCCCGTCAACTGCTCGATTCGCCCGACGCGGTAGCGCAGCGTGTTGACGTGCAGGTGCAGCCGGGCCGCACAACGGGTCCAGGACCCGTCGCAGTCCAGAAACGCTTCCAGGGTCGGAATCAGCTCAGCGCGGTGGCGCATGTCGTAGTCGCGCAGCGGGTCCAGCAGCCGGGCGGTGAACGCCCGGCGCACGTCGTCCGGGACGAAAGGCAGCAGCAGGACGTGGGAGGCCAGCTCGTGGTGTCCCGCCGCGCAGACCCGGCCAGGACGGGCCGCGGCGACCCGGCGGGCGTGCCGGGCCTCCTCCAGGGCACCGCGGAGCCCTTCGGCGGAATGCACGGCCGCGCTGACACCCAGTGTCAGACGCCCGTCGTCGGCGAGGCCCGCGGAGAGCGGTTCACGGACCGCGGCGAGCAGTACGTCGGCGTGCAGTGCCGGGTCCTGCTCATTGCCGGCGGCCGCACCGGTCCCGGAATCGTCGGTGTCCCCGGCGGTCCCCCCGGTGCCGGTGCCGGGTGCCGGAACCGAGGGCAGCGGTACGAGGGCGATGGCCTCGTCACCCGCGTGCGCGACCGCGATCCGGTCGGCCGAGTCGGGGCCGGTCACCGCCGGATCGACCAGGATCTCCTCCAGCAGCGCCTGGGCCACCGGGCCGCCCGCGATGTCCCCCGCCGCGCCGGTCCCGGCGCCGGGTGCGCCCTCGGCGGCCCATTCGACCCGGGCCACGACGACCTGCCAGTGCGGTGCCGAGCCGAGACCGGGCAGCAGCACCGGGGCGGCCACCCGCAGCCGGGCCGCGATCTCGGTGGGAGCGGCGCCCGCCTGCACCAGTTCCAGGACTTCCTGGGCGAGCCTGCGGCGTACCGTACGGGCCGCGTCGCGCCGGTCACGTTCGACCGCGATCAGCTGGGTGACGCCCTGGAGCAGGTCGAGCCTGGCGGCCGGCCAGTCGCTCGCGTCGGCCTCGACCGCGAGCAGCCAGTCGGAGAGCACCGACTCGCGGACGTCGCGGGAGGCCGGGGCCGCGCCCCGGCCGGTGTTCCGGATCGGGAACAGTGAATACGTCGTACCGTCCACCGTCGTCCGGTGGGGGCCCCGGCGGCCGGTGCGGGTCGCGGCCAGGTGCCGTCCGGCCAGCGCGGAGCCGACCGGACCGGACAGCGGCTCGCCGGCCCCCGCGATCTGACGGCCGGTGGGCGAGAGCACCCAGGCGCGGAGGTCCAGGTCGGAGGTGAGCAGGTCGAGCACGACCTCGGGGCCGCCGCCCGCCGGTCCTGACGTCATCAGCCTGCGGTGGCGGTCCACGACCGCGGCGAGGTCGCCCGCCCGCTCGCCGGAGACCTGGCGCACCACGTGCTCGGTGATCGTTGCAAATGCCACGGTCTCGTTCACGGCGAAGAGTGGGAGGCGGTGGTGCCGGCATGCCTCGATCAGATCGGCGGGGATGTCGCCTAGTTCCGCCTCGCCCGCCGCTAGTCCGGCGACCCCGGCGCCCGCCAGGATCCGGACGAACGGCTCGGAGTCCGTCGCGTCACGGCGCCATGCCAGCCCCGTGAGCACCAGCTCGCCACCGGAGAGATAGCGGCTGGGGTCGCGGAGGTCGGTCGTCATGACGCCGCGGACCGTGCGGTCCAGCTCGTCGTCGCCGCCGAGCAGCCGCAGGCCCAGCGCGTCGGTGTCCAGCAGTGCGCGCAGCCGCATCTCGTTGCCGCCGATCTTTTTCGTTGGTGCGGGGGATACCTGTGAATTGCGGTGAGGTTACTGATCCCCGCCATTCGTTCGAATCTACAAGACCATGAAGGAGACCAGCCAACTCCTTCATGGTTTCGGTGACTGCACTGGCCGGATCCTGGCTTGTGTACTGAGTCACATACCGCGTTAACAGCAGATGAACGACCAGTCGAGGGCCGGCCGTCCCCAGCCCCAGCGAACGACCGATTGAGAAGAGAGCCACTCATGGACTTCCTTCGCCCCGCCAGCTGGGAGGAGGCGCTCGCCGCCAAGGCCGAGCACCCGACGGCTGTGCCCATCGCGGGCGGCACCGATGTGATGGTCGAGATCAACTTCGACCACCGGCGGCCCGAGTACCTCCTGGATCTGAACCGCATCGGTGAGCTGGCCGAGTGGCAGGTGGGCCAGGAACACGTACGGCTCGGCGCCTCCGTCCCGTACAGCGCGATCATGGAGCACCTGCGGGCCGAGCTGCCCGGCCTGGCGCTCGCCTCGCACACCGTCGCCTCCCCGCAGATCCGCAACCGCGGAGGTGTCGGCGGCAACCTGGGCACCGCGTCGCCGGCCGGTGACGCCCACCCGGCGCTCCTCGCCGCAGGAGCCGAGGTGGAGGCCGAGTCCGTACGTGGAACGCGGATGATCCCCATCGACGACTTCTACACAGGCGTCAAGCGCAACGCCCTCGCCCCGGACGAGCTGATCCGGGCCGTGCACATCAAGAAGGCCGACGGACCCCAGCAGTACTCCAAGGTCGGTACGCGCAACGCGATGGTCATCGCCGTCTGCGCCTTCGGCCTCGCCCTGCACCCCGGGACCCGTACGGTCCGCACCGGTATCGGTTCGGCCGCCCCGACACCCGTCCGGGCGAAGGCGGCCGAGGATTTCCTGAACGCCGCGCTCGACGAGGGCGGATTCTGGGAGAGCGGCAAGATCATCACGCCCTCGGTGGCCAAGCAGTTCGCGGAGCTCGCCTCCGGAGCCTGCAACCCCATCGACGACGTGCGTGGCACCGCTAAGTACCGCAGGCACGCGGTCGGCATCATGGCCCGCCGCACGCTGGGCTGGACCTGGGAGCAGTACCGCGGCGCGGGCCGCACCCTCGAAGGAGCTGCGTAACCATGCGAGTGAATTTCACGGTCAACGGCCGTCAGCAGGAAGCCGACGACGTCTGGGAGGGCGAATCCCTCCTCTACGTACTGCGTGAGCGTATGGGCCTCCCCGGCTCCAAGAACGCCTGCGAGCAGGGCGAGTGCGGTTCCTGCACGGTGCGCCTCGACGGGGTGCCGGTGTGTTCCTGTCTCGTCGCGGCAGGCCAGGCGGAGGGCCGCGAGGTCGTCACCGTGGAGGGCCTCGCCGACTACGCCAGGCACCGCGAGGACGCCCACCCGGGCGGCGGCTGCGCCTCCGGAGCCTGCGGCACCACCCTCGACGCCGCCCAGCGCCGGCAGGCCAAGCCCGCCGACGGGCAGAGCGGTGAGGCCACCGAGCTCTCGCCGATCCAGCAGGCGTTCATCGACGCGGGCGCCGTGCAGTGCGGTTTCTGCACCCCCGGACTCCTGGTCGCCGCCGACGAACTGCTGGAGTCCCACCCCTCGCCCTCCGACCAGGACATCCGCGAGGCGCTTTCCGGCAACCTCTGCCGGTGCACCGGCTACGAGAAGATCCTCGACGCGGTCCGCCTCGCGGCGGCCCGTCAGGAAGAGACGGTCTGAGAATCATGGCGCTTACACCACGAGTCGCCTCCGCCCCGGCCGGCACTCCCACCAGCATCTCCCAGGGCTCGACGACCAGGGGCGGCATCGGTGAGTCCACGCTGCGCCCCGACGGCACCCTGAAGGTCACCGGCGAGTTCGCGTACTCCTCGGACATGTGGCACGAGGACATGCTGTGGGGCCACACGCTCCGCTCCACCGTCGCCCATGCCGAGATCCGGTCGATCGACATCGGCGAGGCCGTCGCGATGCCCGGCGTCTACGCCGTGCTGACCTATGACGACCTGCCCGCCGCATGCAAGAACTACGGCCTGGAGATCCAGGACACCCCGGTCCTCGCCCACGGCAAGGTCCGCCACCACGGGGAGCCGGTGGCGCTCGTCGCCGCCGACCACCCGGAGACCGCGCGCCGCGCCGCGGCGAAGATCAGGATCGACTACGCCGAGCTGCCGGTCATCACGGACGAGGCGTCCGCGACCGCACCCGGTGCGGTCCTGGTCCACGAGGACCGCGACGACCACCACATCGGTCACGTCCCGCACCCGAACATCGTCCACCGCCAGCCGATCGTCCGCGGTGACGCCGAGGCCGCCGCGAAGCGCGCCGACGTGATCGTCAGGGGCGAGTACACCTTCGGCATGCAGGACCAGGCGTTCCTCGGCCCGGAGTCCGGGCTCGCCGTGCCGTCCGAGGACGGCGGCGTCGAGCTGTACGTGGCCACCCAGTGGCTGCACTCCGACCTCCGGCAGATCGCCCCGGTCCTCGGCCTGCCCGAGGACAAGGTCCGTATGACGCTCTCCGGCGTCGGCGGTGCCTTCGGCGGACGCGAGGACCTGTCGATGCAGATCCACGCCTGTCTGCTCGCCCTGCGCACCGGCAAGCCGGTCAAGATGGTCTACAACCGCTTCGAGTCCTTCTTCGGACACGTCCACCGGCACCCGGCGAAGCTGTACTACGAGCACGGCGCCACCAAGGACGGCAAGCTCACCCACATGAAGTGCCGGATCGTCCTGGACGGCGGCGCCTACGCGTCGGCCTCGCCCGCGGTCGTCGGCAACGCCTCCTCGCTCTCGGTCGGCCCGTACGCCGTCGAGGACGTCGACATCGAGGCGCTCGCGCTCTACTCCAACAACCCGCCCTGCGGTGCCATGCGCGGCTTCGGAGCCGTCCAGGCGTGCTTCGCCTACGAGGCGCAGATGGACAAGCTCGCGGCGAAGCTGGACATGGACCCGGTCGAGTTCCGCCAGCTCAACGCCATGGAGCAGGGCACCCTCCTGCCGACCGGCCAGCCCTGCGACTCGCCGGCCCCGGTCGCCGAGCTGCTGCGGCTGGTCAAGTCCCGCCCGATGCCGCCCGAGCGGCAGTGGCTGGCCGCCGACGCCGAGGGCAGCACCGTCGATGTGCGCGCCCTGCCCGGCGGGCTGTCGAACACCACCCACGGCGAAGGCGTCGTACGCGGTGTCGGCTACGCGGTCGGCCTCAAGAACGTCGGCTTCTCCGAGGGCTTCGACGACTACTCCACCGCCCGGGTACGGATGGAGGTCATCAACGGCGAGCCGGTCGCGACCGTGCACACCGCGATGGCCGAGGTCGGCCAGGGCGGCGTCACCGTGCACGCCCAGATCGCCCGTACCGAGCTCGGCGTCAGCCAGGTCACCATCCAGCCGGCCGACACCCGGGTGGGCTCGGCGGGATCGACCTCCGCCTCCCGCCAGACGTACGTCACGGGCGGCGCCGTGAAGAACTCCTGCGAAGCCGTCCGGGAGAAGGTGCTGGAGCTCGGCCGCCGCAAGTTCGGTTCGTACCACCCGGCCTGGGCCACCGCCGAACTCCTCTTGGAGGGCGGCAAGGTCGTGACCGACGCCGGCGAGGTGCTGGCCGGCGTGGCCGACGTCCTGGAGGACGAGGCGATCGACATCGAACTGGAGTGGCGCCACCGGCCCACCGAGGCGTTCGACCTGCGGACCGGCCAGGGCAACGGCCACGTCCAGTACTCCTTCGCCGCCCACCGCGCGGTCGTCGAGGTCGACACCGAACTCGGCCTGGTCAAGGTCATCGAACTGGCCTGCGCCCAGGACGTCGGGAAGGCGCTCAACCCGCTCTCCGTCGTCGGGCAGATCCAGGGGGGCACCATCCAGGGCCTGGGGGTCGCCGTCATGGAGGAGATCATCGTCGACCCGAAGACCGCGAAGGTGCGCAACCCGTCCTTCACGGACTACCTGATCCCCACCATCCTCGACACGCCGACCATCCCGGTCGACGTGCTCGAACTCGCCGACGACCACGCCCCGTACGGGCTCCGCGGTATCGGCGAGGCCCCCACCCTGTCGTCCACCCCGGCCGTCCTCGCGGCGATCCGGAACGCGACGGGCCTGGAGCTCAACAGGACGCCGGTACGACCCGAGCACCTCACCGGCACCTGACGGGGCTCCCCATGAACTCTCCGGGCGGTGCGGGGTGCCGTGAACGTCACACTTCCCCGCGTACCGCACCGCCCGGAGACACCGAGTTCCGCACCGCTCGCGGTCCTTGCCCCAGTAGGTCCGTACCTGCACGAACAGTTCGCCTCGGGCCGTCCCCCGGGTGTGCTGCCGACGCAGCTATCCCAAATCCCGCAATCGGTTCTCTTCACGCGGGTGCCCCTGTGAACCTTGGGAGTCAGGCACCATGACCCAGCAGTCAGTGGAGCCCAAGACCGGTGCGGAGGACGCGGGCCACGGCTCGCGCGTCCCCGCCGGACGGTCTTGGCTCGACCGGTACTTTCACATATCCGACCGAGGATCGACAGTCGCGCGCGAGATGCGCGGCGGCGTCACCACCTTCATGGCGATGGCGTACATCCTCCTGCTCAACCCGCTGATCCTCGGCGGCAAGGATGTGGACGGCAACCTCCTCAGCCAGCCCGGCCTGATCACCGCCACGGCCCTCGCGGCCGCCGCGACGACCCTGCTGATGGGCTTCGTGGGCAAGGTCCCGCTGGCCCTCGCCGCCGGACTCAGCGTCTCCGGCGTCCTCGCCGGGCAGGTCGCCCCGGCCATGACGTGGCCGCAGGCCATGGGCATGTGCGTGATCTACGGTGTGGTGATCTGCCTCCTGGTGGTCACCGGCCTCCGCGAGCTGATCATGAACGCGATCCCACTCGCACTGAAGCACGGCATCACCATGGGCATCGGCCTGTTCATCGCCCTGATCGGCCTCTACAAGGCCGGCTTCGTCCACAAGGGCGCGGCGACACCGGTATCGCTCGGCCCCGCCGGTGAGCTCGCCGGCTGGCCCGTCCTCATCTTCTGCGTGACCCTGCTGCTCATCTTCATGCTCCAGGCCCGCAACATCCCCGGTGCCATCCTGATCGGCATCGTCGCGGGCACGGTCCTCGCCGTCGTCATCAACGCGATCGGCGACATCCCCGCCAAGTCCTGGAGCAGCGGCCCGCCGGAGCTCAACGGCAGCGCGGTCTCCCCACCGGACTTCTCGCTCTTGGGGGACGTGGAGTTCGGCGGCTGGGGCGACGTGGGCGTGATGACGGTCGGCATGATCGTCTTCACTCTCGTGCTGGCCGGTTTCTTCGACGCCATGGCCACCATCATCGGTGTCGGTACGGAAGCGAAGCTGGCCGACGACAGGGGCCGGATGCCCGGCCTCTCCAAGGCGCTGTTCATCGACGGCGCGGGCGGTGCGATCGGCGGAGTCGCCGGAGGCTCCGGTCAGACCGTCTTCGTCGAGTCGGCGACCGGCGTCGGCGAGGGCGCCAGGACCGGACTCGCCTCCGTCGTCACCGGACTCTTCTTCGCGGTCTGTCTCTTCTTCACCCCGCTGACCGCGATCGTGCCGACCGAGGTGGCGTCCGCCGCCCTCGTCGTCATCGGCGCCATGATGATGCAGAACGCCCGGCACGTGGACTGGGGTGACCGTTCCGTCGCCATCCCGGTCTTCCTCACCGTCGTCCTGATGCCCTTCACGTACACCATCACCACCGGTGTCGCGGCAGGCGTCATCTCGTACACCGCCATCAAGCTCGCCCAGGGCAGGGCCCGCGAGGTCGGGGCCTTCATGTGGGGCCTGACGGCGATCTTCATCGTCTACTTCGCGCTCAATCCCATCGAGAGCTGGCTGGGCGTCCACTGACGCCCGCCCCCTTCGCACTCTGCTTAAGGAGACACGCCATGCTGGACATCGCCGAAGAGCTTCACCGGTGGGTCGGGCAGGGACGCGAGTTCGCCGTCGCCACCGTGGTGGCGGTCGGCGGCAGCGCGCCCCGGCAGCCGGGCGCCGCCCTCGCCGTCGACCGCGACGGCACGGCGATCGGATCGGTCTCCGGCGGATGCGTGGAGGGTGCGGTGTACGAGCTGTGCCGGCAGGCCCTCGACGACGGCCGGACCGTCCGGGAACAGTTCGGCTACAGCGACGAGGACGCCTTCGCGGTCGGTCTGACCTGCGGCGGCGTCATCGACATCCTGGTCACACCGGTGCGCGCGGACGATCCCGCGCGCCCGGTGTTCGCGGCGGCGCTCGCGGCCGCCGCGGAGGGGACGGCGGCCGCGGTGGCGCGGGTCACCGAGGGGCCGGCCGAACTGCTCGGCCGCCCGCTCCTCGTCCGCCCCGACGGCGCGTACGAGGGCGGGCTCGGCGGGCATCCCGAACTCGACCGCACCGCGGTGGCCGAGGCCCGCGCGATGCTCGACGCGGGCCGCACCGGCTCTCTGGTCATCGGGGCCGAGGGCTCGCGGTGCGGGGCGCCCGTCACCCTGCTCGTCGAGTCGAGCGTCCCGCCGCCCCGCATGATCGTGTTCGGGGCCATCGACTTCGCCTCCGCGCTGGTCCGGGCCGGCACGTTCCTCGGCTACCGGGTGACCGTCTGCGACGCCCGGCCGGTCTTCGCCACCCGGGCCCGCTTCCCCGAGGCCGACGAGATCGTCGTGGAATGGCCGCACCGCTATCTCGCGGCGACCGAAGTCGACGCGCGCACCGTGCTCTGCGTCCTCACGCACGACGCCAAGTTCGACGTGCCCCTGCTCGAAGCCGCGCTGAAGCTTCCCGTCGCCTACGTGGGCGCGATGGGCTCGCGCCGCACGCACCTCGACCGCAACGAACGGCTGCGCGACGCGGGCGTCACCGAAGCCGAACTGGCCCGCCTGCACTCGCCCATCGGCCTCGACCTCGGAGCCCGTACGCCGGAGGAGACCGCCCTGTCGATCGCCGCGGAGATCGTCGCCGAGCGGCGCGGCGGAAGCGGCCGCCCGCTCACCGGCGCCCACACCCCGATCCACCACGAGGGCGGTCCGTCGCTCGCCTCGGTTGCCTGAATCACCCTCTTGCTCCTGGTCGTTCCCGGGCGGGTTACCGCCACGGCGGTTTCACGCCAGCATGAACCCGGCTGTGGCCGCGCTTTTACCGGTAGATCAGCTGCATGACACTTTCTCCCTCCTCCGTTTCCGGCCGGGCGAGATCCGCTCGCGCGGGACGCAGAGCCCTGCTCATAGCGACGTCGGTCGCCCTTGTGAGCGGTGTGCTGCTTCCCGCGGTGGGTTCCGCTTCCGAAGTTCCCCGGCCGCACGCGGCCGAAGGCCGCCAGCAGGCGCAGCCCGAGAGCCACGACCTCACCCTGATCACCGGCGACGTCGTGCACTACGTGGACGGTGCCGGGAACCAGGACACCGTGACGGTGGACCGGCCCGACGGCGCCACCGGCGGCGTGCACGTGCAGCAGGCGGGCGACGACATCTACGTCCTGCCCGACGAGGCGACCGCGCTGCTCGCGGCGGGGAAGCTGGACCGCCGGCTCTTCAACGTCTCCGCCCTGGTGGAGATGGGATACGACGACAAGAGCTCCGGCGCCATCCCGCTGATCGCCACCTACCCGCGGAGCAAGGCGCGTGCGCTGCCCGCACCCCCGCGCGGGAGCGAGACCGTCCGCCCGCTGGGCTCCGTCAACGGGGCCGCGCTGAAGGCCGACAAGGGCGAGGCGCGGGCCTTCTGGAACGACATCGCCCGCACGGAGACGGCGCGTTCGCTGGACAACGGCCTCGCGAAGCTGTGGCTCGACGGCCGTGCCGAGGCCCTGCTCGCGGACTCGGTGCCGCAGGTCAACGCCCCGCAGGCGTGGGACGCGGGCTTCGACGGGGACGGCACCAAGGTCGCCGTGCTCGACACGGGCATCGACACGGACCACCCCGACGTCAAGGACCGCATCCTCGGCACCAAGAGCTTCGTGCCCGGCGAGGAGGTCGACGACAAGAACGGCCACGGTACGCACGTCGCCTCCACCATCGCGGGCTCCGGCGCCGCGTCGGACGGTGCGAACAAGGGCGTGGCGCCCGGCGCCGGACTGCTCGTCGGCAAGGTCCTCAGCGACGGCGGCTCGGGCGCGGACTCCGGGATCATCGCCGCCATGGAGTGGGCGAAGGCCGAAGGGGCCGACGTCGTCTCCATGAGCCTCGGCTCGCCGGTGCCGGACGACGGCACCGACCCGATGTCGCAGGCCGTCGACGCGCTGTCCGCCGACGGCGGCCCGCTGTTCGTGATCGCCGCCGGAAACGCGTACGGCACGGGCACCATCGGCTCGCCCGGCTCGGCGGCGAAGGCGCTCACCATCGCCGCCGTCGACAAGCAGGACGCCCGCGCACCCTTCTCCTCCATGGGCCCGCTGGTCGGGTCCTACGGACTGAAGCCCGATCTCTCGGCCCCCGGCGTCGACATCAACGCCGCCGCCTCGCAGTCGATCCCCGGCATCGAGGGCATGTACCAGTCGATGTCCGGTACGTCGATGGCGACCCCGCACGTCGCGGGCGCCGCGGCCATCCTGAAGCAGCGCCACCCCGACTGGAGCGGCCAGCGCATCAAGGACGCGCTGATGAGCTCGTCGAAGGAACTGCCCGACCACACCCCGTACGAGCAGGGCACGGGACGCCTGGACGTGAAGGCGGCGATCGACACGACGGTCGAGGCCACCGGTTCCGTCGAGGTCGCCTCCTACGCCTGGCCGCACGCGACGACCGACCCGGTCGCCGAGCGGACGATCACCTACCGCAACACCGGGACCGAGGACGTCACGCTGGACCTGACGACCGGCACGGACTCGGCGGCGTACACCCTCTCGACCACCGAGCTCACGGTCCCGGCGGGCTCCACCGCCGAAGCGGTCCTCTCGCTGGACCCGTCGAAGGTCCCGAACGACACCCGGTTCTCCGGTCAGGTCACCGCCAGGAACGCGGCGGGCGCCACGGTCGCGCACACCGGCTTCGCGCTCCAGAAGGAGCAGGAGCTCTACGACCTCACCCTCCAGCTGCGCGACCGCGCCGGTGAGCCGATGGACGGGTACGTCGTCATCGCGGAACTCGGCGACCCGAATTTCGGTGCCGTCGCGGTCTCCGGTGACACCACGCTGCGGCTTCCCCCGGGCAACTACACCGCCTGGAGCTCCGTGAACATCGACGGCGACCGGGCGGACTCCAAGGCCGTGGCCTTCCTCGCGGCTCCCGAGACGATCCTCGACAAGCCCACCACCGTCACCCTCGACGCCTCCAAGGCCCGCAAGATCAGCGTGCGGACGCCGAAGGAGACGGAGACGCGCCAGCTGCGGTATGACATGGCACGCACCGCCCCGGACGGCACAGTGCAGCGCGACGCGTTCCAGATCCCGCTGACGTACGACCAGCTGTGGGCGAGCCCGACCGAGAAGGTCACCGAGGGCAGCTTCAGCTTCCTGACGCGGTGGCGCCGTGGCGAGGAAATGATCGACGTGTCCGCCGGCGGCCGTGACGTCCCGGTAACCGTCCAGGGCGGCTCGCCCGTCGCCGAGAACAGCGAGCGCGAGCTCACCGGCGTCTTCGCCGGCGACGGCGCCGCGGCCGACTACCAGGGCCTGAAGGTCAAGGGCAAGGCCGTCGTGATCAACCGCAGCGACGCGATCGCCCCCGCCGAACGGCTGGCCAACGCGGTCGCCGCGGGCGCCAGGGTGCTCTTCGTCGTCAACGACGGGCGCGGGGTCCCGATGGAGAGCTACACCCCCTGGGGCGAGGAGGCCGCCATCCCGGTCGCCTCGGTGCAGCGGATCGCCGGACAGACCCTGATCGACGCCGCCGAGCGCGGCAAGGACATCGACGTCGACCAGCGCAAGTTCGCGAGTTACGTCTACGACCTGGTCGACCGTCACGACGGCGCGATCCCGGACCGCTCGCTGGCCTTCGCACCGGAGACCGGTGAACTGGCGAAGGTGGAGAACACCTTCTACGGCCACAAGGCCGTGCTCGGCGCGGGCTACCGCTACGACATCCCGGACTACGGTCCCGGTCTCGGCTTCGAGGAGTACGAGAAGTTCCCGGGCGTCCGCACCGAGTGGGTCAACCCGCTGCCTGGCGACTCGTTCTGGTACGAGAACCACTCGGTCCTGAACGCCGGGGCCACTGCTGTCGCCGCGGAGATGCGCAGCACCGACCTGGACTACCGGGCGGGCCGCGGCTACCAGGCCGAGTGGTTCGCTCCGGTCACGCGTCCGCGGCTCGGCACCGGCTTCTGGGGTCCGTTCCGCACGACGTACAACGACATGCAGTTCAACATCACACCGTGGACGGACTCCGGCGCGGGCCACTCCGGTTCGATGCCCGAGGACGAGTACGACACCACGTCGTACGCCTTCTACCAGGGCGACACGCTGATCAAGAAGGGCCCGGGCCGGGCCGGTTACGTCGGGAACCTGGCGACCGGGAAGCTTCCGTACCGGCTCGTCATCGACTCCGCCCGCGACGGCGAGATGTGGAAGACGTCGACGCGGACCCACAGCGAGTGGGACTTCGTCTCCGGCACCCTGGACCCGAACGGGCCGTACCAGGCGGACATCCCGATGCTCCAGCTGGACTACGACGTCGACACCGACCTGGCCGGTGACGTCAAGGCCGGCGGGTGGACCGAGCTGGGGCTCGCCTCCGGGACGCAGGAGTGGCTGGACGGTGCGGTGAAGGCCGACAGGGCCACGCTGTCGGTCAGCTACGACGACGGCGGGAAATGGGCGCCCGTGCAGCTGCGCAAGAGCGCGACGGGAGCCTGGACCGCTGTGTTCAAGACCCCGGCGAAGGCGGGCGGCTTCGTGTCGCTCAAGGCGCACGCCGAGGGGCCCGGCGGCCTCGCCGTCGACCAGGAGATCATCCGGGCCTTCGGCCTGAAGTGACCTGCTGAGGGAGCCTTCCGAGGTGGCTCCGTACCCCTGCCCGGGGTGCGGGGCCACCTCTCTGCGCCCGCCCGTCCGCCGAGGTGCACGCGTCCGCGCGGGCGGTGACGCGGTGTCCGCCCGTCCCGGCCGGGGCGGGGCCGCCGGCGGTCCGGGAGTCCTGGCGAGAGGCGCTGCCCGCCCGGCCGGGGCCGTGCGGTTGGATGGTGCCATGAGCGTTCACGACGTCGCCCGTCACCTGCCCGGGATACCCGCCCTCCGCGACCTCTGCCGTGCCATGGCGATGCTGGACGCGATCCTGTGCCCCGAATGGGCGGACCGGTGGCACAGCTACGACGCCCAGTGGTCCGCGTCGGGCGGACAGCCGCTGGAGATGGCATCCATGCGCAACGGTTCGGGCGACGAGTACTCGATCGTGTTCTCGCCCGCCGGTGCGTACGCCCGCGGCTTCGACCACGAGTCGCCGATGAGCCCGTACGTCGACGACGCCCTGTGGCCCGGAGTGCTCGACGACGTCCCGCCCGTCTTCCTGCCCTTCGTGGCGGAGCCGTCCTTCGGCGACGAGTCCGGAGTGCCCCTGGTGACGGCGTGCCTGTGGCGGGAGACCGCGGACAGCGCGTGGCGTACGGGAGACATCGACTTCCCCGAGGAGGGCGAGGGCGCGGACGGCGCCGACTACGTGTTCCAGCTCCTCGTCGCGGGAACCCCCGACGCCTACCTGGAATGGGCCGAGGACTACTACGAGGTCACCCTCGACCCGGCCGCCGTACGCCATGTGTACGACCTCCGGCCGCTGACCGCCGAGGTGGTCGCGGCACTCAACCCGGAGATCGCCCTCACGGACCTGGCCGAGGACATCAAGGAGACCGGCTACCCGGACGGTCCGTGACGGCGCCGCTGCGGACAGGGGCGCCGTCGCAGGACTCGATCCGAGCGGCAGCTCAGCGCCCTGCCTGCAGCGCCGCCCAGGTGGCCGTGCCCACGCCGCCGTCGACGGCGAGTCCCCGGCTGCTCTGGTAACTGCGCACCGCCGTGTCCGTCGCGGGGCCGAAGCTCCCGTCGATGGACACCGTCGAGCCCAGCGCCGCCGTCAGCGCGCGCTGGAGCCGCTTCACCGCTTCCCCCGAACTGCCCTGCGAGAGCGGCGGAGTGGTCCCGGCCGACAGCAGCGCGGTCCACGTCCTGCGGCCGACGATGCCGTCGGCGGTCAGCCCCCGGGCCTGCTGGAACGCCTGCGCGGCGCTCTTCGTGGCGGGACCGAACACCCCGTCCGCCGTGCCCGCTTCGTATCCCTGGGTGTTGAGCAGCCGCTGGATCGCCGCGACCTGTGTCCCCGTCGAGCCGGACTGCTGGGTGGTGTACGAGGTGAAGCTCAGCCCGTCAGTGCCGGTCCCGCCGCCGGCGCCACCGCCGACCAGCTGCATGTAGTAGGCCCAGTTCCAGTGCACGCCCGGATCGGTGTGGTCGTTCCCGGGCGCCTCGCTGTGGGCGATGACATGCGCGCGGTCCTTGGGAATGCCGTACCGGTCGCAGAGATGCCTGGTCAGCGCGGCCGAGGAGCGGTACATCGTGTCGGTGAACCACGAGGGGTCGTCGACCCACCCCTCGTGCTCGATGCCGAGTGACGAGGAGTTGGTGTTCCGCGCGTGCCACGCCGTGTCGCTGTCGCGCACCATCTGGGTGAGCCGGCCGTCCGATGACCGGATGACGTAGTGCGCGCTGACCTGGGACGCGGGGTTCTGGAACCAGCTGATGGTGCCCGCGTACGAGCCCTGCGTGACATGGACGACCACTTTGTCGATCGCGGCCGAACGGCCCTTGGCGTAGTTCGCGGTGCTGGCCGGCACCCACAGGGCCGGCGGGTAGTCGGGGCTCATCGCGGTGGGTCCCGCCGCGGCCAGGGCGCCCTTCTCGGGGGACACCGGCCGGGAGGTGACGGTGACCCGCTCGCCGCCGGGAACCGTCGTGCGCAGTCCCTCGGCCAGGAACGTGTAGACCGTGTCCGCGTAGAGGACGGCGGTGGAGTCCCGTGCGCCGCTGTAGCGTGCGACCGCCGGGTACCAGGCGTCGATGTCAGCACGCCGTGCGCGGTCGAGCCCCAGCGCGTCGGCGTGACTGCGCAGCAGGGCGGCGCCGCCCAGGATGTTGGCCGCGGTGTCCCTGCGCAGCTTCGCGGCGGACTCGCCGGTCAGCGCTGCGGCCTGTTCCAGCGAGCGGTTGACGGGGTTGCTCACGAGGTGCATCACGCCGTAGCCGCCCGCCTGGCTCGGGCGCCCGGCATGGCCGTCGAGGTGGGTCTCGCCGTAGCCGACGGCGGTGAGCAGGTCGCGCGGCACGCCGTACTCCACGGCGGCCTGTGCGAAGGCCCGGTTCATGGGGTCATCGGCCGGTGCCGCGGTGGCCGGGGAGCCCGTCGCGAGAAGGGCGGTCACGGTGAGAGCCGCCAGGGCGGCTGCCCGGCTTCTCGGGATGGCGGCGGTGGGTCTGGGCATGTCTGCTCCTGCTCGGTGGGGGGAGCGGAATGGCCCTCGCACCCGAGGGGGTGCGAGGGCCGTTCAGGGCGCCCAGGCTATCGACGCGGTCGGAGCAGGACAATGACGCGTCGGCGGCGGCGTGTCGCTCAAATGCCTTGAAATATACGGCAATTGACTATGTATCAGCGCCTTGCCCGGCGGCGGACAGGCCCGCCCGGCGTAACCGTCCGGACTACCAGCGGTCCCGGTGGATGACATCCGCCACCGGCCGGCGCCGCACGGGACCGAAGTTGCCCTGCGGCCACCCCACGGGCACGGCCGCGAAGGTCTGCATGTCCTCGGGGATTCCGAGCGCCTGCTTCCACTCCTGCTCCAGCATCAGGTGCCAGATGGTGATGTTCGCCGCGAGACCCAGGGCCCGCGCGGCGAGCAGCAGGTTCTGCACGCCGGGGTAGACGCACGAGCCCTCCGCGAGCGCCTGGAACCGCGTCTGCGTGTTCATCATGTGCTCGGTGCCCGCCGGGCCGAGCGCCTGCGCGGAAGCGAGCAGACCCTCCTCGTCGATGCGCGGCTCCGGGAAGCGGTAGCACGGGATGATCAGCGCGGGGGTGTCCGCGAAGTGGTCGCGCTGGTACTCGATGGCGGCCACCATCCGCCCGTACGCCGCCTCGTCCATCCCCTTGGGCGCGTACTTGCCCGTCGTCGCCAGATAGGAGTCCACGCACCGCTTCCACAGCGGGGCGAGGCGCGCCATCATGGCGCGGTCGGTGACGACGACGTACTCGTAACACTGCATGTTGCCGCCGCTGGGACCCCAGACGGCGGCCTGTATCAGCTGCTCCAGCGTCTCGTCCGGCACCGCGTCCGGCTTCAGACGGCGCATGGCGCGCATCGTGGACATCGTCGCGAAGAGGGCAGGTCCGTCAAGGGCGGACGCGTCGGCCCGAACCGTTTCCATGGTCATGATCGCGGAGTGTACGGGGCGGGCCCCGCCGCGGGGAGCCCCGTGGATCAGCGACGCCTGAGCCGCACCACGGGGATGTTCCGGGTGGTGCCCCGCTGGTACTCCGCGTACCGGGGGAACAGCTCCACCAGGCGAGGCCAGACCCGCTCCTTCTCCTCGGCGGTGAGCGTCTCGGCGACCGCGGGGAACCGTTCCGTCTCCACCCGCAGCTCCACGTCGGGACCGGCCTGAAGGTTCAGATACCAGAGCGGAGGCTTGTCCGAGCCGCCGTTCGACGCCACGATCAGGTAGTCGTCGCCGTCGCGTCCGTACATCAGCACCGTGCGCCGCGGTGCCCCGCTGCGCCGGCCGACGTAGTCCATCAGCAGACACGGGACCCCGAGCTGCGTGGTGCCCTTCGTGCCGCCCGAGGACTCGTACAGTTCCGCCTGCTGGGCGACCCATTTCATCGGACTGACCCGAACGCCCGTGTCGTCGTCCCGTTCCGCCGCCATCGTCGTACGTCCCTTCTCGCAGGTCCCCGTCCGGGCCATCGTGCCACCCGCCCCGACAGGACACGGGATTCGTACACCTGGTCGTCCCCCCACCTCACGGGGGAACGAGAGCCGGGCGGCGGCCCGTGAAGGCGTATAAAGGGTCCCTCCGGAGCAGCCGGCGCCCCCGATGGCATTGTCCCCACCCCCACGCGGCCGGCGTCACCGCGTACGACAGCGGAGGAGCGCCCCATGAGCACCTCGGACGAGATCACCACCTTGCTGGTGACGAAGTTCGGAACCGACCCCCTCGCCATCCGCCCCGAAGTGCCGCTCCGTCAACTGCGCCTCGACTCACTGGCGCTGGAGGAGCTGCGGCTCCTGATCGAGGACCGCATGGACATCGACCTGGAGGACGTCGCGCTCACCTCGCGGGACACCGTGGGCCAGCTCGTCGCGGCCGTCCACGGCAAGGCCACCGCGTGACGGGCCGCAGGGCCACCTCACCGTGGAGCAGGCCGCCCCTGGAGCCGTTCGCCGCCGCTGTCACCGGCATCGGCCTGGTCACCGCCGCGGGCGTCGGCGCGGACGCCGCCTGGCACGGGGTCTGCGACCCCGCAGCCGTGCCGTCCGTCCATCACCAGCCCGAACTCGACGGCCTGCCCTGCGACTTCATGTACACCGTCCCCGGCCTCGATACGCGGGCCGTGCTGGGCGTCGCCGCCCAGCGGCTGATGGACCGCTTCGCGCAACTCGCGGTGATCGCCGCCCGCGAGGCCGTCGCCGACGCCGGACTCGACCCCTCGGTCTGGGACAGCGGCCGGGTCGCCGTCGTCATCGGGTCCGCACACGGCGGGCTGCCCTTCTACGACGAACAGCACACCGCCCTCACCGAACGCGGCGCGCGGCGGGTCTCCCCGAAGCTCGCCCCGCTCACCGTCGTCAACGGCGCCGCGAGCAGCGTCGCCATGGACCTCGGCGTGCACGGACCGAGCCAGGCCGTCTCCACGGCCTGCTCGTCCGGCACCGTCGCCATCGGCACCGCCCACCAGATGCTCCGTTCCGGGGCCTGCGACATCGTCGTCGCCGGCGGCGCCGAATCGGTCTGCTCCCGGCTGCTGATCGCCAGCGCCTGCCAGATGAAGGCCGTCTCCACCCGCCGCGACGACCCGGGTGCGGCCTGCCGCCCCTTCGACATCCACCGCGACGGCTTCGTCGTCGGCGAGGGCGCCGGACTCCTCGTCATGGAGCACCCCGAGCACGCCCGGGCCCGCGGCGCCACCGTCCGTGCGCACGTCGCCGGTTACGGCTCGTCCAGCGACGCGCACTCCGCCGTCGCCCCCGACCCCGACGGCATCGGCATCGAACGGGCGCTGCGCACCGCGCTGGCGGACGCGGGACTGGGCGCGGGGGACATCGGCCACGTCAACGCCCACGGCACCTCGACCGTCGCCAACGACCTCATCGAGGCGACCATGCTCCACCGGGTACTCGGCGAACGCCCCCTCGTCACCTCCACCAAGGCCAGGACCGGACACACGCTCGGTGCGGCGGGCGGCATCGAGACGGCGCTGACCGTCCTCGCCCTCCAGCGTCAACTGGTGCCGCCCACCGCCAACCTCGACGCGCCCGACCCCGGGATTCCCGTCGACGTGGTCAGCAAGGAGGCCAGGGCGGGCGCCTTCGACTGCGCGGTCAAGACCTCGCTCGGCTTCGGCGGCCACAACGCGGCGCTCGTGCTCACCAAGTGACCGGAGGAACACCCACCATGTCCGAGGAGATCATCCGGTCCCTGTCGGTGAACGGGCTCCGCTACGGCTACCGCGTCCTGCCGCGCACCACCCCGGACGCCGGACCCGGCACCGAACCCGTCCTCGTGCTGGGCGGGGCGCTCCAGGGCATGTTCGGCTGGCCGCAGATGGACGACCACCTGGGCCCCTTCGCCGACGTCGTCACCGCCGACCTGCCCGGCATGGCCACGGCGGACCCCCTGCCGCCCGGCCCCGCGGCGGACACCCTGGTCGACGCGGTGACGGGGATCATCGACAGCCTGGACGCGCCGAGGGTGAACCTCTTCGGTTTCTCGTACGGCGCCGCGATCGCCTTCGGGTGCGCGCGGCGCGACCCGGGCCGCGTCGCCAGGCTGGTACTCGGCGGCGTCCCCGCGCATATCGGGGAGGCCCAGCGCGGCTACTGGCGCCGCGCTACGGAGCGGCTGGCCGAGGGGGACACGGAAGGGTTCGCGAGGCTCGCGGCCGACGGCCTGATGTGCCTCGATCCGGAGCGCCCGGTGCATCGCAGGGAGCTCGCCAGGCGGTATGTCCGGCGCTCCTTCCTGCACGCGCTCACCCACTCGCCGCACGCCCCGGAAACCCTGCGCAGGGCGCTGGGTGACCGTCCGGACTTCTCCGGCGGGCTGTCCGGCGTGCCCGCGCTGGTCTTCGCGGGGGAGTACGACACGGTGACCTCGCCCGAACGGCAGCGGGCGTTCGCCGCGACGATCGAGGGCAGCCGTTTCCTCACGATCGACCGGTCCGATCACTGGGTGGTCCTGGAACGGCCCGACGACGTCGCCGAGCTCGTCACCCGGTTCTTCACCGACCAGCCCCTGGAACAGGACCGCCCGGCGGCCGTTCCGCACCAGGACCGGGCCGCGCGCGACGTGGCGGTGTCGCGCGCGGCCGGGTGACATCCCGTCCCGCGGTCAGCGCTTGTTGACTTGCATCCGGACGATCTGCGGGTCGTGGTCGCTCGCCTGGTCGGCGAACTCGGCGTTGATGTGCACCACGTCGTAGTCGAGGCGGGTCACGGCAGGGCTGGTCAGGATGTGGTCCAGCGTCTGCGAGTTGCCGTCGAACACGTAGCTGTACTGCTCGCTCGCGGGCAGCGTCGTGATGAGCGGCTTGAGCACGCGCCCGTGCGTCAACGCGTCCATCGTCGGTGAGAACGCGAAGTCGTTGAGGTCCCCGAGGGTCACCACACGCGCCGACTTGTCCGCGGCCAGCAGCGACTTGACGAAGGTGTTGACCTCCGCGGCCTGCTGGACGCGCTTGGTCTCGGAACTGCGCACGGGCTCCTGGTTGCGGCCGTGCAGAGGCTGGTCGCCGCCCTTGGAGGTGAAGTGGTTGGCGATGACGAATACCGGCTTGCCGTGGAAGCGGAACTCGCCGACCAGCGGCTTGCGGCTGTCCTCCCACGCACTGCTCGCCGGGGTGATCCGCCCGGGCGACACCGAGAGCCTGGCGCCCTTGGCCGTGTCCACGACCGTCACGGGAGTGGTCGCGTCACCGCCCGCACGGTCCACGAAGCTGACCCGCTCGGGGTTGAAGAGGAAGACGTTACGGATGTTTCCACCCGGCTCGCCACCGTCCTGACCGTCCTCGGGGGCGACGTAGCGCCAGGCGTACTGCGGCCCGCCCGCCGCGACGATCGCGTCGGTGAACCGCTTCAGCGTCGCCTCGGAGCCGACCGTGCCGTCCTTGACCGCGCCGTTGTCGTCCTGGATCTCCTCCAGCGACAGCACGTCGGGCGAGGAGAGGTTGACGGCGACACCCGCGGCGAGCGTGTCGAACTTCGTCTGGTCGTCGAGCGCGTCCAGGTTCTCCACGTTGTACGTGGCCACGGCCAGCTCGTTGCCGCGCTGCGGGCGGGTGACCTCGCGCCGCAGGCCGTTGTCGGTGAGCGTGCCGAGTTCGGTGGCCTGGAGGTTGTAGCCGCCGAAGGACGCGTAGTCCATGACACCGGTGGTGGCGCCGGACAGCACATCACCCACGTCCGCCACCGGCACGGGCTGCGCCGCGTCGAGCGACAGCACCTTGATGCGGCCGGTGTTCTGGTCCGCGTACGAGGCGTAGAGCGTTCCGCCGCGCGCGGTCGGCTGCTCCTGGGGCTTGACCGTCACCCAGATCTCGTCGTACGAGGTGGTCGCCCCGGTGACACGGGTGTCGGCGATGCGCACCCGGGTGCCTTCGAGCGACTCGTACAGATCGAGGGCGTACGCCGCCGGGTCGAGGGGCAGCGCTTCGATCGAGCCGCCGTTCGCCGTGGGGGCGTAGGCGCCCGGCACGGAGGCCGCGTCGAGGACGACCGGCGCGGGCAGCGCGTTGCCCGAGGACAGCACGGTGGTCTTCGGGGCGGTGAGCTGGGTGAGCGACTGGGCGGTCGCGGCCGGGTAGTACTCGGCCACCTTTCCGCTGACCAGCACCGAGTCGCCCACGGCCACGGTGGGTGCGGAGCCGCCCGTGTAGACGAACAGTCCTTCGCCGGTACGGGCGTCGGCGTCCGGAGCGGTGTCCTGGATCCAGAAGCCGCGCGAACCGGAGGTCCGTACGGCGGTGACGACGCCGGGGACGGCGGTCACCGACTGCCCGGCGAGCGGCGACAGCCGGGTCGCGCCCTGGATGTCGTGCACGCGGACGGTGCCGGGCTCGGTCGGGTTGCCGGGATCGCCGGGGCCCGTGCCACCGGACGTCTCGCCCGCGGCGTTGACCGGGGTGGGCGCGCCGGCCGCGAGGTCCGCGGCGTTGTCGTCGGTGTCGGCGAGGGCCGTGCCGCGCGCCACGGAGGCGGTGGCGGAGGCGCCGGTCACCGGGCTGCCCTCGCGCACGACGGCGGAGCCGTAGCCCACGAGGTCTACGATCCTGGTGTCGACGGCGCAGTCGGCAGCCGTCTTGCAGGTCAGGGGAGTGGTGCCGGAGACGAGGGCGACGGAACCGCCGGACGCGGACATCGCGACCGTACCCGTGGCGTCCGCCGTCGGCAGCGCCACGGTGCCGCCCGTGCCGGCGGCCTGGGCGACGAGGTAGCGGCCACCGGGGGCGATGGACCCGGTGAGCGGGGAGACCTGCCACAGGGAACCGGCGGACGGGGTGGCCGGAAGGTACTGGACGCTGAAGCCCGAAAGGCCGTACGCCGTGGACCCGGCGTTGGCCAGTTCGATGAAGTCCCGGGTGAGCGTCGCACCCGAGTTGCCCCCGCCGCCGTAGACCTCGGAGATCACGGCGGTCGGGGACGGGGCCGCGAAGGCGGCAGGCAGAGCGGTCACCGAGAGGGTGACGGCGACGGCGCCCGCGAGCAGAGCGGAACCGTGTCTGGATATGTGCACGTGTGGAGCCCCCAACTGTGTAGTGAGAGCAAAAGCTATGCGCGTAGAACGGGCGTGACAAGGTATCAGAGGTTAATTCCACGCATCGCAGAAGTGTTCGACCCCGTGCGGGGGGGAAACCCGGTGGTCCAAGCCGCCGGACAGCGGCGCAGGACCTAGGGTGCGATACATGGCAGAGAGCGCGGCGCACCAGGGAAAGGGCTCCGGCCCCGGTGCGGAAACCGCCGGTTCCGGCGCCCCCGACCCCCGCCGCTGGCAGGCGCTAGGTGTCTGTCTGGTGGCCGGATTCATGACCCTGCTGGACGTGTCCATCGTCAATGTGGCGCTGCCGTCCATCAAGGAGGGGCTGAACACTCCCGAGTCCGACCTCCAGTGGGTGCTGTCCGGCTACGCGCTCGCGTTCGGCCTCTTCCTCATCCCCGCGGGACGCCTCGGCGACGCCCGGGGGCGGCGGACGGTGTTCATGGCGGGACTCGCCCTGTTCACCCTCGCGTCCGCCGCCTGCGGCGCCGCCCAGTCCAGCTCCTGGCTGGTGATCGCCCGATTGGTCCAGGGCGCCGCGGGCGCGCTGATCTCCCCGCAGATCTCCGCGCTCATCCAGCAGATGTTCTCCGGCCGCGAGCGGGGCAGGGCCTTCGGCATGTTCGGCACCGTGGTCGCCATCTCGACTGCCGTCGGCCCGCTCCTCGGCGGCCTGCTGATCGAGGTGGCAGGTGCGGCGGAGGGCTGGCGCTGGGTCTTCTACGTCAATCTGCCGCTCGGTATCGTCTGCCTCCTGCTGGCCCGGCGGCTGCTCCCGGACACCCCGACGGCGACCCGGGTCCGGCCGCGTGACCTCGATCCGGTCGGCGTACTCCTGCTCGGCGGGGGCGTACTGGCCCTGCTGCTGCCCTTCGTCCAGGCCCAGCAGTGGCCCGGCAACGGCAAATGGCTGCTCCTCGTCCTGGCCGCGGGGCTGCTCGCCGCGTTCGTCGGCTGGGAGTCCAGGTGCGGCGAGGGCTCCACACGACCGGTCCTGGACCTCTCGCTCTTCCGGCTGCGTTCCTACTGGCTGGGCTGCCTGCTGAGCCTGCTGTACTTCGCGGGATTCACCTCGATCTTCTTCATCACCACGCTCTACCTGCAGGTGGGCCAGCACTACACCGCCCTCCAGGCGGGGCTGGCCATCACCCCGTTCGCGCTGGGCTCGGGTGTCGCCGCGACCATCGGCGGCCGACTGGTGGGCCGGTACGGACGACCCCTCGTCGTCGTCGGTCTCGCCACGGTGGCGGTGGGCCTCGCGGCCACCGCCCTCGCCGTGCACCTGGTGCCCGGGACGGCCGCGGGATGGGCGATGGCCGGACCGCTGCTGCTGGCCGGCCTCGGCAGCGGCCTGGTCATCTCACCCAATCAGACCCTCACCCTCTCCGAAGTGCCGGTGGCCACGGGGGGCAGCGCCGGGGGCACGCTCCAGACCGGCCAGCGCGTCGGGTCGGCGATCGGGATCGCCGCGGTGGGTTCGGTGTTCTTCGCCCAGGTGGGCCCCGATGGCTGGGCCACCGCGTACGACCACGGGCTCATCGTCTCGGTCGCCTTCGTCCTGGCGGCTCTGATCGTCGCCATGGCCGATGTGGGAACCACCCGACGGGGCAGGAGACGTACGCAGGAGTCCGTCGACGCGGAGAGGACCAAGGCATGAGCAACGACGGGAGCGGGTCCGCGGGCAAGGGCGCCGACGGGAACACCTCGTACGGTCACAAGCCCTTCGTACGGTCCCGCGGCCACTTCGCGGACCGCATCACGGCCGACGGCCGGGACGGCTGGCCGGTGGAGTCGGGCCGCTACCGGCTGGTCGTCAGCCGTGCCTGCCCCTGGGCGAGCCGTGCCCTGGTGTCACGGCGTCTCCTGGGCCTGGAGCACGCGCTGTCGCTCGCCGTCGCCGACCCGGTCCAGGACGACCGCAGCTGGCGCTTCACCCTGGACGAGGACGGCCGGGACCCGGTCCTCGGCATCCGCCTTCTGAGCGAGGCGTACGACGCACGGGAGCGTGACTACCCCGGCGGGGTCAGCGTTCCCGCGATCGTGGACGTACCGAGCGGCCGGCTCGTCACCAACGACTACCAGCGGATCACCCTGGACCTCGCCACCGAGTGGTCCGCACTGCACAGGGAAGGCGCCCCCGACCTCTACCCCGAAACGCTCCGCGAGGAGATCGACGAGGTGATGGAGGGCATCTACCGGGATGTCAACAACGGCGTCTACCGGGCCGGGTTCGCCAGCGGTCAGAACGAGTACGAGACCGCGTACGCCGATGTGTTCCGCCGTCTCGACCTCGTGTCGGAGCGCCTCACGGACCGGCGCTACCTGGTCGGGGACAGCATCACGGAAGCGGACATCCGGCTGTTCACCACGCTGGTGCGCTTCGACGCCGTCTACCACGGCCACTTCAAGTGCAACCGCTCGAAGCTCTCCGAGGACCCCGTCCTGTGGGCCTATGCCCGTGACCTCTACCAGACCCCCGGATTCGGCGACACGGTCGACTTCGACCACATCAAGAAGCACTACTACCGGGTGCACACCGGCATCAATCCCACCGGGATCGTGCCGCTCGGCCCCGGCCTGTCCGGCTGGCGGGCCCCGCACCACCGGGAGGAGCTCGGCGGCCGTCCGTTCGGTGACGGCACGGCACCGGGGCCGGTACCGCCGGGTGAGGAGGTTCCGGCGCGGGGGCGTCCCTGACCCGGACACGTCCCGATGGTGTTACGGGACGCAGGTTGCGGACAGAAGGTGTCCGCGACGCCGCGTAGCGTGCCGTACATGGCCGCGAAGACGAACTCTCCCGTGCTCTCCAGCCGCGCACTCAACCGCGCCACCCTGGAACGCCAGTTGCTCCTGAACCGCAGCACCATGCCGGTCACGGAGGCGGTCGGGCATCTCATCGGGCTCCAGGCGCAGAACACCAAGCCGCCCTACTACCAGCTCCACGCCCGCCTCGGCGGCTTCCGGCCCGCCCGTCTCTCGGCGCTCATGGAGTCCCGGGAGGTGGTGCGTATCGTCACCCTCCGCTCCACCATCCACACCCACACCGCGGACGACGCACTCACCCTGCGCCCCCTCGTCCAGGCCGCGCGGGAAGGGGAGTTGAAGATCTTCCGGGCCGGGCTCGCCGGCGTGGACCTCGACCGGCTCGCGGAGATCAGCAAGGAGCTCGTCGAGGAGAGCCCCCGCACGATGAAGGAACTGCGCGAGACCCTGCTCGGCCACTGGCCGGACGCCGATCCGCAGGCCCTGGCGGTCGCCGCCCGCTGCCGCCTGCCCCTGGTCCAGGTCACCCCGCGCGGGCTGTGGGGGCGCAGCGGGCAGGTCGCGCTGACGACCGCCGAGCACTGGCTCGGCCGCCCGTCGGAGCCGGTCCCCGCACCCGACGAGACCGTCCTGCGCTACCTGGCGGCCTTCGGCCCCGCCTCGGTGAAGGACATGCAGGTGTGGGCCGGACTGACCCGGCTGCGCGAGGCGTTCGAGCGGCTGCGGCCCCGGCTCCTCACCTTCCGCGACGAGAACGGCGCGGAACTCTTCGACCTCCCCGACGCGCCGCGCCCCGACCCGGACACCCCGGCCCCGCCGCGCTTCCTGCCCGAGTTCGACAACGTGCTGCTCGGCCACGCCGACCGCTCCCGCGTCATCCCGCCCGTGTACAAGGGGCGCAACGGCAAGGGCAACCAGACCTACGGGAGCCTCCTCGTCGACGGATTCCTCGCCGCGGTCTGGCGGCTGGACACCTCAGGGGACACCGCCGCGGTCACAGTGCAGCCGCTCGGCCGGCTCAGCCGCGCGGAGCGCGAGGAGATCACCGGGGAGGCCCTCGGGATGCTGTCGGTGATGACGGACGCGACCGCGTACGACGTCCGGTTCGCCACGTTCGTCGACTTCGGCGAGTAGGGCCTTGCGAGTGCCGCCCGCATCTCGACCGCCTTGCCCGGTTCCGGCACGCCGAAGCCCTGCGCCCCGTCCGACTCCACCCCCGTTCGGGGGTGGTGAGATCCGGGTCACTGTTTACATGATGTTAAGCGACCGGTCCGGTCCGCAATGAGGAGGGCACATGTCGGCATCCAGCGCGACGGAGACGTTCCGGGCTGCCCGGGACTTTCTGCTTGAGCACCGTGAGGACTACGCGCGGGCGTACGAGGGCTTCAGGTGGCCCCGGTCCGAGCACTTCAACTGGGCGCTGGACTGGTTCGACGTCATCGCCGAGAACAACGACCGCTCCGCTCTGCACATCGTGGAGGAGGACGGCCGCCGCACCGAGGTCTCCTTCGCGCAGATGTCCGCCCGGTCCAACCGGGCCGCGAACTGGCTCCGGGCCCAGGGGGTGCGCGAGGGCGACCGCATCCTCGTCATGCTCGGCAACCAGGCCGAGCTGTGGGAGACGGCCCTCGCCGCGATGAAGCTGCGCGCCGTCCTCATCCCCGCCACCCCGCTCCTGGGCCCCGCCGATCTGCGCGACCGCGTCGAGCGCGGCCGGGTCCGCCATGTCCTCGTCCGGGCGGCGGACGCGCCGAAGTTCGACGAGGTGCCCGGCGACTACACCAGGATCGCCGTGGACGGCGAGGCCGAAGGCTGGCTCTCCTACAGCGACGCGGACGAGCAGCCCGCGCACTTCGCGGCGGACCGGAGGACCCGGGCGGACGAACCGCTGATGCTCTACTTCACGTCCGGCACCACCGCCCGGCCCAAACTCGTCGAGCACACCCATGTCTCCTACCCCGTGGGCCACTTGTCGACGATGTACTGGATCGGGCTCAGGCCCGGCGACGTCCACCTCAACATCTCCTCGCCCGGCTGGGCCAAGCACGCGTGGTCGAACCTGTTCGCGCCGTGGACGGCGGAGGCCACCGTCTTCATCTTCAACTACACCCGCTTCGACGCGGGACGGCTGATGGCGGAGATGGACCGCTCTGGAGTGACCAGCTTCTGTGCGCCGCCCACGGTGTGGCGGATGCTCATCCAGGCCGATCTCTCGCAGCTCAGGACGCCGCCGCGCGAAGTTGTCGCGGCCGGCGAACCGCTCAACCCGGAGGTCATCGAGACGGTACGGCGGGAGTGGGGTGTCACCATCCGCGACGGCTTCGGCCAGACGGAGACGGCGGTCCAGGTCGCCAACACCCCCGGCCAGCTGCTGAAGGCCGGTTCGATGGGCCGCCCTAGCCCCGGCTTCGATGTCGTCCTCCTGGACCCGGTCTCCGGTGAACCCGGCGCGGCCGAGGGCGAGATCTCCCTCGATCTGTCGGCCGCCCCGGTCGGCCTGATGACCGGCTACCACGGCGACCCGGAGCGCACGGCCGAGGCCATGGCGGGCGGCTACTACCGCACCGGTGACATCGGCGCCCGCGACGAGGACGGCTACATCACCTACGTCGGCCGCGCCGACGACGTGTTCAAGGCGTCCGACTACAAGATCTCCCCGTTCGAGCTGGAGAGCGCCCTGCTGGAGCACGAGGCGGTCGCCGAGGCCGCCGTCGTGCCCGCCCCCGACCCGGTCCGGCTCGCCGTGCCGAAGGCGTACATCGTTCTCGCGGAGGGCTGGGAACCCGGACCCGACACCGCGAGGGTGCTGTTCGCGCACTCCCGGGCGGTCCTCGCCCCGTACAAGCGCATCCGGCGACTCGAGTTCGCCGACCTGCCCAAGACCGTCTCCGGCAAGATCCGCCGGATCGAACTCCGCGAGCGCACCGCTCAGGGGACGGGCACCGAGTTCGACGAAGGGGACCTGCGGTGAAGGGACTGTCCTGCGCACACGGCGCCGGAACCAGGCAGCGCATCGGCGAGCCATCGGCGCCGGCCTCGACCGGGCGGTCGGCGCGTTCCCCGAACGCGAGGCACTGGTCGACGTGGTCTCCGGGCGGCGCTGGACCTATGCCGCGTTCGGCGCCGATGTGGACGAACTGGCGCGCGGCCCGATGGTGTCGGGCGTGGTCAAGGGTGACCAGGTCGGCATCTGGGCCGTCAACTGCCCGGAGTGGGTGCTCGTCCAGTACGCCACGGCACGCATCGGCGCGATCACGGGCCGATGCGTACCGGTGGACGGGGTCAGGCGGCCTCGATGATGTCGGAGCCGAGGCCCCGGGTCGCCGCGGCCCACTCGATCAGCAGCACCTCGTACGCCGCGGACTCCACGGACGTCCAGTCCTCTCCGGCCCGGGCGTCCACCAGCGCGCGTATCGCCTCGTTCGCCTCGGCGGCGGACGGGGTCGTCGGCTGCGCGGCGGGCGTGGTGGGCGTGGCGCAGGGGGAGTCGAAGGGGCGTGGAAGCCGAGGAGTTAAGGCCATGTGCTCACTCTACGTCTCACCACTGACAACGCACCGAACATACGGGCCCGTTGTGACGGACGTGACTGTTTATCGTCCCTGCCCCGCCCGGCGGTGGTTCACAGTTCCCGCCGCATGCACACCCGTGGCCACCGGTCCAGGCCGTGTTCTCCCTCAAGGGCCAAGATGGCGCGCAGACCGTCGGTGAGCTCGTCCTCCGTGAGCGTCCGGAAGCCGAGGCGGCTGTAGTAAGGAGCGTTCCACGGGACCTCGGCGAACGTGGTCAGGGTCAGGGCCCGGAGGTCCTGGGCCTCCGCCCAGTCGGCGAGATGGTCGATGAGGGCGCGGCCGATTCCGCGGCGGGCGGCCGTGGGCAGCACGGACACCTGCTCGATGTGGGCCGCGTCGTCGACAGGATCGGCGATCAGATAGCCGAGTGGCCGCTCGGCGGCGGACGCCGGGGATTCCGCGGCCACCCAGGAGCGTCCCGCCCGGCGGTAGCTCTCCAAAAGGCCGAGCGGCGGCGGATCGTCGTCGGCGACAGCCGACATGCCGAGGGTGCGGAACGGTTCGCCTGCGGCGCGTTCGATGTCCTGGAGAAGGGGCAGATCGGAGCGCCGGGCGGGGCGGATACGCATGGCCTCAGTATGGCGAGCGGTGCCGGTGGCGGGGAACCGTTCGTCCGGGTGAGCCGGGCGGACCGGGCTTGCCGTTCCGCAGTCAGGCGCCGGTGCTGATCAGCTCGTCCGCCGGGCTGTTCACCGGCTGCGGTGTGCCCGTGAGATCCATGACGAACAGTGGGAGCGCGAGGCTGTCCGCGCGCTGCCTGGCGTCGGGCGCGTATCCGGCGAGGGAGAAGATGACTCCGGCGATCGAGGCGTTCAGGGCGTTCAGCCAGAGGCACTCGACATCGCGCAGGACGGTCGGCGTGGTGGTGGAGTCGACCTGCGCGATCAGCCCGGCGGCGCGTATGTCTATCCGGGAGGAGGGCCGCTCCCGGGCCTGCACCACCTCGCGGTAGCCCAGCCACGACAGATAGAGCGCGGCGGCGGCGACCGCGTCGCGGGCGGTGCGGATCGTCATCGGCCGGAACGCGGGGCGCGGGTGTGCGGCCGTGCGCGGCAGCGGAATGTGCGAGGGGCCGGGCGGGGGAGGGGTGCGTGACGCCAGCGGACGGACGGGTATGCGGAGCACGGTCCCGCACGGGCAGCACAGCTCCGGATGCGGCCACTGGTCACGGCGCCCGCAGACGGCACAGCGCACGGCCACCCAGTCGTCGTTCCACGTGCGGTGGGTGATCGGCTCGGCCGGGGCGCCGCGCAGCAGTTGCGGGGCGGTCGGGGCACCGCACGGGCACGGATAGACCGGTGTGATGTACGCGTGATCGCGACGGCAGACCGGGCAGCGCACCGGCACGGACTCCACGACGGCTCCCCCTCCGGTCCCCCTGCTGCTCTCCGTACTCCCATGGTCCACCAAGAGCGAGGTTTCCGGGGGCGACTTCGCGCACTTGCCTCCCTTGACTGCGGTCCGGGCGCACTTTAGATTGATTCCGTATAGCAGAACTGAACTTCCGTAATGCGGAATTGGTGCTCTCAGGTGGCGCGACAGAGCCCGACTCCACCAAATCCGAGCAGGAGCACTCAATGAGTCGTATGACCGCTGCCCGAGCGGCAGTTGAGATCCTCAAGCGCGAAGGCGTCACGAACGCGTTCGGCGTGCCGGGTGCGGCGATCAACCCGTTCTACGCCGCCCTCAAGGCGTCCGGCGGGGTGCACCACACCCTTGCCCGGCACGTCGAGGGCGCGTCCCACATGGCCGAGGGCTACACCCGCGCCGCCGCGGGGAACATCGGCGTCTGCATCGGTACCTCGGGGCCCGCGGGCACCGACATGATCACCGGTCTCTACTCCGCCATCGCCGACTCCATCCCGATCCTGTGCATCACCGGCCAGGCCCCGACCGCGGTGCTCCACAAGGAGGACTTCCAGGCCGTCGACATCGCGTCGATCGCCAAGCCGGTCACCAAGGCCGCGACGACCGTCCTGGAGGCCGCGCAGGTCCCCGGCGTCTTCCAGCAGGCGTTCCAGCTGATGCGCTCCGGCCGCCCGGGGCCCGTCCTCATCGACCTGCCGATCGATGTCCAGCTCACGGAGATCGAGTTCGACCCCGAGCTGTACGAGCCGCTGCCGGTCAACAGGCCCGCCGCCTCCCGCAAGCAGATCGAGCGTGCGATCGAGATGCTGAACGCGTCCGAACGCCCGTTGCTCGTCGCCGGCGGCGGCATCATCAACGCCGACGCCTCCGAGCTCCTGGTGGAGTTCGCCGAGCTGACCGGTGTCCCGGTCGTCCCGACCCTCATGGGCTGGGGCATCATCGCCGACGACCACGAGCTCAACGCGGGCATGGTCGGCCTCCAGACCTCGCACCGCTACGGCAACGCGAACTTCCTGGAGTCCGACTTCGTCCTCGGCATCGGCAACCGCTGGGCCAACCGGCACACCGGGAAGCTGGACGTCTACACGAAGGGCCGTACGTTCGTCCACGTCGACGTCGAGCCCACCCAGCTGGGCAAGATCTTCGCCCCGGACCTCGGTATCGCGTCCGACGCGAAGGCGGCGCTGGAGCTCTTCGTCGAGGTGGCGCGTGAGCTGAAGGCGGGCGGCACGCTGAAGGACCGCTCGGCCTGGGCCGCGTCCACGCAGGAGCGCAGGGCCACGCTCCAGCGCCGTACGCACTTCGACAACGTGCCGCTGAAGCCGCAGCGCGTGTACGAGGAGATGAACCGGGCGTTCGGGCCGGAGACCCGTTACGTCACGACGATCGGGCTCTCGCAGATCGCGGGTGCGCAGATGCTGCACGTGTTCAGGCCCCGCCACTGGATCAACTGCGGCCAGGCCGGCCCGCTCGGCTGGACGCTCCCGGCCGCGCTGGGTGTCGCCACCGCGGACCCGGAGGGCCGGGTCGTCGCGCTGTCGGGCGACTACGACTTCCAGTTCATGATGGAGGAGCTGGCGGTCGGGGCGCAGCACAACATCCCGTACGTCCATGTCCTGGTGAACAACTCCTACCTGGGGCTCATCCGGCAGGCGCAGCGCAACTTCGACATCGACTTCCAGGTCAACCTGGAGTTCGAGAACATCAACTCGCCCGAGCTGGGTGTCTACGGCGTGGACCACGTCAAGGTCGTCGAGGGCCTGGGCTGCAAGGCGATCCGGGTCACGGAGCCGGACCAGCTGCTTCCCGCGTTCGAGGAGGCGAAGAAGCTGGCGGCGGAGTTCCGGGTGCCGGTGGTGGTCGAGGCGATCCTGGAGCGGGTCACGAACATCGCGATGAGCGGTACGGACATCGCGTCGGTCAACGAGTTCGAGGACGTGGCGACGGAGCCGGGCCACGCGCCGACGGCGATCCGCGCGCTGACGGTGTCCTGACCGGTTGCCACGCGAACGGCCCCCTCCCGGACCGCCCGGGAGGGGGCCTCCGCCGTTGCCCTTGCGGTGTCCTCGATCGCCGGACGGGCTCGAAAGGAAGTCTCGAACGCCGGACGGGCTCGGTGGTGCTGTCCGGCCCGCACCACCGTGCC
>NZ_JBHXQO010000039.1:0-62971 GCF_042717135.1 Streptomyces sp. NPDC058620
GGCGGTCGAGGCCGTGCTGCACCCAAGGTTCCTCACGGCGACAGAGCGGGAGTTGATCGCTGACATGCGTGGTGAGGGCCAGTCGCTACGCGCGATCGGACGGGCACTGGGCCGGCCGCCGTCCACCGTCAAGCGCGAGATCGACACCCGTGCGGTTGATGGCGTCTATCAGCCGCATCGGGCCCAGCGGGCGTGGGCGAAGAGCCGGTCGCGCCCCAAGGAGTCCAAGCTCGCCCGTGCGGGTTCACTGCGCGAGTTCGTCGCGGACAAGTTGCGGGAACGGTGGTCACCCGAGCAGATCTGTCACGCTCTGGTCATCGAGTTCCCCGACGACGAGAGCATGCGGGTGAGTCCGGAGACGATCTACCAGGCGATCTACGTCCAGGCACGTGGCGGGCTGCGCCGCGAGGTCGCGGTCGCGCTGCGCACGGGGCGCACCCGCCGCAAGCCACACCGCAGCCCGGAACAGCGCACTCGCCGGTTCGTCGACGAGATGGTGATGATCTCCGAGCGCCCTGCCGAGGCCGAGGACCGGGCGGTTCCCGGCCACTGGGAAGGCGATCTGATCGTCGGCCCCCGAAGCGAGAGTGCGATCGTGACCTTGGTCGAGCGCTCCACCCGCTACGTCATGCTCGGGCATCTGCCCGGAGGGCATACCGCCGAGGAGGTCCGCGACGTGCTGGTGCCCTTGATCCAGACCCCGCCCGAGCACCTGCGTGGCTCCTTGACCTGGGACCAGGGCTGCGAGATGGCCGCGCACAAGCAGTTCACCGTGGCCACGGGAGTACCGGTCTACTTCTGTGATCCGCACTCGCCCTGGCAGCGCGGATCGAACGAAAACACCAACGGCCTGCTGCGGCAGTACTTCCCCAAGAGCACCGATCTGTCCGTGCACAGCCCCGCAGACCTCGAACACGTCGCCCAACAGTTCAACAGCCGACCACGCAAAACGCTCGGCTGGAGAACCCCAGCCGAGCGCCTGCGTGATCTACTGACGACCGCGTAAGCCATCAGGTATTGCGAGGACCCCGAGAATCCGCCTCTGACCAGGGCCTTCATCATGGAGCGGGTGACGAGAATCGAACTCGCGCTCTGAGCTTGGGAAGCAACCAGCACTTCGGGGGTGATGTGGTCCTTGACCTGCGAAATTATGCTGCCGCACGTTACTTCCCGGCGGTCCGGGGACTCCCCTGTTGACCGCTGGTTACCCCCGTGACTGGCACGTAGTGGCACGGCCTGTGCATGCACCTGCTCGTGCGGATCTTGAGGTGCGGTCCAGACTCGTGGGCGTGGGCACAGAAGCGGCCCTTGATCGTGGTTCGCGGGAGCGATCAGCGCAATGCCTGATTGGGGTTGAGGGCACGGCGCAGGAGGGGAGCTGACGTCGGCGCGGGTGGTGGCTGGGTGTTGGCCCGGCTGCGACGGATACTCCGCCTCCGGCTTCGCGAGCAGCGCTGGACAGACCACTGTCCCCGTATCGGAGTTCCCGGGGACTGAGCACCATGGTCTACATCAGGTGTTGATGGTCAGCTGCCGGAGACGCTGGAGAGTCAGTAACTGGGCTGTCGGCGTGCTGGATGCCTGCCGCTTCAACCCAGAACCAGGGATTCGTCGCCGAAGTCAGCCACCAGCTTGAGCTGCCCGCCCAGGGCCGCCACGTATGCGGCGAGAGTCTCGACCTCGGATCGACTGATGGCACCCTTCTCTATGGCCGAGATGCGCCCTTGGGTGACGCCGAGAGTCTTGGCCACTGCCGTCTGCGTCATCTTCTGGCGCTTGCGTACCTCAGCGAGGCGATGTGCGCGTACCCCCGACAGCAACGCGGTGGTGCGCTGTTGGACTTCCTTGGCCTCTTCGGTGGAGAAGCCAAACTCGTCCTTGAGGTCATCCCAGTCGACGGAGCTGGCCGTCTTCGGCTTAGTGGCGCTCATGACTCCTCATTCCTGGTCATTCTGGTACGCCTTGTAGGCGTCTTCCGCTTCCTTGATCGCTGCTTGATACCACCCCGACCAGTTGCCCGCCTTGTCGCCGCCCACGAGGATCACGGCGTTGCGCCCAGGATCGAACACGAACAGGACCCTCACCTCACTGGCTCCGGACGATCCCGTCCGCAGCTCCTTCAGGTTCGAGATGCTCGATCCAGTGATGCGGTCGACCAAAGGGCGGCCGAGAGCCGGGCCTTCCTGTTGCAGGACGTTGATGGCAGCAGTGATCTGGAGGAGTGTGTCCCTGTCGGCGTGGCGCAAGCTGTGTAGCCAGCTCTTTGCCGGTTCGATAACGGTGATCTTGAATGGCATTCACTCTCCCGCCCACCAGGACACCACCCGTGCATAATATCATGCAGGGGTAATATAGGCGAGGTCTACGGTGGCTGGGCTTGTCCGAGCCCGTGCGCCTGATCCGCATGGCCACTGGCAAGCGCCAGAGGGTACATATCACCGAGCAATGCTCGGAACCTGTGGATCGGTGCCGGGAGGAACGCGGAGGGCGTACCTTCCCGATGATCCCTTGAGTGTCGAGGTGTCGGTGCGGACTTTGAGAGGCGATGGCCTCGACTCATTCCTCGCGGAGTTGGCTGAGGACTTCCGGGGATGGGAAGGAGTGCGTACGTGGCGCTCCCTCGAACGTGACTTGACGCTCTCGGCTGAGCACGACCCCGGGGGCTACGTCCACCTCACATGGGGGCTTCACGGCCGGCCGCCGTCCGATGTATGGCGCTTCGAGGCCACCACAGCGCACGCCGCGGGCGAGGACATGCGCAATCTGGCGGCCGACTTCCACGCGTTCCTGACGAGCAGTCCATGACGTCGCCCGCTGACAACAGCCTGCTGGACCTCGATACGGCGTGGGAATCCAACTGAGGCGACACGCTCCCACTCGGACATCTGCTGCGCACCGCTCATCCAGACCGATGGGTGCGCTTCCACAGCCTGCCGGAGTCCAAGAGGTACGCCGTCACCGAGGAGGAGTACGCGACCTTGCTCAAACGGCAGCACGCGATCCTCGCCGACCTCGGTGCGGCGCAGGAACTCATCGCGATCACCTGCGAATGGAGCGCTGATCCATCTCCGCGCCGACGTGAACCGGACCTGGAGCGTGTCGCCCCTGGAGAACACTGGCGGACCGTCCTGGAGAACGAGACCGAGGAGCCGGAGGCCCGCACGTATACGCACCTCTACGTGGGGCCGCTCACGAACCTGCCGGCGACGTTTGACCCACTGTTGCGAGAGGTCGCGGACTTCGAGACTGCGGGGGTCATTATCGCGCCGAGGGGCCTCGGGTGGCTTGTCCACCCGTACGACGGCGGGGTCGACGTAATGACCGCGACTCGCGCCGAACGGGACGCACTTCGCTCGCGTCACCTGGAATGGCTGTCCCAGCACCAAGGGGGTCTGTAGCACTTCTGGCCGCAGTGCGGGGCTTGCCCCCTTGGCTCTACTGAACCGCCTCGGTCCTTCTCGCAGCGACCGCAGTTGACCGGCTGTTCTGGTGCGCTGTGGTGCGCCCCTGATGGGCCGGGTCAGTCCTCCGACACGGCTTGGGCTGGTGCTTCCTCTTCCTCGCCGCCCATGGCCTCGCGAAGGCGCTGCTTCGCCGCAGCCAGGCGTTCGCCGTAGTCGGGTGCGAAGATCTCGCTGAGCGTCGTGTCGAGTGTCCCGGAGATGGCGTAGATCGCAGACCAGACCGAGCGGTCGTTCACGATGGCGCTCAAGTCGTCGGACTTGAACATGGCCTCGTAGAGCCAGTCAGACAGGACGAATGCTTGATCGCGCGTGAGCTTGATGACCACCGGTTCTTCATCCACGCGGACACGGTAGTTGTTGGGCGGTCGGCGGCAAGGCGTCCGTGGGCTCCTGCTATCGCAGCCGTTCGTCGCGCCCACTGTGCACCCCTTGGGCCGCCGACCACGGGACGGCCGGCCGCAGGCACCACCCGGGCCCGCGGCCGGCGTTCCGGCTACCTGTTCAGCCAGTCGGTGGGGGTCACAGCCTGGTCCGTGAGGATCTGGAGGTTCTTTCCGTCGGCGGAGTCGGCGACGTAGGTGCGCTGGGTGTGGTCGAGGTCGTCCACGGCGGAGAAGGCGATCCGGGTGCCGTCGGGCGAGAAGACGGGGCCTTGGATGTTGCTGAGGGGGGTCGTCCAGCTGCTCTGCAGCTCGGTGACGGCGCCGGTTGCTGCGTGGACGGCGCTCAGGCCGTTCTCGGCGACGTATACGATGCGCTGCCCGTCGGGGGACCAGTCGACGGGCGTGGACAGCGCGTTGCGAACGGTGCTGATCTGGTGCGTCTGCCGGGTGGCGATGTCCATGACCCAGACGTCCCTGCCGTTCTCCCAGCCGTCGGGCGTCTCGTACGTGGTGGTCCTCACGAAGGCGATGCTCTGGCCGTCGGGCGAGAAGGTGCCCGCGCCGCCGGTTGTCGTGAGCACCTCGTGTCCCGTGCCGTCGCTCTTGATCCACTCCATACCGCGCGGGCTGTCGTAGACGATCCGCTTGCCGTCCGGGGACCAGTCGGGGCGCTCGACGGACGGGGCCTCATTGGTTTCGGGCGCAATACCCGGGACCAGAATGTGCTGGTCACTGCCGTCGCCGTCGGCGACCACGAGGTTCCGGGCGTACATGCAGCCCTCGGTCTGGGGAATGCAGGTGTCGTCGCGCTGGATGTACGCAACGGTGGAGCCCTTCGGAGAGAGGACGCCGTCCTCGGCGTTCTGCGCGAAGGTCCCGATGACTTCACCGCTCACGGGGTCGAGCGAGACCATAGCGGGAGAGTCGGAGGAATAGTCGGTGGCAGTGATCCGGCCGGCCGGCGCCCCCTGCTCCGCCGCGGCGGCCCCTGCTACCGGCAGACCAGCAGCGACGACGATTCCTACGGCCAACACGGAGCGTTTGAAAAGCATTTGAGCCCTCCTGGGGCAGCCGGCGCTTCCGGCCCCCTGTACAAAGAGCGCAACCGGATCAAGAAACGTCACAGGGGCCGGGTCAGGCCCATCAGATCCTGGACCAGCGCCTCAGCTTGGGAGTCAAGGGGGTTTGAGGTACTTCGGTGACCTGACCGGGCAGGATGCCCCTGAGGGCCCCCTGATGGGCCCATGAGACGGGCTGTTGTTGACCGCTGTTCCCCGCTGTGGTGCGGGACGCTGTGAGTGCCCATTGGGCCAAAACTCCTATACCCCGGGCATGTTGGCTCGACTTCCGTCTCGTTACGAGGTCCTTTCCCCCGCCTCCCGAGGTCGGTTGCGCCCGGATCGTCCGCTACTGGAGCAAGTCCAGCGCCCATTCCGCCATGCAAATTACCGGCGGCATCAGGCTGGCCTGACACGCTCTTCAGCGATCCGGAGGCGGCCTGGTTCCCCTGATCGCCGACGCAGGCACCCATGGCTGCCATCAATTGACCTTCGATAGATCTCGGTTGCGATGCATCCGTGATTCACGGTGGTATTCCGGCATGAGCAGAATCGCTGAGGTCATCGTGCTGGCGCAGGACGCGGACGCAGTCATGGAGCCTCTGACGCGGCAGGACGACACGCGTACCTGGAACGGCGTGTTCTTCGAGATGCGCCCAGGCGGGAACTGGGGGTTCGGCTGGGGTACGGAGTTCGTGCGGATACGCAGCAGATCCGGACTTCTCAAGCACTTGGAGTCGTTGCCGTGGCCCCGGCCAGAGACGGTTCAGGTCCTGATACATGACGAGGAGGATGACTGTTTCGGGCTGTGGATGATCCACGACGGCAAGCTGGTGGAGATACCCCTTCCGCGCACGCGGCGGGCCTACTGGTCCGGACCGCATGACGAAGAGTGCCCACCCGACCCCGGGATCCTGAGCCGGACGGATGGTGCCCCCGTTGACTGGCCGAAGGAGATCGAGGGTGGCGACCAGTCTCGCCCTCCTGCCTGGTGAGGGTAATCAGGTTCGAATCGCGCGATCACACGCTCCGGCCAGGAGATACGTCAGCAGAAGGGCCCTCAGGCGGGCATGCACCCCAAGGCCTGTGGCGCAGGTCGCTGGAAAATGCGTCCCGGCATTCGGGACTCTCGGCCGCCCTTTGCGGTGAGTGGCGATTGAAGCCTCAATCTGGCTCGTCGTGATGACTCCTATGGCATGCGAATGGCACGCGGACCATAGGAGGTCTAGACGACAAAGAAGCCCCAGGCCGCTGGCCTGGGGCTTTTGGTTCGAGCTGTGGAGCGGGTGACGAGAATCGAACTCGCGCTCTGAGCTTTGGAATCAACGGTTCTTGAACGGCTGTAGCGGCTCTGACCTGCATGTTTGCCTGGATCGGTCGAAAATTACGTGGTCTCTGGGCGCCGTGCTTGACCGCTGTTGTCCGCTCCGAAGGGCACGGATGGGGCACGGTCGTTGAGGGCTGAGCAGCCTGAGGTGCATCCTGCCGAGCACGTCCGGTCTGTGTGCGGCCCTCAGTCTTCGTGCGGAGCCTCCTGCTCCTGGAGTCGTTCGCCGATGTCGCCGGCCCATGTCTGTGCCCACTGCCGCAGCCTGGTGATTGCTTGCTCGTCGAGTCCGTAGGCGGCGAATTCCGTGTCGTCGATCCAGTCGGCTCCGCCCAGTCGAGCTTGCAGCTCGCTCAGGTCGAAGGAGTCGCGGGCATGGCGCCGTCCGAGCTCTTCGAGTTCGACGTGACTCCAGTGGTTCGCTGCGGCCTGAACGTCGATCAGGTCTCTGGCGAGCCCGCGGTCGGACAGCGCGCGGACCTTGGTTCCAACGACATCTTCGAGTGACAGCACCAAGCCGTGCTCGGTGTGCACAGGCGGTCGCCAGAGGGCTTCCTTGAGGATGTCGACTTCGCACCCTTCACGGCTGGTGGGATCGGTGACGATCAGGCGCGCGGACAGCGGGTCTGTTTCCAGAGCGCTGACCTGCCACCCGCGCTGCTCCAAGCCGATGCGCACGGCAGTCGCAATGTCCTCCATGCGCTCGGGGTTCTCGGTCGCGACGTCGAGGTCCTGGCTGAGCCGGTCGACCAGGCCGTGCGCTTGGACCGCGTAACCGCCGGTAAGCGCCAGAGGGTATGCACCGCCTACGGCAAGCACGTCTGCAAGCAAGCGACGGTGCAGGTCGGTGAGGTTCACGCCACGGCCTGGGCGCTGTGAGCCAACTCGTCGAAGGCGCGTTCCCAGACTTCACGGACATCACGGCTGATCAGCGTGCGCAGTGTGGGCCACAGGCTGATGAGAAGGCCATGATTGAGGTACCGGATCAGATCGTCATGCTGGCCCTCGGCCAGGACGATGCGGTAGTAGCTCATCCGCAACCGGGGCTGATCGAGGTTGAAAGTGGTCAGTCCCGACCACGCCAGGTGGAGTGGCAGGCTCACTGTGCCGTGCTCGGGGCCGGCGAGCTCGGAGAGCGCTGCGGGTGCGCGCCGGGCAAACTTGGCACGGCGGAGATCGGAAAGGCTGGGCTGTGATGCCATACCCCGATTATCCAGGGAGGGGCCGCTGGGGGCCGACCGGACGGTGACAAGGTGCTGCATACAAAGAAGCCCCCGGCCGCTGGCCTGGGGCTTTTGGTTCGAGCTGTGGAGCGGGTGACGAGAATCGAACTCGCGCTCTGAGCTTGGGAATCACGGGTGCTTGAGCGGGTGGGGCGGCTCTGACCTGCACGGTTGTCGGGAGTGGGGTAGTTGCCTGTACCCCCTGGGAGCCGTACATGACCAATGTTGTCCGCTCTGCTGGGCACGGATGGGGCACGGGTGGCGGCAGTGCAACAGAACCTGCCGAGGTGCATGCTCCGGGTGGGCTGGCGAGTCTGAGAGGGATGATGCGGCCCTGGTTGCCGCAGAGCTTGGCCATGTCGTCGCTGTCGGATGCCAGGAGGGCGCCCGGTTTTGGCTGGCGCAGTGCTACCTCGGCGACCGTGGCATCGATTGGGCGCAGGAGGACTCAGACGCTGAGCGTGTCACCGTAGCGGCAAGTTTCACCATAGTGCGGGCCCCGAACACTAAGGGGAGCTATGTTGCGTCCGTAGACACCGTGAGCGACGGAGGACCCACTGTCATGTCTCGTCTCAATGTTGCCCAACTGACCATTACTGCGGCCCAGAACATCCAGACCGCCGACGCAGTCCGTCGTGATCCGGCTGTCGTCAAGGCGGCCAAGCAGTTCGTTGGGGACGGCGCTCGGGCGCTCCACTCCGGTGGTGCGCTGGTGCGTGAGGCTCGGTCCTCCTGGCGTCGCCACAGCCCGCTGGCTAAGGGGGCCGGAACCGGTGAATGATTTCAGCGCAGAGGCAATTGGTCTCGTGATCCGCGAGCACCGCCAGGCTCAGATACCTTCCATGACCCAGGATAAGTTGGCTGAGCGGGCCGATTACGGGAAGGGCGGAGCGGTTTCGATCTCCCGGATCGAGCGCGGGCTCGTAAGCCCTGGGGAGCACCGTCTGGCGGCCGTCGCCCTGGCGCTTCAGCTGACACCCGCACAACTCAAGCAGGAGGCGGAGGAGCGAACCAGGTTCCTCGCTCTTCAGCGGGGCCAACGGCCGGTGAAACTGCGCGATCAAGTCGCGGAGACGAAGAGACGCCACGCCGAGATCAACGAGAAAGCGGCCCAGCGGTCGAAGATCACCCAAGAACACGCAGAAGCCTTCAACCGTGTTCATGATGTCGTCCGCGACAAGTTTTTCATGAGGTTCGTGGAGCTGGCCAGAAGCGTCAGCGGGGCTCCCGAGCCGGAGCGGCTGAGTGAGGAGACCGAGGGCACGGGCGAAACCCCTATGGCGATTCGTATCGAGGCGATGTCCGCCGGGATCGCTCACGCGATCCGTGGTGCCGCCGCCGGAGGCGCGGCCGGAGCGGCGGTCGGCGGCGCCGCGGCTTACGGTGCTTTCACCGCGGCCGCGCTGTTCGGGTCCGCCTCGACCGGAGCGGCTATTACGACGCTCTCCGGGGTTGCCGCGACCAACGCGACGCTGGCCCTCCTGGGAGGAGGCGCGCTGGCCGCGGGCGGTGCGGGCATGGCGGGTGGAATTTTCCTGCTCACCGGCATGGTCGCCGCCCCGGTGGCAGCGCTGGCGGCCGCCGGCTTCTACGTTCTGCGGCAGCGCCGAAACAAGAAGGAGGAGCAGCGTCTCCGAATTGAGGTCGAGGCTGCGGAGACGGCTCTGGAGCAGTCACAGCAAGGCTTCGACACGATGGTCGATGTACTGTCGCGCGCCACGGCCATCATGGAATACGTCGAAGTCCACGGCACTCACTCCCTGGAGAAGTGGAGGGCGGGTCTGCCGCCGGAGCCCTGGGACTGGGAATCGCTCGGGCACGAGGGCCGTGAGCGGTACAAGGAATTCCTAACCGTGGCGGGATGCTTTCTTGCCACGAGCATCATCAACGTCCCTGTACTCCTCACGGCAAAGCCCGATGATGTGCGCGAGATGGGCAAGGCCGTTGACGAGACGCTGCGGTACGCGGACAGGACCATCAAGTCGATCGTCTGAGTTCCGGAATCGTTACCACCGCAGATCCGGCGCGGCACGCCGCGAACTTTTCAGGTTGCCGGTGGATAGATGGCGACCCTCTCGGCGGAGCGCCGGCGCAGGTGGTGCGAGGTGGTGCAGCGCGTACCGCTCCGAGCGGCGTGCTCGTGCGGCTCGGGGCACGTGGAAGGCACGCGACCACGCAACAAAGGGTCCCGGCAACAAGAAAGGCCCCGGTCATTGACCTGGGCCTTCTGCGAAGAGCGGGTGACGAGAATCGAACTCGCGCTCTGAGCTTGGGAATCTTGACCCTGAGCGTCCACGTATCCTCCCTGACCTGCGGAGTTGCATCACCAGGGAAGTGTTACTGAGCTTGAGGAAACCCCGTAGTTGACCGTGGTTGACCGCCCTAGGTGGTGCTGAGGTTGTGCGGAGGTGGAGCGAATCAGTTGGTGATCAACCGCCGCGTGGCGAGTCCCCTGAGCGCTCTCGGTCCCGGAAACGGCGATGGCCCACACCACGTGGTGCGGGCCATCGAAGGTGCCGGGACTAGCTGATCGGCGGGCTGTACCTGAGAACCCAGCCGGGGCTGGGGCGGTGAACGGTGACCTCAACAGCCCGCCCACCTTCGGTGTATCCGGTGTGCGTGATCTGTAGGAGGTTGCTGCCCGGTTCGACGCCGAACGCCTCAGCTTCTACGGAGGTGGCCTCGTACAGCGACACTTCCTCAATCGCCTCGGTCTGCTCGAAGCCTGCATCGCGCATCCGGCTGATAATGCCGCCCAACCCGGGGTCAGGGTTCTCGATACTCGCGGCCTCGGCCACGTCCAGGGGGATGTAGGAGTCGGCGAGCTGAACCAGGCGGTCATCGTCGTACATGTGCCGGGCACGAATCACGGTCTGATCGGAAGCCGCAATGCCGAGAAGGTTCGCAACCTGCGCGGGAGCAGTGTCACGACGGACTGCCGTCTCTACACGAGGGGCACCCCCAAGTCGCTTGATCTCGGTCTCGAAGGCTCCACGACTCTCGCCGGCCTCCCGGCGCTCGGTGCGGTAGCGCTCTGTAGCGTCACGGACGATGGCGGTGTTGCTGCTCACTTCGATTTCCTCTCAGACAGCGTTCTGGTCGATGGGCCACTCATAGCTGAGCGACCAGAGGGTGACGGGCATGACGTGCACGCAGACTTCCACGGCCCTGTTGTGCTCGGTGAGGCCGATATGGGTGATCTCGTAGACCATCCTGTCCGCAGAGGTACTGAGCGCTTCGGCTTCCTGTTTGCTCGGAAGCCTCACATCCACGGTCTCCCTGATACGTACCTGCTGGTACCCGAGATCCGTGAGGCGAGACTTACTGCCGCCGTCCCCAGTGTCCTGTTGCTCCAGCTGGGTACCGAATGCCACGTCACCGGGGAAGTAGGACGTTGCTACCTGTACGACTGTGGCGTCGGCGCGCATGACCCTCGCTCTGACGAGAGCCTTCGCGGAGTGGTGGATGCCCAGGATCTGCGCGACTCGCTTCGGAGGCCGCTCCCGACTGATCACGGTGGTTGCGGTCGAGGTCATGCCGAGTCGGGCGATCTCAGCTGCGAAAGCACCACGTGCGCCTTCTTCTTCCCTGGCCGACTTGATGTAGCGGCCAGTCCCATCCCTGTGAATCTTGCCGAGGATCGGTGAGACGAAGGTGCCCTCACCCCTGCGGGAAATGATTAGACCCTCATCTTCGAGCACTCGGTATACGTCGCGAGCGGTCTGGTACGCGACGCCCTCGGACTCCTGAAGCTCTCGAACCTTGGGCAGCGCCGAACCGGGGGCATAGACCCCCTCCTGGATCTTCGTCCGAAGCTCAGCCGCTAGGCGCTGAATCTTCGGGACCTTGATCTCTTGCACGCAGGACTCCCTTGGTGAGTGACGCTCCAACCCCAGTGTTGCAGAACTAGTCCTAGAAGGATACCCGGGCTCGTCGCGCTCGCGAGCGGGGTGATTCCAGACTCGCTGAACTAGTTCTATTGACGCCCGCCCGGGGGCGTGTCTTAATCGTCTCAGCGCACCGCAGAACTAGTTCAGCGGAGCGTGAGGGAGCCCTCTTTGGGCTGCTTCGAACGCACGACACAGGAGCCCCGCGTTGGTCGGGGGGAGGGTCCCGGGTCCCTTGTCAGTCCCGGAGGGCTTAGACCGAAAGGTCATGTCTCCATACGCCTAAACCGGGAGCTCGTGTTCCCGAAGGAGACACCCGAACGACCCTGATCACCGCCGCGCATTGCTGCGGCCGGTTGCCTCCCCTGCCCGTCTCGTACGGGCGGGGCAGAGGGGAGCCGGAACACCTCTTCCTGCTTCATCCGCAGACGGCGCGCGGCCCCGGTGCTCGAACACCGGGGCCGCTGTTCGGGCCGTCCGACCCATGAAGGAGACAACGACCCATGAAGACCATCGCTGCACTTCAGGACCTCGTTACGGCCGTCTCGCTCGATATGGAGCCGTCGGCCGCTGAGCTGGACGCGATCGAGCTGGAGATGCCCGTCATCCTGGCGGGCGTCGAGCTGCTGGACGCGCAGATCATGACCATCGATCGCACGCCGACCGAGCTGGACGAGCGGCGCATCCGCAGGGCCCGCCGGCGGGTGCTGGCCGCCCGCCGGGACCTGACGAACCGAGCCGAGACGGCGCGGACGGGCGGTGCCGCATGAGCACCGCAACGAGGACGCACACGGCGTTGCTGGCCGAGTCGCGCTCCACCGACCGGTGGCGGGTGTTCGTGGCGTTGATGAACACCACCGACGCGTGGCCCGAGCAGGTGTTCACCGGTCTGGAGGTCCCGACGCGGGCCGCCCGGACGGCCGCGCTTGCTCTGCTCGGTTACGAGCCGGTCGAGGGTGCCGAGTGGGAGTGGAGCGAGGACAGCGACGACGCCCAGGTTCACCTGCTCGCCTCCCTGCCGGTGCGCGAGCGGACGGGCGGTGCGGCATGAACCGCTTCGGTAAAGGGCTTCTCATCGCGGCTCTGGTCGGTGTGGTCGGGATGGCGTTCCGGGTTTCCTGGAACGCGCTGCGGGACGTGGCGACCGCGACCGGCGCGGACAGCACGGCCGCCCTGCTGTACCCGTTCGTGGTCGATGGCCTCATGGCCCTCGCCCTCGTCGCCACGCTCGTACTGACCGGCGACTCACGCAGGTTCGCGCTGCGGGTCCTGGCCGCCTACACGATCGCCTCGCTCGTCCTCAACTACGTGCACGGCCTCGTCCCCGAGCTGCACAGCAAGTCGGTCGACTGGGGTCGACTGGCCGACTGGGACCCCGCGAACTGGGCCCTGGTGCTGCTGGCGACGTCGTTGCCGGTCGGGTCGATCTACTTCGGCTCCGACCTCGTCGCCAAGGTCCTGCACCACCGACCGGTCGACCCCGCAATTGCGGAGGAAACGACAGAGACAACCGCAAATCGGTCTACCTCTGACCTGCAAGAGTCGACCCTCACCCCCCTGGCACCGGTCGATACTCCGCCCGCGCTTCCGGCGCCGGAACCGGTCGAGGAACTGCCGTCGACCGAGCTGGCCCCGGTCGGCGTATTCGCTGAGGAGTCGGTCCGGCCGCGTCGGGCGACCGGTCGGGTCCCGGACGTCGCCCGGTCGAGTCGACCGGTCCGCACCGCCGAGCAGCTTCTCGATGAAGCCCGGTCGGCCACCGCCGACTGGCCGGTCGAGGAACTGACCGGCGAAGCCATCCGCAAGGCGGTCCACACCTCTGCGGCCAAGGCCCGTGTACTGCGCGAGACCCTGCGCGCCGAGCGGACCACCGTGCCGGATGAGGCAGCGGCCTGATGGGCGCCCTTCCGGATTACCGGTGGCGTATGGCTCCCGATGGTCTGGCTACCCGCCGTCAGCTTCGCGCGTTGGGGTTGCGGCCGGGGGGTCAGGACGTCGTCGCCGAACTCCAGCGGCCCCGCCGCAAGCGGGGACCGCTGGTCGCCTACCTCTACCGCATCGACCGGGCCAAACCGGTCCGCCCGATGACCCCGGGCCGTGCCGCTGCCCTGGCTAAGGCCATGGCCGCGCGGCGGACCTGTCCGAACTGCCGACGGGACGCGGGGTACTGCATCCCGCGTTCGCTCGGCATGTGCGTGCCCTGCTCCGACCTGGACACCGAGTCTGCCGCCTGAGCTGCGGCATCGAACGGAGATGTAGTGAAGCTGACCGTCAGCACACACAAGCTCTTCGGCTACGGCGGGACCCTGCGGACCGCGAAGCGTCTGGCCGAGCAGGCCGTCACGGTCGTGAACCGGGCGGTGCCCGGCCGGATGCCCGACGTCAAGGTCGTTCTCACCTCGGAGCGGAACCTGGCCGAGGTCTGCACGGCTGCCGAGTGGGAGACCGCCGGATGCACCGACAAGCGGGTCCAGGCCCGCGCCCTGCGGGACGCGAAGCGCTACGCCCGGGAAGTCGCCGGGCGGTCCATCCCGCTCGCCGACGGCGGGGTCCTGGTCGTCCTCAACGTCGACCAGCACCCCAACGAGGCGGTGTTCGCGATCACCCTCGTGCACGAGCTGGTCCACGCCATGCAGACCAGCCGCAAAGGCGTCCACGACCGCCTCGTCGCTGGTCTGCGCCACGACCTGGGAGTCGAGAAGCAGTCCCGCCGCCAGTACCGGGAGCACGAACGCTGCCTGGAGCAGGAGGAGAAGGAGGCGTACGGCGCCGAATACCTCGCCGGTCGCCTCGTCCCCGCCGCCGCAGCCTGACCCACCCCCGCACCTCCACTTCCCCTCGCTCCGGGTCCCGGGGCAGTCAGGAGTCGTTGCGCCATGAGCGACAACGTCGTTCCCCTCTTCGACAAGACCACCACCGCCCCTGAGGCGGCCCCGCCCGTCGCTGTGGCTGCTGTAGCAACTCCGGCCGCTGAAAAGCCTCCTGTGCCCTTGTGGGTGCGCTCCGCAAGGCGTGTGCGCACCGTGGCGACGCACGAGAACACCAAGACCGTCTGCCGTGTCACCGCTCGCCACGGGATGTATGTGCTGGGCGGGTCGCGGATCGTGGCCCGCCGCACGTGGGAGGGCCGCACGGCTTCCCGGTATGAGCGTCTGCTGCGTGCGGCTGAAGCCGCGGGGAACATGGAAGCGGCAGCGGAGTGGGAGGAGCGCGGGCAGCGCTTCCGGCAGGAACGCCACCGCCGCCGCATGGACCTGCTCACGGCCCCGATGGACGCGGCCAAGGGCATCGCGGCCGGCGCCGGGATCGGGGCGGGCGGTCTGCTGATCCTGGGCATCATGCTCGCCGTCGCCAACAAGGACTGGACCGACATCGGGGCGCCGACCATGGCGCTCATCGAACTGGTCCGCTGGATCATCCTCATCATCACCGTCACCTGGGGACCCCTGGTCACCCTGGGGCCGTGGGCGGTGCTGCTCGGTCTGTGGGCGGTGGGCAAGAACCAGCAGGCCGCACCCCAGTGGGCGCTGCCCGCCAACGCCCGGTCCAGTGCGGGTGAGCCGATCACCCCGTCCGTCGTCGTCCTCGCCCTGCGCAACCTCGGTATCGCACCGCTGCGGACCGCGATCAAGGAGATGGGCGACGCGGGCGCCTCCATGCTGGGACCGATCCGGATCGCCGGATGCGGCGTCGAAGTCGACGTGACGCTGCCCTCCGGTGTCGCCACGAACGAGGTGCAGAAGCGGCGCCGCAAGCTCGCCGAGAACCTGTCCCGGCACGAGCACGAAGTGTTCATCACCATCCCCGAAGCGGCTCGCACCGTCCGGCTGTGGATCGCGGACAGTGGTGCGCTGGACGAGCCGATCGGCCCGTCTCCGCTGGTCACGGACGCGGACGCCAGGGCCGACTACAAGTCCGGTAAGGCTCCGTGGGGCCAGGACCTGCGCGGGGACGCGGCGGCGATCAGTCTGTATCAGCGCCACCTGCTCATCACCGGGCTGTCCAACCAGGGCAAGACCGCAGCCCTCCGGGCCCTCGCCTTGTGGCTGGCCTTGGACCGCACGGTGGAGTTCCGGATCGCCGACCTCAAGGGCATCGGGGACTGGGGCATGTTCGACGGCCTGGCCACGGTGCTTATCCAGGGGCCGACGGATGACCACGTCATCCAGGCCACCGAGATGGTCGAGGGTCTCGTCGCGGAGATGGAGCGCCGTCTCCAGGCGCCGCCGGGAACGAAGTTCACGCCGCTGGTCGGGATCGTGGACGAGGCGCAGCTCGCGTTCATGTGCCCGGTCATGGACGCGGAGAAGCGCCCGTACGGCGGGTCGAAGGCCACGTCCCGCTACTTCATGGCGGTGCGCAAGGTCCACAACCAGGGGCGGGCGGTCGACGTGACCCTGTGGGAGGGCACGCAGGACCCGACCGATCAGAACCTGCCCAAGCTGGTCCGCGAGGGTGCCCACACCCGCGCATCGCTGGTCCTGGGCACCGAGTCGCAGGCCAAGATGGCGCTGGGAGACAAGGCCGTCGACGGCGGGGCCGCTCCCCATCTGCTGCGTCAGGGCCTGGACAAGGGAACGCTGGTCGTCGCGTCGGACGGTATCGCGATCCCGGCCGGCCAGGCATCCATCACCATCCGCACCCACTACATCGATGACGACCAGGCCAAGGAGATCGCCAACCGGGCCCGCGCTCTGCGCGACGGAGTCACCACCCTGCACGTCATCGAGCAGGGCGAGGAGCGTGACCCGCTCGCGGACATTGCGGCCGTCATCGGGAACACGAACCGGGTCCTGACCCAGGACGTGTTGCAGCGTCTCGCGGTGCTGTCCGAGGACAGCTACGGCAAGTGGACGCACGCCGACCTCAAGCGGGTCCTGGACGGCACCGCGGCCGAGCCCTACAAGTCCGATGGCCGCATGGTCGTGGGCCGTGAGCGCATCGCCCGCGCTCTCGCGAACCGGGACAGCGACGGTTCCGCTTCCGCTTCCTGATCACAGGGAGCCAACCCCGGGCGGGTCAGGGAGGCAGGGAGAACTCCCTAACCGCCTCCCTGACCCGCCTCCCTGGACCTGACCTGCACAAATGATGTTTAGGGAGGCAGGGAGTCACCCCAGCTCAGCACCCCCGAACCCCTCTCCACGCGCCTCCCGATGGGGGTGCTTCCGCCTCCCTGACCCAGCAGAGGAAGGGATTCCACATGTTCCCCGACCACGCCAGCCACCAGCCCGCCCAGCGGGCCGTGACCATCCACCAGCCCACCCCGATCGCCACCGTTCAGGCCGCGCCGCTCGTGCCCGTCCAACCCGGAACAGTCCCTGCGGTGACGACCATCGTCCTGCCCGACGGGCGGGTCATCACCGGCTACGCCATCGCCCCCGCCCACCCCGAACCGGTCACCGTCAAGCCGGTGATCTCGCGGGCCGCTGTGAACATCGCGTTGGGCGGGGTCGGGTTCGCCGCGGTCTGCGGCGGCCTGGTCCTGCTGACCGCGTTCATCGCCGCACTCGCCGCCCTGATCCAGCAACTCATCATCCTGGCCGCCGTCATCTTCGGCGGCTGGATCGCCATCCAGGTCTTCACCGCCACCGGCCAGCACAAGGGCGGCACGACGGTGAACATCCGCAAGGCCGTCATCAAGCGCAACCACTTCCACGGCTAGCTACGCCGAAGGCGGCCCCCGTCTCGCCAAAGTCCGGGGCCGCCCTCGTCCAGCCACCCTCATCAGAGAACTGGAGACACCCAGCATGACCCAACCCACCCTCATCCGGCGAGTGCCCGCCCACCTGAACACCGCCCTGGACCTCGCCGCCCGCACGGTTCCCGTCCTGCCGTTGCGGGCGGGCAAGGTCCCGTTCGGGAACTGCCCGGCCTGCCGGGACAACGCTTGCGGCGGCCGTCCGAACATGAAAACCCCCGGGCCCTGCCATTGCCCCCGCCCCTGCCACGGATGGGCTGCTGCCACCACCGACCCCACCGCCCTGCGGTCGCGGGAGTGGGAGAGGTTGTGGCGAGAAGCGGCAGCGGTGGCCTACCACCCCGGCGGCGCCGGACTCACCGTCGTAGACCTGGACGACACCGCCGCCGTCACCTGGGCCCGACGGACCCTGCCGCCCACAAGGACCGTGCTCACCACTCGCGGCGAGCACTGGGTCTACCGGGGCGCGATGCAGTCCGCGAACGCGGTCCGTGCGGGCGTCGACATCAAGTCGCGCATGTCTTACGCGCGGTGGCTCGGCCCCGGCACCGGCACCATGACCGACCTGCCGGACACCGTGCGCGGGCTGGTCGTCAAGGGGTCTCCCGCGCTCCCGCCCGCACCCCGCATTGTCAGTGTTCCCACCCGGCCCGGTGGCGGGGAGTGCCGCCACCGCACGCCCGCCTATCTGGAGCGTGGCATCGCCATGGCCGAGCAGCAGATCACCCAGGCAACCAGCGCGGTGCACGCAACCGCGTACCGGACCTTCCTCGCCGTCCTGTCCGCCCATGGCCGGTGCGGCTGCCTGACCGACACCCATATTGGGCGACTGTTCGCCGCCGCGCAGGGCAAGGGGGAATCCCTCCGGCACTGCACCGACGCGTGGACCAACGCCCGCACCGCGCTGGGGATGTGAGCCATGTCCGAGGACGAGAAGAACCCGGCACGCGAGGTCATCACCGACTACGCGCAGCAGCACTTCCGGTACTTCCGCACCGCCGACGGCACCGTGTACGCCCAGAAGAACGGCCACCCCGTGGCCCGTCCGATCCGCTCCCAGGGCACGACCGGCAGCCACCGGCAGGAACTCATGGTCGGCCTGTTCAAAGACGGCCGCGGCGTGTTCAACGGGACCGCACTCAAGGAGGCACTGGACCTGATCGAAGCGCTCGCACTGACCGAGGACACCCAGCCGGTGCACATCCGCGTCGCCCCCGGATTCGACGGGGCGACGTGGCTGGACCTGGGCCGCAATGACGGGCAGTCCGTCCGTATCCACCCCACCGGCTGGGACATCACCATCCCCGACCCGCGCGAGGTGTGTTGGCGGCGCACCCAGCTCACCGGGGAACTCCCCCTGCCGGCCAAGGACACCGACGGCAAGGGCATCGATCTCCTGTTTAGGCTGACGAACTTCGCGAACGCGGAGACTGAGTGCCTGGCCATCGCGTGGCTGATTGGCTGCCTGGGCCCGTCGGTGCCCGTCCCTGCCCCGTTCCTCACCGGGCCACAGGGGGCGGGGAAGTCCACGGCCGGACGGATGCTCCTGCGGGTCGTCGAGGGGATGAGCGGGGATCTGCGCCGGGCTCCGAAGGATGAGGAGAACCTGATCGCGGCCGTCGCGGCCGGATGGATCACCGCCCTGGACAACCTCTCCCACATGGCCCCGGACCTGTCCGACGCCATGTGCTGCATCGTCACCGGAGCCGAGTCGGTGAAGCGCGCCCTGTTCACCGACGGGGACGTGCACCGGGCCCGCTACCGCCGCCCCCTCCTCCTCACCGGCATCGACGTCGGAGTCATCCGCCCCGACCTCGCCGAACGACTCCTGCCCCTGCGACTGGAACGGCCCCTCGTCCGCCGCACCGAGGCGGAACTGTGGGCGGAGTTCGAAGAGGCGTTGCCCGTCATCCTCGGCTCGCTCCTCGACCTCACGGTCAAAATCCGTGCGGCCGAGGCGCAGACCCCCACCGATCTACGGATGGCCGACTTCGCCCACCTGTGCGCGCAGTTCGACGTGGCAACCAGCCTCGGAGCACTGCCCGCCTACCGGGCCAGCCTGGACGACCTGAACGACGACGTCATCGAAGGTGATCTGCTCGCACAGACCGTTCTCACGCACGCCGACGGCATGGCCCCGGGCGCCGAGCAGCAGATGACGTCCACCGAGTGGCTGCACTGCCTCAGCCGCCTCTACAGCGGCGACGACCTGCGGCCCCTGCCCAAGGGCTGGCCGACCACCGGCAAAGTCCTCTCCGACCGACTCAAGCGCCTCCAACCGACCCTGGCCGCCCGGGGAGTCCTCATCGACAGCGGCCGTACCCGTGAGGGCCGCTACCTCGAAATGACCCGCCGCTCCACCAGCCCGCCCCCAGACGAGCAGACAGAAGCGTTCTGACCCGCAGCTCGGTCGCCCCGGACAAGCAAGAGGAGCACCGGCCCCCGGGGGCGTGCTCCTCTTGCTGTTCGGCGGAACGCCGCCCGGTAGTCGTGCCGCGCAGCGGCCCCTCATTCACTCTCTGAGGGCAACCGGACCACTACAGACACCCCCTTCTTCTTTCCTAAGTAGGGAAGCTCTGCGTCACAGCGTCACGCTCACGGAAAGAACAGCCCCTGGCCTGCGGATACAGGCGTGACGCAGACGGAAATCTCTGCGTCATCCTGCGTCACCTGCGTCACGGCGTGACGCAGCCCGTGACGCACCAATGACGCACCCCCACACCACTGCGTCACGCAAAACACCAGGCCAGAAGCCCGCGTGACGCTCGTGACGCTGTGACGCAGAAATCCACACCTAGGACACACGCGGGGCGTGCTCCGCAGTACGCCCGCCTCGAATCCCAGGGAGCCAGTCAATGAGCAACCTTGCTCACCCTGCCCGGCGACTCACCGCCGTTCCCTCTGTGCCCAGACCTGCGGCACTGGAAGAGACCTACTTAAGCGTTCCCGCGCTCGCGGAGCTGTTGGGGACTACCGAACGGTTCCCCCGCCGACTCGTTGCTGAGCGACGCATCCGGTACCTGAAGGTCGGTACCCACGTGCGCTTCCCGGCGAGTGCCGTCGAAGAGTTCCTTGCAGCTAACACCGTTGAACCGATCCGGCCGCGGCGCCGCATGAGGAGGGCTGCCTGATGGCCAAGCGCAAGAAGAACGCGATGACGATGCGTCGGTTCGGAGCCGTCAGGCAGTACAGGTCGGGCCGCTGGACCGCCTCCTACCTGGACCCGGCAGGGGAACGACGCCGCGCACCCGAGACCTTTGAGACGCAGACCGCTGCCGAGATCTGGCTCTCGCAGGTCGAAGCGGACATGACCCGCGACGCGTGGCGGGACCCGGACGCCGGCGCGGTGAATTTCGAGGAATACGCGACGAAGTGGGTGGTGGAAAGGGGCGTCGCGCCCCTTACGGAGGAGCTGTATAACCGGCTGCTCAGGCTCCATCTCGTGCCCACGTTCGGCGTGTTCGACCTGGACGAGATCACCCCACCGCGCGTACGGGAGTGGCGAGCGGAGCGCCTGACCGCCACGGGTGCCACGACCGTCGCGAAGTCCTACCGGCTGCTGAAAGCCATTTTGGAGACTGCGACCGACGATGAACTGATTCGGCGGAATCCCTGCCGCATTCGCGGTGCCGGAAAGGAGGTCTCTCAGTCGGGCCAAGTGGCGACGGTCGCCCAGGTCGACGCACTTGCCGACGCCATCGGCATCCGGTGGCGCTTGATGGTCTACCTCGGGGCCTACGGGCCCCTGAGGCCAGAAGAGCAGGCGGAACTCCGGCGGAAAGACGTGGACGTGGACAACGTCACCGTCGTCGTGCGGAAGGCCGCTCCGGAGCTGGCCTCGGGCAAGCGGGCGGAGGGGCCGACGAAGTCGGAGGCCGGAAAGCGCGTGGTTGTCCTGCCGGAGTTCCTGCGGAAGGACCTTCAGCGACACGTGGACTGGTACGCGGAGAAGGGGCCGGAAGGACTGTTGTTCGTCGGGGAGAAGGGCAAGCCGTTCCGCCGCTCGACCTTCGGTCGGAAGTGGCGCAAGGCGCGGACTGCGGTCGGCCTGCCGGAGAACTTCCGCTTTTACGACCTCCGGCACACCGGGCACACCCTTTCGACTCGGTCGGGAGCCACGCTCAAGGACACGATGGTGCGCGCTGGCCAGTCGACGGAGAAGGCGGCCCTGATCTATCAGCACTCGGACCACGAGCGGCAGAAAGAGGTGGCGGGCGGCCTGGACCGGATGGTGCGAGCTGTTCGCGAGAAGGCGCGTGGGGAGCGCGAGAAGGGGTCAGGTGGTGCGGAGGTGGTGCAAGGCGCTTAGAGAGGTCTAGACAACGACGAACCCCCAGGCCGATGACCTGGGGGTTCGTGGAAGAGCGGGTGACGAGAATCGAACTCGCGCTCTGAGCTTGGGAAGCTCATGTTCTACCATTAAACTACACCCGCGAAGCGCGCCGATGATCGGCAGTGCATCGTCGCACACTGTACCCCATGGCAGGCCCCCGGCGTAGGAGCCGCGGGGTCTTCCCCGCGTTGGTGCGGGGGTGCGGTGGGGTGGACACGGGTGTGGTGGGCGGGAGTTGAAGGCGTAGCGTGGTGGTCGGAGTGCCGCCTGGAGCGGCGTCCTGTTCATCCCCTAATGTGGCCTTTCTCGTCCAAGGCTTGGTTGGGGAAGGGGCTTGATGGAGTCGATGGAGCGCACCGTCGTCCGTTGTGCCGAAGGGCACGTTTTTGCTACCTCGTCGTTCCCGATGCAGCAGCTCGGGTCCGGCCGGATCGGTCCCGGGCGGCTCATCCGCTGTCCGCGCTGTGCCCGGTTGAGGCAGGCGGTTCCTGTGGTGTTCGAGCAGCGGTAGGGCTTTCGCCCGGGGGTGTCGGGCACGGTCGAGGAGCCGGAGCGAAGTGGCAGGCGGGCGCGCGAGGGCGGTCCGGTTGGGGCGGGCTCGCGCGTTCTGCGTATCCTCGGGACGTGCTTCTCTCAGATAAGGACATCCGGGCCGAGATCGACGCCGGACGGGTGCGCATTGACCCGTTCGACGCGTCGATGGTGCAGCCCTCGAGCATCGATGTGCGGCTCGACCGCTACTTCCGGGTGTTCGAGAACCACCGCTATCCGCATATCGACCCTGCCGTAGAGCAGACCGACCTGACCCGCACGGTCGAACCCGAGGGGGACGAGGCGTTCATCCTCCACCCCGGCGAGTTCGTGCTCGCCTCCACGTACGAGGTCATCTCGCTGCCCGACGATCTCGCGTCGCGGCTGGAGGGGAAGAGCTCGCTCGGACGGCTCGGGCTGGTGACGCACTCGACGGCCGGCTTCATCGACCCCGGGTTCTCCGGTCACGTGACGCTGGAGCTGTCGAACGTCGCGACGCTGCCGATCAAGCTCTGGCCGGGCATGAAGATCGGGCAGCTGTGCATGTTCAGGCTCAGCTCGCCGTCCGAGTTCCCGTACGGCTCCGAGCGGTACGGCTCGCGGTACCAGGGTCAGCGCGGGCCGACGGCCTCGCGATCGTTCATGAACTTCCATCGGACGCAGGTGTGATGCCGGATGAGCGGTGACGTGCGGGAGAATCTGACGTACGAAGGCTTCGGGAGCGCGGTGCGCGAGCTCGCGCAGGCCGTGGCCGATGACGGGTACGAGCCGGACGTGGTGCTCAGCATCGCGCGCGGCGGGGTCTTCGTCGCGGGCGGACTGGCGTACGCGCTCGACTGCAAGAACATCCACCTGGTCAACGTGGAGTTCTATACCGGGGTGGGGACCACCCTGGAGATGCCCGTCATGCTGGCGCCGGTCCCCAACGCGATCGACTTCTCGCGCAAGAAGGTCCTCATCGCCGACGATGTGGCCGACACCGGCAAGACGCTGAAGCTGGTGCGGGACTTCTGCATCGATCACGTCGCCGAGGTGCGCAGCGCGGTCATCTACGAGAAGTCGCACTCGCTCGTGAAGTGCGAGTACGTGTGGAAGAAGACCGATCAGTGGATCAACTTCCCGTGGAGCGTGGAGAAGCCCGTCGTGCGTCGTGAGGGACAGGTCCTCGACTCGTAGTCGTGGGGCAGATGCGCAGGACGGCGTCATAGCGGTACCGAAACAGCGGACCGAAGATCTGAGATGGGCCCCCGGCTGGTGCCGGGGGCCCTTGCGTCGTCCGTGGGGAGCCGCTCAGATCGTGCCGAGCTTGATGATCGACAGCAGGGCGATCAGCTGGATCGCGGATGCGCCCAGCGCCTTCGGCCACGGCAGGTCGTGCGATTTGCTCACCATCGAGGTGAACAGCGCGCCGGCGGCCAGCCAGGTGACCCAGCCGAGTACCTGCACGAGGGAGTTCTCGCCGCCCAGGAAGACCGCGAAGAGCAGGCGCGGGGCGTCCGTGATCGACATGATCAGCATGGAGAAGCCCACGCTCGGCTGCCAGGAGCCGGTGCCGCCGAGCTGGCGGGCCAGGGTGTGGGTGACCGCGCCGAGGACCAGCCCGCCGATGACGAAACCGATACCGGTGACGACGACGTACGGCACGGCCGTCGAGATCGTCGCGTTGATCGCCTCGTCGCGGGCCTGGTCGAAGCCGAAGAGCGCGAGCAGTCCGTAGAGGAACGTGATGACGAGCGCGGGGCCCCAGACCGGGTAGTCGCGCATCTGCCAGAACGTCGGGCCCGGGCGCAGCACGATGCCCTTGAGCAGGTCCTTCCAGGGCAGGCGCGGGCCCGCGGGCTGGGCGGGAGCCTGGCCGGCGCGGTAGGTGTCGCCGTCGCCGTACGGGTCCTCGTTGATGCTGAACGCCGTCGTGTGACCCGGGCTGTTGGCGTACGGGTCCTGCGGCGGCCCCTGGTGATACGGGTCGCCGAAGTACTCGGGCTCCTCGTGTCTGCCGGCGTTCTGCCCGCCCTGGTGCCTGCCCGCGCGAGGTCCGCCCTGGTGCCCGCCGCCGTTGTACGGCGCTCCGGTGCCTCCTGCCGGAGGCCACGACTGCTGGCCGTACGGCGGCGGTGGTGCCTGCGTGCCGTACGGCTGTCGCTGCGGGTGCTGCTGCGGTGTGCGGTTGTCCCGGCCGCGTCCGATCCTGAATCCAGCCACGAATCGAACGTACCTGGTCCGCGTGTGTGGGGTGGGGGAGCCGGGGGAACCCGCCCGCCTTTGCGGCCGAGCTGTGACATCCCCTAGGGGGCGCCCTCAGGGCAGGAACACTGCTGTGGTGAACGTGACGCGGGGGCGGTCCGGGGTCGTCGACGGGTACAGGGCGACCAGGTCCGTCCTCTCGCCGCGGTAGGTGCGGACGACGGTGTCGGGCTTCTTGTCGCCGTCGAAGTCCGCGTACCTGAGCAGAATCGTTTCCGTGGCTCCCGAGCCGCTGCGGACCGGGGCCGTGGGGATGCCGTGCGCCGGGGCCTTGACGCGGTACGCGCCGCCGGGGCGCGCCGGTCCGTTCGCGGAGCCGAGCAGCAGGGTGGCCGTGGCTGGGGCGCCCGGCTGGAGGGGCTTGGCGGAGTGGACGAGGTCGTCGTACCCGTCGCCGTTCGTGTCGGCGCGGGGCTCGGGGGCGGCGAGGTACGGGCCGCCGCCCGGCAGGGACGCGGCGGCGCGCGGGGCGGCGGCGCGGGTGAAGGGGCCACGGAGGTAGCTGATCCGGCCCTCGCCCGCGGTGACGGCGAGGTCGGTGCGCTGGTCGCCGTCGAAGTCGCCGCAGACCGGGTGGTCGGGCCACTCGTTGCCGAACCGGGCCGCTCCGGGGATGCGCAGGGTGACGGCCTTGCCGGTGAGGCCCTCGGGGGAGCCGAAGAGGACCTGGAGCGGTACGGGCGGGCGGCCGATGCCGTTGTACGGAGGGTCCGTGGCCACCACCAGGTCGGTGAAGCCGTCGGCGTCCAGGTCGCAGGCCGCCTCGGCGTCGAACGCGACCGGGAGCGTGTCGCCGGCCTTGGCCGCGTGGGTCCTCGCGCTCAGCAGCTGACGTGCCGCCGGGTCGAGGCCGCCGTCGGCGGAGCCGTAGACGACGCCGATGCCCACGTCGTCGCCGTGGCTGTCCTCCGGGGCCTTCACCAGGTCGTCGATGACGAGGTCGCGGCGTCCGTCGCCGTTGAAGTCGTCGGCGGTGCGGCTGCCCTTGCCGCGCGGGACGGGGACGCGGGTGACGCCGGCCCCGCCTGCGAGGGCCTCGGGCGGGGCGTCGCCGTTCTTGCCCGTGGCGGCGGTGGACGCGGACGAGGGGGCGTTGGCGGACGAGGGGCTGCCGCAGGCGGTCAGGAGCAGCAGGCAGGCGGTGCCCGCGGCGAGTGCCGCGGTGGCGGTCGCGTTGGACCTGGCGGTGGTCCTTGCCGTGGCCGTCGACAGGGCCGGTGTGATGCGTGTCCGCACGGGAGGTCCCTCATCCGTCGTGGTGCGTCGTGGCGCGTTGCGGTGCGTGGGGATCCGGCCCGGGCCGGTGTGTCCGGTGGGGCGGGGCGGTCCGACGCGTTCGAAGGTGTTCGGCCCACATGATGCTCCAGATGTTCCGTCGCGTACATGTCCGGGATCACAGGGCCGGAGCGCCTTGCCCCGGGGCACAGCCCACGGTCACAGTCCCCGAGCACACACAGAAGCGGCCGGTCCTGCCCCCGAGGCAGGTCCGGCCGCTTCCGTTTCGTACGACAGCGTGAGTACGCCGACGCGTACGACGTGAGGGTTACTTCACCGGTTCCGGCTCCGGTGCGTCCACCGTCTCCGGCTCGCCCGCCGGGTCGGCCGGGGTCTTCACGGACTCCAGCAGGAGCTGCGAGACGTCGACCACCTGGATCGACTCCTTGGCCTGGCCGTCGTTCTTCTTGCCGTTGACCGAGTCGGTCAGCATGACGAGGCAGAACGGGCAGGCGGTGGAGACGATGTCCGGGTTGAGGGAGAGGGCTTCGTCGACGCGCTCGTTGTTGATGCGCTTGCCGATCCGCTCCTCCATCCACATCCGGGCACCACCGGCGCCGCAGCAGAAGCCGCGCTCCTTGTGGCGGTGCATCTCCTCGTTCCGCAGACCCGGAACGCTCGCGATGATCTCGCGCGGAGGCGTGTAGACCTTGTTGTGACGGCCCAGGTAGCACGGGTCGTGATACGTGATCAGGCCCTCGACCGGGGTCACGGGGATCAGCTTGCCCTCGTCCACCAGGTGCTGGAGCAGCTGCGTGTGGTGGATGACCTCGTACTCGCCGCCGAGCTGCGGGTACTCGTTGGCAATGGTGTTGAAGCAGTGCGGGCAGGTGGCGACGATCTTCTTCGAAGACTTGGGCTTCTTCGTCGACTCGTCCTCGTCGTCCTCGCCGAACGCCATGTTCAGCATGGCCACGTTCTCCTGGCCGAGCTGCTGGAACAGCGGCTCGTTGCCCAGGCGGCGGGGGGAGTCACCGGTGCACTTCTCGTCGCCGCCCATGATCGCGAACTTGACGCCCGCGATGTGGAGGAGCTCGGCGAACGCCTTCGTGGTCTTCTTCGCGCGGTCCTCGAGGGCGCCGGCGCAGCCGACCCAGTACAGGTAGTCGACCTCGGAGAGGTCCTCGACGTCCTTGCCGACGATCGGGACCTCGAAGTCGACCTCCTTGGTCCACTCGACGCGCTGCTTCTTGGCGAGCCCCCAGGGGTTGCCCTTCTTCTCCAGGTTCTTGAGCATCGTGCCCGCCTCGGACGGGAACGCGGACTCGATCATCACCTGGTAGCGGCGCATGTCGACGATGTGGTCGATGTGCTCGATGTCGACCGGGCACTGCTCGACGCAGGCGCCGCAGCTGGTGCAGGACCACAGGACGTCCGGGTCGATGACGCCGTTCTCCTCGGCGGTGCCGATGAGGGGGCGCTCGGCCTCGGCGAGTGCCGAGGCGGGGACGTCCTTGAGCTGCTCGGCCGTGGCCTTCTCGTTGCCCTCCATGTCCTTGCCGCCGCCTGCGAGCAGGTACGGCGCCTTGGCGTGCGCGTGGTCGCGCAGCGACATGATGAGGAGCTTGGGGGAGAGCGGCTTGCCGGTGTTCCAGGCGGGGCACTGCGACTGGCAGCGACCGCACTCGGTGCAGGTGGAGAAGTCGAGGATGCCCTTCCAGGAGAACTGCTCGACCTGGGAGACGCCGAAGACGTCGTCCTCGCCCGGGTCCTCGAAGTCGATCTCCTTGCCGCCCGAGGTCATCGGCTGCAGCGGGCCCAGTGCGACCGAACCGTTGGCGTTCCGCTTGAACCAGATGTTCGGGAAGCCGAGGAAGCGGTGCCAGGCCACACCCATGTTGGTGTTGAGTGAGACCGTGATCATCCAGGTGAACGACGTGACGATCTTGAGCGCCGCGACGAAGTAGGTGATCTGCTGGAGCGTGCCGAGGCTCAGACCGTCGAAGGCGGCGACCAGCGGGTACGAGGCGAAGAAGCCGGGCTCCCAGCTGGTCACGTGGTGCTGGGCGCCCTCAAGGCCGCGCAGCGTCATGATGCAGAGGCCGACGATGAGGATGACGGCCTCGACGAAGTACGCCTGGCCGGTCTTGGAGCCCGCGAAGCGGGACTTGCGGCCCGCCTTGCCCGGCCGGCTGAGCTGCCGGATCACGATCAGGGTCACGATCCCGAGGACCGTCATCAGACCGAGGAACTCGGTGAAGATCTCGTACGGCAGCCAGTCGCCGATGAACGGGATCAGCCAGTCGGCCTGGAAGAGCTGGCCGAACGCGTTGACGATCGTGAGCAGCAGCGAGAAGAAGCCCACCGCCACGAACCAGTGCGCGAAGCCGACGATGCCCCAGCGGTTCATACGGGTGTGGCCGAGGAACTCCTTGGCCAGCGTGATGGTGCGCTGTGTGGGGTCACCCGTGCGGGTGCCCGCGGGTACGGGCTGACCGAGTCGCACGAAGCGGTAGATCTGCGCGATGGCGCGGCCGAAAAGCGCGACGGCCACCACCGTGATGACCAGCGACACGATGATCGCGGCGAGTTGCATTTTGGGGGCTCCTCGGGCCTGCGAGGGGTTGGGTTACACCAATGATTATGGATTACTAAGCAGTAACTTAATGAGTCTGTGACGACACTATCCACTTATTCCGCCACGCTGTAGCCGGGCAGGCGGTGATCTGCGTCGCTCAGGTACCCCTTGCCGCCGCGTGGCAACCGGTACAGGACGGCGCGCAGGGCCGCGCGCAGCGGAAGGCGTACCGCTTCCGCCAGAATCGCCAGGTCAAGTCCCATCCAGTGGTGCTCGGCGTAGTGCTGGTCGAGCAGAGCGGGTTCGTCCCAGGGCATCCCGGAGCGGGCCCGCACCTGCGCGAGGCCCGTCAGGCCCGGCCGCAGCTCCTGACGCCGGCGTCCGGCCCCGGGGCCCAGGGTCCTCGGATCGCCCGGCGCGAGGGGTGCCGGGCCGACGAGGGAGAGCTCTCCCCGTACGACGTGGGGCAGCCGGGACAGCAGGTCGAGGCGGCAGCGGCGGGTGCGCAGGGAGCGCAGCTCGAAGGTCCGGCCGCCGAGCCCGGTCCGCTGTTCGCGCACCAGTACGCCGCCGGCCGGTCGCCGTACGGCGAGGGCGAGGGCGCCCACGGCGAGAGCCGGTGAGGCGAGGGCCAGGAGGGCCGCGCCGAGCGTGAGGTCGAGGAGCCGCTTGGCCGTCAGTCGGTCCGTCGTGCGCGCGAGGGTGCGCGTCGCGGTACGGGCGAGGGCCGCCGCGGCCGTCTTCGCCCTCGCGGTCGTGGTGGCGGTCCGCGAGGGGGCGTGTGCCCTGGTTCGTACCGCAGTCCGGTTCGCGTTCTGCATCGCACCTGCCCGGGGATCGGAGGCGTGCCGGTTTTGACCGGCAAACGGCATTTTGTGACAGAACGATCCCATGATGCGATGGTGGGGCGGGGTGTGTGGCGCGCTGGAGGGGGCGGGTGTCGTCCCGTGGGGCGCGCGGTGGGCGGCGCCGCGCGGTGGTTCGGGCGGGAAAACCGCTGGTGGACTGGGGCGTGAGCACGTTAGTTGAGTCGGCCCGGCTCAGGTCTGTTGACTCTGGGGCGGGTGTCATGCATCCTTGAGTCAGATCCACTCAAGTATTCAGTTGGAGGAATCGAAATGGCACGTGCGGTCGGCATCGACCTGGGCACGACTAACTCCGTCGTGAGCGTTCTGGAAGGCGGCGAGCCCACCGTCATCACCAACGCCGAAGGCGCCAGGACCACGCCGTCCGTCGTCGCCTTCGCGAAGAACGGTGAGGTGCTCGTCGGCGAGGTCGCCAAGCGCCAGGCGGTCACGAACGTCGACAGGACCATCCGCTCCGTCAAGCGCCACATGGGCACTGACTGGAAGATCGACCTGGACGGCAAGAGCTTCAACCCGCAGCAGATGAGCGCCTTCATCCTGCAGAAGCTGAAGCGTGACGCGGAGTCCTACCTCGGCGAGAAGGTGACCGACGCGGTCATCACCGTCCCGGCGTACTTCAACGACTCCGAGCGTCAGGCGACCAAGGAGGCCGGCGAGATCGCGGGCCTGAACGTCCTGCGTATCGTCAACGAGCCCACTGCCGCCGCGCTGGCGTACGGGCTCGACAAGGACGACCAGACGATCCTCGTCTTCGACCTCGGTGGCGGCACCTTCGACGTGTCCCTCCTGGAGATCGGCGACGGCGTCGTCGAGGTGAAGGCCACCAACGGTGACAACCACCTCGGTGGTGACGACTGGGACCAGCGCGTCATGGACTACCTGGTCAAGCAGTTCGCCAACGGTCACGGCGTGGACCTGTCCAAGGACAAGATGGCTCTCCAGCGTCTCCGCGAGGCCGCGGAGAAGGCGAAGATCGAGCTGTCCTCCTCCACGGAGACCACGATCAACCTGCCGTACATCACGGCGTCGGCCGAGGGCCCGCTGCACCTGGACGAGAAGCTCACGCGCGCTCAGTTCCAGCAGCTCACCGCGGACCTGCTGGACCGCTGCAAGAACCCGTTCCACAACGTCATCAAGGACGCGGGCATCCAGCTCTCCGAGATCGACCACGTCGTTCTCGTCGGTGGCTCGACCCGTATGCCGGCCGTCGCCGAGCTCGTCAAGGAGCTCACCGGTGGTCAGGAAGCCAACAAGGGCGTGAACCCGGACGAGGTCGTCGCCATCGGCGCCTCGCTCCAGGCCGGTGTCCTGAAGGGCGAGGTCAAGGACGTTCTGCTCCTCGACGTCACGCCGCTGTCGCTTGGTATCGAAACCAAGGGCGGCATCATGACGAAGCTCATCGAGCGCAACACGACCATCCCGACCAAGCGCTCCGAGATCTTCACGACGGCCGAGGACAACCAGCCGTCCGTTCAGATCCAGGTCTACCAGGGCGAGCGCGAGATCGCGGCGTACAACAAGAAGCTCGGAATGTTCGAGCTCACCGGTCTGCCGCCGGCCCCGCGTGGCGTGCCGCAGATCGAGGTCGCGTTCGACATCGACGCCAACGGCATCATGCACGTCGCTGCCAAGGACCTCGGCACCGGCAAGGAGCAGAAGATGACCGTCACCGGTGGCTCGTCGCTGCCGAAGGACGAGGTCAACCGGATGCGCGAAGAGGCCGAGCAGTACGCGGACGAGGACCACCGTCGTCGCGAGGCCGCCGAGTCCCGTAACCAGGGCGAGCAGCTCGTCTACCAGACGGAGAAGTTCCTCAAGGACAACGAGGACAAGGTTCCGGCCGACGTCAAGACGGAGGTCGAGGAGTCCCTCACCGAGCTGAAGGAAAAGCTCAAGGGCGAGGACACCGCCGAGATCCGTACCGCCACCGAGAAGGTCGCGGCCGTCTCCCAGAAGCTGGGCCAGGCGATGTACGCCAACGCCCAGGCCGAGGGTGCGACGCCGGGTGCCGACGCGCCGGGCGCCGGTCAGGCCCAGGCCGACGGTGACGACGTCGTGGACGCCGAGATCGTCGACGACGAGAAGGACACCAAGGGCGGTGCGGTGTGACCGAGGAGACTCCGGGCTTCGAGGAGAAGCCTGACGTCCCCTCCGACACCACCCCTGACGGAGCTGAGCCGAAGGACGCCACCCCCTCTCCGGAGGAGGAGGCGTCCCCGGCCGGGGACTCAGTACAGACAGTCGGTCTGACCGCACAGCTGGACCAGGTCCGCACCGCGCTCAGCGAGCGCACGGGCGACCTCCAGCGGCTCCAGGCCGAGTACCAGAACTACCGCCGCCGCGTCGAGCGGGACCGGGTAACGGTCAAGGAGATCGCGGTCGCGGGTCTCCTGACCGAGCTCCTGCCCGTGCTCGACGACGTCGGCCGCGCGCGGGAACACGGCGAGCTGGTCGGCGGCTTCAAGTCGGTGGCCGAATCGCTGGAGATGGTCGTCGCGAAGCTGGGTCTCCAGCAGTTCGGCAAGGAGGGTGAGCCCTTCGACCCGACGATCCACGAGGCCCTGATGCACTCGTACGCGCCGGATGTCACAGAGGACACCTGCGTGGCGATCCTGCAGCCGGGGTATCGCATCGGCGACCGCACCATCCGCCCCGCGCGGGTGGCCGTGGCCGAGCCGCAGCCCGGCGCGACGCCGGGAGCGGCGAAGGAAGAGAAGGCAGACGACGAGGAGAGCGGTGGCACGGAGGAGGTCTGACATTCAGTCCGACCACCTCGGTGCACACCGACCGGCCAGGAGCCCGGCCCCAGGGCCGGCTCCTCGGCCGATCGTCCGGAAGGAGGGACGTCGATGAGTACGAAGGACTTCGTCGAGAAGGACTACTACAAGGTTCTCGGCGTCCCCAAGGACGCCACCGACGCCGAGGTCAAGAAGGCGTACCGGAAGCTCGCCCGCGAGTTCCACCCGGACGCCAACAAGGGTGACGCCAAGGCGGAGGAGCGCTTCAAGGAGATCTCCGAGGCGAACGACATCCTCGGCGACAGCAAGAAGCGCAAGGAGTACGACGAAGCCCGCGCGCTCTTCGGCAACGGAGGCGGCTTCCGGGCGGGTCCCGGTGGCGCGGGGGGCAACTTCAACTTCGACCTGGGCGACCTCTTCGGAGGCGCCCCGGGCGGCGGCCAGGCCGGCGGCGCCGGAGGGTTCGGCGGCGGTGGTCTGGGAGACGTCTTCGGCGGCCTCTTCAACCGCGGCGGCGCGGGCACCCGTGTGCAGCCACGGCGCGGCCAGGACATCGAGTCCGAGGTGACGCTCAGCTTCACCGAGGCGGTCGACGGGGCCACGGTCCCGCTGCGGATGTCCAGCCAGGCACCCTGCAAGGCGTGTTCCGGCACCGGCGACAAGAACGGCACCCCGAGGGTCTGCCCGACCTGCGTCGGCACCGGACAGGTGTCGCGCGGCAGCGGCGGCGGCTTCTCGCTCACCGACCCCTGCGTGGACTGCAAGGGCCGCGGCCTCATCGCCGAGGACCCCTGCGAGGTCTGCAAGGGCAGCGGGCGGGCGAGGTCGGCGCGCACCATGCAGGTCAGGATTCCGGCGGGCGTCCTGAACGGCCAGCGCATCCGGCTGCGCGGCAAGGGCAGCCCGGGCGAACGCGGCGGACCGGCCGGCGACCTGTACGTCGTCGTCCACGTCGACGCCCACCCCGTCTTCGGCCGCAAGGGCGACAACCTCACCGTCACCGTGCCGATCGCCTTCACGGAGGCGGCGCTCGGCGGCGAGGTGAAGGTCCCGACGCTCGGCGGCCCCCCGGTCACCCTGAAGCTTCCGGCCGGCACCCCCAACGGGCGTACGATGCGCGCCCGCGGCAAGGGTGCGGTCCGCAAGGACGGCACCCGCGGCGACCTGCTGGTCACCGTGGAGGTGGCAGTGCCCACGGACCTCGCACCCGAGGCCCGGGACGCACTGGAGGCATACCGGAAGGCGACCGCGGAGGAGGACCCGCGGGCGGAGCTGTTCCAGGCTGCGAAGGGAGCTTGAGATGGACGGCCGTCGACATAATCCGTACCAGCTAACCGACGAATCACCGGTGTACGTGATCTCGATCGCGGCCCAGCTCTCGGGCCTGCACCCGCAGACGCTGCGCCAGTACGACCGCCTCGGCCTGGTCTCCCCGGACCGCACCGCCGGGCGCGGCAGACGCTACTCGGCCCGCGACATCGAACTGCTGCGCACGGTGCAGCAGTTGTCGCAGGACGAGGGAATCAACCTGGCCGGCATCAAGCGCATCATCGAGCTGGAGAACCAGGTCGCCGCGCTCCAGCAGCGCGTCGCGGAGCTCTCCGCGGCGGTCGACGGGGCGACGGTGGCCATGCAGCAGCGCGAGGCCCAGGTACACGCCTCGTACCGCCGCGACCTGGTCCCGTACCAGGACGTGCAGCAGGCGAGCGCGCTGGTGGTGTGGCGCCCCAAGCCCAAGCGGGTCACGGACTAGCCGCGTTGCCCGTCAGGAGGCCCGTCACCCGTGTTCATCCGGGTGGCGGGCCTCCTGCTCAGGTGCGACCGGTGTCGCGACGATCCCCGACTGCACGAGCAGCGCGCCCAGATGGGTACGGCTCGTCGCGTCGAGTGCCTGCATGAGCTTGGCGATGTGGGCGCGGCAGGTGCGGACGCTGATGCCGAGCTTGCGGGCCACGATGTCGTCGACGTGCCCTTCGACGAGCAGGCGGGCGATGCTGTGCTGGACGGCGGTGACGGGGGTGCCGGGGGCGGCTGTCGGAAGCTGTTCCGCGAAGGGGGTGGCCTGGGCCCAGAGAGTCTCGTACACCCGGACCAGATAGCGGACGATCGCGGGATTGCGGATCTCCAGCGCCATGTTCCGGTCGGGTGTGGCCGGAATGAACGCCACCGTGCGGTCGAAGATGATCAGTCGCTCCACGGTCTGTTCAGTGGTGCGCACCTTCAGGCTGCTCCCCGGTATCTGATCGAGGTATTCCCTGATGGCGGTGCTGTAGCGCGCCGAGTGCTGGTAGAGGTGCCGGAGCTGTGCCCCGCGTGCGATGGCCAGCCGGGCGTTGCCCAGTGACTCCTGTAACTTGTCGGCCGGCCGGTTGCTTCCGGGTTGCGCCGTCCAGACTTCGGCAGTGGCCGTGGCGCTTGCCTCGTAGATGGTCGACTGGATCGTCTGTTTCCCTTCGAGCACGGTGATGGCGAGAGCGAGGTCCTCGCTGGCGACGGAGGCCAGGGGGGACAAGGTACTGCTCAGAGCGGCAGTGAGCTGGATGCGTTCGTCGATTTCCCGTGTGATGGGGTGCAGCAGGTGGGCCAGGGCTGCGGAGGGGGAGACCGGGCGCATCCAGGAGTCGTTCAGAGGGTCGGGATGGAGGAGTGCCATTTCGATGAGGCAGGGGGTGGAAGCGAGTTCGGTGCGGGCAATGCGCCCATTTCTGAGGGCTGACTCGTACAGCCGGATCGCCGGCTCGCAGAGTTCTCTGTTCCCGTGCGGATGGACTGCATTCGTCCCATCCGTATTCATTTGAGAGCCCCTCACTTTTTGCAATGCAACAAGATGACGGTGGTGGAAGCGTAGTTACCGGGGGAGTCTGGATGCGTCGGGGGAGCCGGGAACTTCCCTGATGGATCAGGGTGCGGCCGTGCTCTCCCCCGTTGCGCGGCCGCACCTTCCGGCTCTGGGATGGGGATGCCGGAGGGGCCGGTCGGGCAGGTCAGGAATCCTGGTCCAGGATTCCTGACCGGGCGATCAGGTAGCCGAGTTGTGCCCGGCTGGAACTCCCCAGGGTCGCGGACAGTTTCGCGATGTGGGAGCGGCACGTGCGCACGTGCATGCCCAGGCGGCGTGCGATGGCCTCGTCGACGTACCCGTCGACGAGGAGTTGGGCGATGGAGCGCTGGACGCCACTGACGCCTTCGGGAGTCGGGTCGTACCGAATCTCCTCCAGGAGAGGGGTAGCGCGTTGCCACAACTGCTCGAAGACGCTTGTGAGGTAGGAGACGAGCCCCGGATGCCGGAGTTCCAGAGCGACTGTCCGGTCGTCCTGCGCGGGGATGAAGGCAACCGTCCGGTCGAAGATGAGCATGCGCTCGACGAGTTCCTCCAGGGTCCGGATCTGGACACCCTCGGCGAGGCGCTCCGCGTAGGCGAAGGTTCCTTGGTGGTGTCGCACAGTGTGCTGGTAAAGGGTACGAATGCTGACACCGCGATCGACCACGGCCTGACCGCGTTCCAGCCCCTTACTGAGAATGTTCTCGCTCCGGAGGCCACCGGGTTGAACGGTGAGTACTTCGGTGTGACATTCGGCGGTGGCCACGTCTATGGCAGCGTTGATCCGGGTGCTGCCCTCGAGCACCGTGATGGCGTGAGTGGTCGGCGGGTCCTGTGCGCTGATGTCCATGAATGGCTCAAATGATTCGGCCAGCTCGAGGGAGAGCCTTCTGCGCTCCGTGATTTCCCGCTCGATCGGATGCAGCCGTTGGGCGAGCGCCGCTGAAGGGGGAACGGGGCGAAGCCAGTCGGCGTCATCGGGATCCGGGTGCAAGAGGGCGAAGTCCATCAGGCACGGGGCGGGCGTGACCTCCGCTCGCGGTATCCGGCCGGATCGCAATGCGCTGGCGTAGAGGCGCTGTCCCGCATCGCATAGTTCGGTGATCCCGTGAGGATGTGCCGGTTTTGAGGCACTTGCGATCATTTGCCCACCCCCCATGTTCCTGAACGTGCAGGAACATGATGCATCGATCCGGTGGTGTTCGCGTGGCCGGGTGGGACATCGTCTTAGTGCGGGGGAGATGAATCCATCAAGTGAGGACGAAGCCGAAATGTATAAGCGAATGCTTCGCTCGGTGCTTGCCACTGCTTTCGTGGGGGCCCTGGCCTACGGCGCTCTGGGTAGCGGTGACATCACCTGGGGCGCACCGGCAGCGGATGTGAGTGCTGCCACGCAGACGGCCACCGGCGACATTACGTGGGGCGACTCCACGCCGGCCACGCTCGGTGACATCACGTGGGGTGTCGCCCCTGCCGGCACAAAGGCATGACCACCCCGCCGGACGACCGTACCTTCCGGCGCGAGATGGCCACGGCCTATCGCTCCGGGTGGCACTTCATCGATCTGCTCACGGCACTCCCCCGTCGTGGCGACTCGTTGATGGTCACCCTGTTCGGTGAGCCGGTCGTCGTCGTGATGGAAGAGGGCGAGGACGTCCGCGCCTATCGCTGCCTTCGTCGGCCCCGCGGGGCCCCGCAACCGGTCCGTTGTGCCGTCAGGTACGGCATGATCTTCGTCAACCTCGATCAGCGGGACCACGAGCTGTTCGAATCTGAAGCCATCTCCGCCACCCCCCGCAGTGCCTGAACGACCCCCGTCGTTCCATATCGTTCAGGCGCTTCCCCCACACAGCGGCGCCATCGTGACCTGAACACGATGGCGCCGTTGTGCTGCCCGGGGCCGTCGGCCCCGGGCAGGCTCAGGCCCTGCCGAGCGCCCGGTCCAGGGCGATCTCGATGACGACCCGCTCGGGGTTGGGCCGCGGGGTGCGCTCGTATCGTTCCGCGTAGCGGCGTACCGCGTCGTCGACGACCTCCCGCTCCGTGCGGATCGTAGCCACGCCCTCCAGCGTCGCCCAGCGCGCCTTGTGCATCTGGCAGACCGCGGCCCGTGCCTCGCCCGGCGCCGCCGCCAGGACGTGGGCGACCTTGCGGCTGCTCTTGCTGGTGATGACCCGTGCGAGCCCGGCCCCGGGGTCGTACGTCACCCCGACGGGCACCACGTGCGGGGTGCCGTCCGGGCGGAGCGTCGTCAGCGTGCAGACGTGGCGCTCGCGCCAGAAGGCGAGGTACTCGGGGCTGGGGTTGCGTACATCGTGCATGACTCAAGCCTAGGCAGCCGGGGTACCGCGGCGCGGTGGCGGGGGCGTCCGGTGGCCGGTTCACTCGTCAGCGGGTCGCGGGGGAAGCACAGCAGTGCTCCCGTTTTCGGCTTGAGCGGAGTACGCTCAACTTTGTGCACGTTGACCATGTCAGTGTCAACGGCATACGCGTTGACGACATACCGCCCATCGCACGGAGGAGAGAGCGCACGTGGACGCCGAGCTGACCAACAAGAGCCGGGATGCCCTCAACGCGGCCACCAGCCGGGCCGTGAAGGACGGGCACCCCGATCTGACCCCCGGGCACCTGCTGCTCGCCCTGCTCGCGGGCGAGGACAACGAGAACATCATCGACCTGCTGGCCGCCGTCGACGCCGACCAGGTGGCCGTACGCGCCGAGGCCGAACGCCTCCTCGGGACACAGCCCAGCGTCACCGGTTCCACCGTCGCGCCCCCGCAGCCCAACCGTGAGCTCCTGGCCGTCATCGCCGACGCCGCGCAGCGCGCGAAGGAGCTCGGCGACGACTACCTCTCCACCGAGCACCTGCTGATCGGCATCGCGTCCAAGGGCGGCCGCGCCGGTGAGATCCTCACTCAGCAGGGTGCCAGTGCGAAGAAGCTGCTGGACGCGTTCGAGAAGAGCAGGGGAGGGCGAAGGGTGACCACACCCGACCCGGAGGGTCAGTACAAGGCCCTGGAGAAGTTCGGTACGGATTTCACGGCCGCGGCCAGGGAAGGCAAGCTCGACCCCGTCATCGGCCGGGACCAGGAGATCCGCCGCGTCGTCCAGGTGCTGTCGCGGCGTACGAAGAACAACCCCGTGCTCATCGGTGAGCCCGGCGTCGGCAAGACGGCCGTCGTCGAGGGACTCGCCCAGCGCATCGTCAAGGGCGACGTTCCCGAAAGCCTCAAGAACAAGCGGCTCGTCTCGCTCGACCTCGGCGCGATGGTCGCGGGCGCCAAGTACCGCGGCGAGTTCGAGGAGCGCCTGAAGACCGTCCTCTCCGAGATCAAGGAGAGCGACGGCCAGATCATCACCTTCATCGACGAGCTGCACACCGTGGTCGGCGCCGGCGCCGGCGGGGACTCCGCGATGGACGCGGGCAACATGCTCAAGCCCATGCTGGCCCGTGGTGAGCTGCGCATGGTCGGCGCGACCACCCTCGACGAGTACCGCGAGCGGATCGAGAAGGACCCCGCCCTGGAGCGCCGCTTCCAGCAGGTCCTGGTCGCCGAGCCCTCCGTCGAGGACACCATCGCGATCCTGCGCGGGCTCAAGGGCCGGTACGAGGCACACCACAAGGTCCAGATCGCCGACTCCGCCCTGGTCGCCGCCGCGACCCTCTCCGACCGCTACATCACCTCCCGCTTCCTTCCGGACAAGGCCATCGATCTCGTGGACGAGGCGGCCTCCCGGCTCCGCATGGAGATCGACTCCTCACCTCTGGAGATCGACGAGCTCCAGCGCGCCGTCGACCGTCTGCGGATGGAGGAGCTGGCGCTCAAGAACGAGACCGACCCAGCGTCCAGGCAGCGCCTGGACAAGCTCCGCCGCGACCTCGCCGACAAGGAGGAGGAACTGCGCGGCCTGACCGCCCGCTGGGAGAAGGAGAAGGAAGGGCTCAACCGCGTCGGTGAGCTGAAGGAACGCCTCGACGACCTGCGCGGCCAGGCCGAGCGCGCCCAGCGCGACGGGGACTTCGACACCGCGTCCAAGCTGCTCTACGGGGAGATCCCCGGCCTGGAGCGCGAACTCGCCGAGGCGGACGAGGCGGAGCAGGAAGCCGCCAAGGACACCATGGTCAAGGACGAGGTCGGCCCGGACGACATCGCGGATGTCGTCGGCGCCTGGACCGGCATCCCCGCCGGGCGGCTCCTGGAGGGCGAGACGCAGAAGCTGCTGCGCATGGAGGAAGAGCTCGGCAAGCGGCTGATCGGGCAGACCCAGGCCGTGCAGGCGGTGTCGGACGCGGTACGCCGTACGCGGGCCGGAATCGCCGACCCGGACCGTCCCACCGGCTCCTTCCTCTTCCTCGGGCCGACCGGTGTCGGCAAGACCGAGCTGGCCAAGGCGCTCGCGGACTTCCTGTTCGACGACGAGCGGGCCATGATCCGCATCGACATGAGCGAGTACGGCGAGAAGCACAGCGTCGCGCGGCTCGTCGGTGCCCCTCCGGGGTACGTCGGTTACGAGGAGGGCGGCCAGCTCACGGAGGCGGTCCGCCGCCGCCCGTACAGCGTGGTCCTGCTGGACGAGGTCGAGAAGGCCCACCCCGAGGTCTTCGACATCCTGCTCCAGGTCCTCGACGACGGCCGGCTCACCGACGGACAGGGCCGTACGGTCGACTTCCGCAACACGATCCTGATCCTGACGTCCAACCTCGGCAGCCAGTTCCTGGTCGACCCGCTGACCAGGCCCGAGGTGAAGGAGCAGCAGGTCCTGGAGGTCGTACGCGCCTCGTTCAAGCCGGAGTTCCTGAACCGGCTCGACGACCTCGTGGTGTTCTCCGCGCTGTCCGGCGACGAGCTCTCGCACATCGCGGGACTGCAGATCGGCCGCCTGGCCAAGCGCCTCGCGGACCGCAGGCTCACCCTCGACGTCACGCCGGAGGCCCTGGCGTGGCTGGCCGAGGAGGGCAACGACCCGGCGTACGGGGCACGGCCGCTGCGCCGCCTCATCCAGACGGCGATCGGCGACCGGCTCGCCAAGGAGATCCTCGCGGGGGAGATCGCGGACGGCGACACGGTGCGGGTGGACCGGGTCGGGGACGGGCTGATCGTGGGGCCGGCCTCCGCGGCAAAGACCCTGTAGAACACGCAGCGGGCGTCGTGGCGCCGGCCGGGAACGCAGCCCGCGGCCGGCGCCACGCATTTGTGCACGGCGTCGGGCGCATTGATGTGTGTCCCGCACAGTCATCGAGCCCGAAGCTGTTTGAGTGTCCGCGAAATCGAGCCGAAAATGTCCATTCCGTGGCCGAATGGAATATGTCGTGTGTTCCGCCGACGGAATATGTACCCGGCGGATACATAACACGGGGCCCCCGGCCATGGACCGGTCGGTAGCCGGGCGCCCGTGCGATTCCCGCACCGGGCCGGGCCGCTCCGGACGCCTTTTCGCGGATTGCCGGGACGGCGTAGGAGTGAATTCGTCGCCGGTAAGGTACGCGCATGACGGATCGGATACCGGATGGGATAGGCCCTGGGGCGAAGGATTGCAAAAGCGACAATCTCATTCGCCTCAGCGAATTTCGCGCCCTCTGGGCGGCTTATGCTCAGTCGGTCCTCGGTGATCAGCTCGCGCGCGTCGCACTGTCACTGCTGGTCTTCGAACGTACGGAGTCGGCCGGCTGGACGGCGGCCACCTACGCCCTGACGACGCTGCCCGCCCTGCTGTCCGGGGTGCTCCTGTCCGGCCTGGCCGACCGGTTTCCCCGCCGCACGGTCATGATCGGCTGTGACCTGGTGCGCGCGGTCCTGATCGGGCTCATGGCCCTGCCCGGGACGCCCCTGCCGCTGCTGGCCGGACTGCTGGTGCTGGCACAACTGGCCGAGGCACCCTTCGGCGCCGCGCAGGGGGCCATGCTGCCGACCGTGCTCGGCGAGCGGAGATACGAACGGGGTCAGCGGGCCATGCTGATCACCCACCAGGCCGGCCAGCTGATCGGCTTCGCCGGTGGCGGTGTCGTGGTGGTGTGGCTGGGCAGTCACGTCTCCCTGGGGCTGAACGCCCTGTCGTTCCTGCTCTCCGCTGCCCTGATCCGCCTCGGCGTGAAGGCGCGGCCCGTCGCGAACGCCGAAGAGCGCCCGAAGCGGCTGCACAGCCAGGTCCGCGGCGCGGCCACGCTGATCTGGTCGGACCCCCGGCTGCGGTCTCTGATGGCCCTGGGCTGGCTCGCGGGATTCATCGTGCTGCCGGAAGGGCTGGCCGCCCCGTTCGCCGAAGAGGCCGGCGGGGGCGCCGCCTCGGTGGGCGTCCTGCTCGCCGCGCATCCGGGGGGCATGGTGCTGGGCGCGGCTCTCCTGGGCCGGGCGTGGGTGGGGGACGAGCGCCGCCGCCGCCTCCTCGGCCCGTTGGCGATCGGCGCGAATCTGCCGCTGCTCGCCTACTGGGCGGGCCCCGATGTCCGGACCGCTGTGCTGCTCCTGATCGTCTCGGGTGTGTTCTCCGCCTACCAGGTCACCGCCGGAGCCACTTTCGTCCTGCTCACCCCGGTGGACCAGCGCGGCCAGGCGCTGGGACTGGCGAGATCGGGGCTCACCGCGATGCAGGGGATCGGAGTCGCGTCGGGCGGCCTCGCCACGGAGTTGTCGGGTTCGTCGGCCGACACCATCGGGGGCGCCGGGCTTCTCGGAACGATCTGCGCGGTTCTGGCCGCCCTGGCCTGGTCGAAGGCCCGGGGGAAGGACGCGGGGACGATTCCCCTCAGGGCGTAGGACTACTGGCCGTCATTCACGGTTAGGGTCGAAGGCAAAGTCAGGCAACCACGTGCGATCCACAGGAGTAACCGGCGATGTCTATCGACCCGTCCTCGATTCCCAACTTCGGGGGGCAGCCCGACCCGCAGGCGGCAGGACCCGCCGGTCCCGTCGTCCCTGACCAGGACCTCGTCAAGCAGCTGCTCGAGCAGATGGAGCTGAAGTTCGTCGTCGACGACGAGGGTGACCTCGCCGCGCCGTGGGAGGAATTCCGCACGTACTTCATGTTCCGCGGCGAGGACGAGCAGCAGGTCTTCTCGGTCCGTACGTTCTACGACCGCCCCCACGCCATCGACCAGCGTCCCGTGCTCCTCGACGCGATCGACGACTGGAACCGCCGCACCCTGTGGCCGAAGGTCTACACGCACGCCCATGAGGGTGAAGAGGGCGCCGCGGCTTCCGTCCGGCTGATCGGTGAGGCGCAGATGCTCATCGGTACGGGCGTCAGCCTGGAGCACTTCGTCTCCTCGACGGTCAGCTGGGTGCGGGCCTCGATCGAGTTCGACAAGTGGCTCGTGGAGCGGCTGGGCCTGGAGTCCGCCGAGGCGAAGCCCGACGACACCGAGTCGCCGGAAGCCTGATCCGGACACCGGGACCGCGGCCCGGACCGAAGCGTGGGGCCGTAGTGGCCGCTGCTCCGGTCCGGGCTTCCGTCTGTGCGGGCGTTGCCGGCTTTCAGGTGCCCGCTTTCAGGTGCCCGCTTTCCAGTGGGTGAGCGACTTCAGACGGGTGACCGCCTCCGTCAGCACCTCGGTGCGCTTGCAGAACGCGAACCGCACGAAGGGCGCGCCCTGCTCGCGGTGGTCGTAGAAGACGGCGTTCGGGATGGCGACGACGCCGCAGTGTTCGGGCAGGGCGCGGCAGAAGGCGAGGCCGTCGCCCCCGCCGCCCAGGGGGCGGATGTCGGTGGTGACGAAGTACGTCCCGGCGGGCCGGTAGACCCCGAAGCCGGCGTCGGTGAGTCCGTCGCTCAGCAGGTCGCGCTTCGTACGGAGGTCGGCGCGCAGCGCGTCGAAGTAGGTGTCGGGCAGGCGGAGGGCCTCGGCGACGGCGTACTGGAGCGGTCCGGCGGAGACGTACGTCAGGAACTGCTTCGCCGAGCGGACCGCCGTGACCAGTTCCGGGCTCGCGGTGATCCAGCCGACTTTCCAGCCGGTGTACGAAAAAGTCTTCCCCGCGCTGCTGATGGTGACCGTGCGCTCGCGCATGCCGGGGAACGAGGCGAGCGGTACGTGTTCGCCCTCGAAGACGAGGTGTTCGTAGACCTCGTCGGTGACGACGAGCAGATCGCGTTCGCAGGCGAGTGCGGCGATCGCGGCCAGCTCCTCGCGGCTGAGTACGGTGCCCGTTGGGTTGTGCGGGGTGTTGAGGAGGATGAGGCGGGTGCGGGGGGTGACGGCCGCGCGGAGTTCGTCGAGGTCGAGCCCGTAGACGCCGTCGTGCGGGCGCAGGGTGACGGGGACGCGGGTGCCGCCCGCCATGGCGATGCAGGCGGCGTACGAGTCGTAGTACGGCTCCAGGGCGATCACCTCGTCGCCGGGCTCCACCAGGGCCAGCAGGGCGGCCGCGATGGCCTCGGTGGCGCCCGCCGTGACGAGGACCTCGGTGTCGGGGTCGTACACCAGTCCGTGGAAGCGCTGCTGGTGCTCCGTGATCGCGGTACGCAGTTCGGGGATGCCCAGGCCGGGCGGGTACTGGTTGCCGTGCCCCGCGCGCAGGGCTCGTACCGCGGCCTCCCGGATCTCCTCGGGTCCGTCGGTGTCGGGGAAGCCCTGGCCGAGGTTGATCGAACCGGTCCGGGCGGCCAGCGCGGACATCTCCGCGAAAATGGTCGTGCCGAACTCGGTGAGCCGGCGGTTGAGCAGCGGTCGTCCCTGTGTCATGGCCGCCATCCTGTGCCGAAGCTCTGGAGTTGCTCAAGTCTGCTTTGGCCCCGCGAGGCGGAGGGAATCCCCCAGACACACAGGAAGCGGGTGACCTCGCTTCGGGGGATGGAAGGACGTGAGGTCCGTGGAGACCTTCATAGGGGTACTCGTCGGGATCGCCGCGGTGCTGGCCGTGGGGGGCGTGGTCGTCGGCGTCGTCCGCAGCCGTCGCAGGCCGGTGCCCGGGGGGAAGGCGGCGCGGCGGCGCCGGGTCGCCGGAAGCAGCGCCGGCGGTTCGTACAGCGGCTCGTCGTGCGGAGGCGGCACTTCCTCCTGCGGCAGCAGCAGCAGCTCGTCCTGCGGGGGCGGTTGCGGGGGAGGCAGCTGACACCGCGCAGCCGGTCCGTCGGCGGGCACTCCGCGTGTGAGGTGTCCGGTGGGTGAACTCCCGCTGGACACCTTTTTGTTGAGCCACGCGGAGAGTTTCGGTTGAACAGTTGAACCGGGCTGCCCCCTGGGGGATGGAAACCACGTCAAGTTGGGCAAAATCGCTGTGAGTGCGGCGTACTTCGTGATTCCCTCCTTGTACAGAACATTCAGCCCTCGGACCCCAGTTGGATCTGTTCGGGCGCTTTCCTCCCCCACACGCATCTCCAGGGGGCGCCCCCCTGTCCATGTGTCCATGTGTGTTTGCGGAGCCGAACCATGCTCACGACCCTTCAGACGGCCTATTCCGACACCCGCGCCGCCGACCTGGCCTGGGCGCTCGGACGGGAGCCGCTGCCTGCCCTCGCCGTCCTCGATCTCCAGTTCGACGAGGCGAAGCTGCAGTTGAGGCTGCTCGGCGCTTCCCATCAGGTCCTCCTGGAGGAGGACCGCGGCACCTGTTCGGAGACCGTTGCCTGTATCCCCGGAAGCAGTACCCCCCTGCCCCTCGGCGTCGCCAAGCGGTTCGGCGACTGGGAGTACGAATTCGCGGCGCGCGTCGAGACGCTCACCGGAGCCGCGTTCGCGGGCCGCGCACAGGAGCTGCTGGCGCTCGTCGCCGACCATCCGCACGGTCTGGCCGGGACGTTTCCCGGCAGCCCGCACGCCTTCACCGCGCTCCTTGCGCAGCGGACCGAGGGTCAGGTGCGGTGGCGCACCTGGCACGCGTACCCGCAGGAGGGGAAGTTGGTGGTGACGCGTACCCGGGTGGGCGTGCGGGTGCCTGCCCCGGCGCTTTGACCGGCGCTCTGACCGGTGCTCCGGCCGGTTCTCCGGCCGGAGCCGTCCGGGCGCCGCGACCCGCGTCCGCTCGGACTCCGCCCCGGTGGGGCCGCTGCGCAGGGGCGCGCCGATGCCTCACTTGCACCCGTGTGGGTGACAGGCGGCGACTGTTCCGTAACGTAGCGTTCGCTTCATGATCGACCAGCAGGTGCCGTTGCGAGGGGGCGCGGCGCGGCTTCCCGTACGGCCGAGGACCGGACGGTTCCTCGTGCTGGCCGCCGTCTTCATCTGCGCCGCATGCGGTCTCGTGTACGAGTTGGAGCTGGTCGCGCTCGCCTCGTATCTGATCGGCGACTCGGTCACACAGGCGTCCGTCGTGCTGTCCGTGATGGTGTTCGCGATGGGGATCGGATCGCTCCTCGCGAAACGTTTACGCAGTCGCGCGGCGGTCGGGTTCGGGCTCATCGAGGCGGCGCTCGCGCTCGTCGGCGGGTCGTCGGCCCTCGTGCTGTACGCGTCGTTCGCCTGGCTCGGTGAGTCGCGGCACGCCCTGGTCGGGTTCTCGCTGACGATCGGTGTGCTGATCGGTGCGGAGATCCCCCTGCTGATGACGCTGATCCAGCGGGTCGACCGGCAGGACGCGGGCGGGGCCGTCGCCGATCTCTTCGCCGCCGACTACGTGGGGGCGCTGGTCGGCGGGCTCGCCTTCCCGTTCCTGCTGCTGCCCATGCTGGGTCAGCTCACCGGCGCGCTGTTCACCGGTGCGGTCAACGCGGCGGCCGGCGGGGCGCTGGTGCTGTGGCTCTTCCGGCGGGACCTGAGCTCCCGGTCGCGGTGGCTGCTGGTCCTGGCCAATGTCACGGTGATCGCGCTGCTGGCCACCGCCACGGTGCTGGTCGACGACTTCGAGCGCGCGGCCCGGCACGCGGTCTACGGGGACCGGGTGCGGGTCGCCGTCCGGACCGAGGTGCAGGAGGTCGTCCTCACCGGGGAGGGGCGGGACTCCCTGGACCTCTATCTGGACGGACGGCTGCGGGTCAGCGCCCGCGACGAGCACCGCTACCACGAGGCGCTGGTGCACCCGGCGATGCGCGGGCCCCACCGGCGCGTGCTGATCCTGGGCGGCGGTGACGGCCTGGCCGCCCGCGAGGTGCTGCGTTACGCGGGTGTCCGGGCCGTCACGGTCGTCGAGCTGGACGCCGCCGTCACCCGACTGGCCCGAACGGACCCCGCGCTGTCCGAGCTGAACGGGCACGCGCACGAGGACCCGCGGCTCAGCACGGTCGGCGAGGACGCGTTCAACTGGCTGCGGGAGGCGCGCGGCTCCTACGACGTCGTCGTGTCGGATCTGCCGGACCCCGGGATCACGGCGAACACGAAGCTGTACTCGGCGGAGTTCTACGGGCTGGTCGGGGAGGCCCTCGCACCGGGCGGGCGGCTGGTGGTGCACGCGGGGCCGGTGGGTGTGCGGCCGCGGTCGTTCTGGACGGCGGAGGCATCCGTGCGTGCGGGCGGCCTGTCGACGCGCCCGTACCGCGTCACAGGCAGGACCCCGGGATTCGCGGCCGGTCCGGACCGGGTCACGGAGCATTCGCGGGAACCGCGCGACTGGGGCTTCGTCCTGGCCTCGCGCCGGACCGTACCGGCCCTCGCCCTGGACCCCGGGGCGCCGGAGCTGCGGTCGCTGGGGGAGCGCGAGCTGCGGACGGCGGGCCTGGCCGCGGAGCGCGTACGGGTACGGGAGCAGACGCCGTCCACGCTGGTGCATCCGCGCTACTGGGAGGAACCGTGACGGCGCCGTGCGGGGCGCGGAAGCGTCGGCATGCGGAAGGGGGGAAGCGCTGACGTGGTGGCCGGGGCTGAGTAGGCTCGGTGTCCATGGAGCATGAGGTGTTCGTTCCGGTTCCGGTCCTGTCCCTGCGGCGGACGCTGGGCGATGCTGCCCGGGTGGCGCGCTGCGTGCCGGGACTCCAACAGGACGCCGACGCGTCGGCGGGCCCGCTGTCCGGCCGCCTGAAGATCAGGATCGGCGGCCACACGATCACCTACCGGGGTGTGCTGAAGCTCGCCGGCCGGGACGGTGACACCTTCGCCGTGGCCGGGGAGGGCGTGGAGGCCCGGGGTACGGGCTCGGCGCACCTGGCCCTGACGCTCACGCTCACGGAGACCGACGGCGGTACGACGATCGAGTTCGCGGGCACGGCGGGCGGGGACGGCCGCATCGTGGAGCTGGGGGACGCGGCAGCACTGGCGGCGGCCCACCGGCTGCTCGACCGCTTCACACAGCAGCTGGTGACGGAGTCGCTGGCGATGTCGCCGGGGGAGTCCGCCGCCGGGGGCGCGGCTGCCGCGCCGGGTGCGACGGCCGCCGACGACGAGGCCGCCGCGCCGGGTGCGACAGCCGACGACGAGACCGAGCCGTCGCACGAGGCCGCGCGCGACGAGACCGAGCCGTCGCACGAGGCCGCGCCTGACGAGGCGTCGCCCGAGGAGGCGCCGTGCGAGGAGCCTGCGCCCGGCAAGGGGTCCGTGTTCGAGGCTCCGGTGCCGCCGCCCTCGCTCGACCCCCTCGCGGAGGTGGAGTTCACCGTGCCGGACGGGCCTCCGGCCGAGGCCGCGCACGCCAGGCGCACCATGATCGGGCGCAGCACCGAGGAGGTCGACCACGCGCCGCCGCGCGGCCGGTACGCACCCGTGCCCTCGCCCGATGCGGACGGGACCGCGACGACCCTGCGCTGGATCGCCCCCGCCGCCGCCCTCGCGCTCGCCTCGGCCGTGGTCGTGGGTCGTGCGCTGCGGCGGCGTAGGTAGCGGCGCAAGTAGTGTCGTGGGGTGAGCAGAGCTGCGAAGAACGTCCGGCTGACCGTCGGCGACGCCGAGTTGACCGTTGACCCCACCCATGGCTGCCGGATCAGCAGCCTGCGGATCGGTGGCACCGAACTGCTGCGCCAGGGGGAGCGGTACGGCTGCTTCCCCATGGTGCCGTGGTGCGGCCGCACCGAGAACGGGCAGTTCCGCAACGGCGGCGAACTGCACCAACTTCCGCTGAACTCCCCGCCGCACGCCATTCACGGCACCGGGCGCGACCTCGCCTGGCAGACCGCCAGGGAGGCCGGGACCGAGGCGGCCTTCTACTACGACCTGGCCGAACCGTGGCCCTACCCGGGCCGGGTCACGCAGACCTTCGAACTCGCCGAGAACTCGCTGACGCTGCGAATGGGCGTCGAGGCGCACGTGGACTCCTTCCCGGCGCAGGCCGGCTGGCACCCGTGGTTCCTCCGCACCATCGGAGGCCAGGACGTACGGCTCGACTTCGACGCCGCCTGGCAGGAGGAGCGCGGCGAGAACCACCTGCCGACCGGCCGCCGGATCGACCCCCTGCCCGGCCCGTGGGACGACTGCTTCGGGATGCCCGACGGCGTCGACGTGAAGCTCACCTGGCCGGAGCAGCTGGAGCTGACGGTGAAGAGCCGTGACGAGTGGGTCGTCGTCTACGACGAGCAGGACGAGGCGGTGTGCGTCGAGCCGCAGTCCGGCCCGCCGAACGGGCTGAACACCACGCCCCGGCTGGTCACCCCGATCGAGCCCCTGGAGATCGCGACGACCTGGAGCTGGGTGCGGCTCTGACCGGCGACGGCAGCGCTTACCCTCGTTGACATGACTGACGTACGCGCTGAGCTGCTCCAGCAGATCAAGGACAAGGCCGTGGTGCACGGCAAGGTGACCCTCTCCTCGGGTCTGGAAGCCGACTGGTACATCGACCTGCGCCGGATCACGCTGGACGGCAAGGCCGCGCCGATGGTCGGCCAGGTGATGCTCGATGCCACCGCAGATCTGGACTACGACTGCGTCGGCGGTCTGACGCTGGGTGCCGACCCGGTGGCCACGTCGATGCTGCACGCCTCCGCGGCGCGCGAGCAGAGCCTGGACGCCTTCGTCGTCCGCAAGGCGCAGAAGGCGCACGGTATGCAGCGCCGGATCGAGGGCACGGACGTGAAGGGCCGCCGCTGCCTGGTCGTCGAGGACACCTCGACGACGGGCGGTTCGCCGCTGACCGCCGTGGAGGCGGTGCGCGAGGCCGGGGGCGAGGTCGTCGCCGTCGCCGTGATCGTGGAGCGGGGGGCGGCTCCCGCCGTCGCGGAGGCCGGGCTGCCGTACGTCCACGTGTACTCCGTGGCGGACCTCGACCTGGCCTGACCTGCGGATTCGAACAAGGGCGGGCCGTTTCACGTGAAACGGCCCGCCCTTGCGTATGCCTGGGTGGAGGAGGCCGGGTGGAGCCGCGGCGAGAGTCTGGGAAGATGGGGGCGACGATGACGTCGCCCCCAGGTCAGGGACCAGCACTGCACACCCGCACATCCCAAGGAGCGGACAGATGCCCATCGCAACCCCCGAGGTCTACGCCGAGATGCTCGACCGGGCGAAGGCAGGCAAGTTCGCCTACCCGGCCATCAACGTGACCTCGACCCAGACCCTGCACGCTGCACTGCGCGGTTTCGCGGAGGCCGAGAGCGACGGCATCATCCAGATCTCCACCGGTGGGGCGGAGTTCCTGGGCGGCCAGTACAACAAGGACATGGTCACGGGCGCTGTCGCCCTGGCCGAGTTCGCGCACATCGTCGCCGCCAAGTACGACGTCACCGTCGCGCTGCACACCGACCACTGCCCCAAGGACAAGCTGGACACCTATGTGCGTCCGCTGATCGAGGTGTCCGCGGAGCGCGTCGCCAAGGGTCTGAACCCGCTGTTCCAGTCCCACATGTGGGACGGCTCGGCCGAGACCCTCGCCGACAACCTGTCCATCGCGCAGGAGCTGCTCGCCAAGGCCGCCGCCGCCAAGATCATCCTTGAGGTCGAGATCACCCCGACCGGTGGCGAGGAGGACGGCGTCACGCACGAGATCAACGACGAGCTGTACACGACCGTCGACGACGCGCTGCGTACGGCCGAGGCGCTCGGCCTGGGCGAGAAGGGCCGCTACCTGCTGGCCGCGTCCTTCGGCAACGTCCACGGTGTCTACAAGCCGGGCAACGTCGTGCTCCGTCCCGAGCTGCTGAAGGACCTCCAGGAGGGCGTCGGCGCCAAGTACGGCCAGGCGTCCCCGTTCGACTTCGTCTTCCACGGCGGCTCCGGCTCCACCGCTGAGGAGATCGCCACCGCGCTGGAGAACGGCGTCGTGAAGATGAACCTCGACACCGACACCCAGTACGCCTTCACCCGCCCGGTCGTGGACCACATGTTCCGCAACTACGACGGTGTCCTGAAGGTCGACGGCGAGGTCGGCAACAAGAAGGCGTACGACCCGCGCAGCTGGGGCAAGCTGGCCGAGGCCGGCATGGCCGCGCGTGTCACCGAGGCGTGCGCCAACCTGCGCTCCACGGGCACCAAGCTGAAGTAGTCGGCACGATCATCGTGTGGTGGGCCCGGTACCCCTTGGGGTGCCGGGCCCATGGCATGTCCGAGTGAGGTGAGGTAACCGCTGTGAGTACGTCCTACGACTTCGACGCCGTCGTCGACCGCAAGGGCACCTGGTGCGTCCAGTGGGACGGGGTCGCCGACCGGTTCGGAGTGGACGGGCTGCTGCCGTTCACCATCTCCGACATGGACTTCGAGACCGCCCCGCAGGTGCTGGCGGCACTGCGGGCCCGGCTCGACCACGGGGTGTTCGGCTACACGGACTGGCGGCAGGACGACTTCCGGTCGGCGATAGCCCACTGGTACGAGACCCGGTACGGCACCGGGCTCGACACCGGACGGCTGGTCTACGGGCCGTCCGTCCTCAGCCAGCTCTCGCAGCTCCTGCGGATGTGGACGGACGCCGGGGACGGGGTGGTCGTCCACACCCCCACGTACGACGGTTTCCGCAAGGCGATCACCGGGCTCGGGCGCGAGCTGCGGGGGGTTCCGGTGGGGGACGTGGAGGCGTTGGAGGGCGAGCTCGCTCGGGCCGACGCGAAGGTGCTCGTGCTGTGCTCGCCGCACAATCCGACCGGGCGGGTGTGGACGGCGGACGAGCTGGCGGAGATGGCGGCGCTGGCCGGGCGGCACGGGGTGGCGGTGATCAGCGACGAGATACACGCGGATTTCGTGCACGACGGGTACCCGCACGTCCCCTGGACGCGGGTGGGGGGTGACGGACGCTGGGCGGTCATCACGTCCGCGTCGAAGGCGTTCAACTTCCCGGCGCTGACGGGGTCGTACGGGATCATCGGCCGGGCCTCGGACCGGGCGGAGTTTCTGCGGCGCATGGAGACGGCGGAAGGGCTCGCCTCGCCGGCGGTGCTCTCACTGACCGCGCACATCGCGGCGTACCGGGAAGGTGCGGGGTGGCTGGACGCGGTCCGCGCGTATGTGGCGGGGAACCTGGCTCTGGTGGCGGAACGGCTGAACGGCGCGTTCCCCGAGCTGGGGTGGGAGCCGCCGCAGGCGGGGTACCTCGCGTGGATCGACCTGCGACCGCTGGGTGTGGACGACGAGGCGTTGCAGCGCGTGCTGATCGAACGCGAGAAGGTCGCGATCATGCCGGGGGCGGTGTACGGGGCGCCGGGGTTCCTGCGGCTGAATGTGGGGTGCCCGCGGAGCAAGGTGGTGGCGGGGGTGGAGGCGTTGATCCGGGCGGTGAGTGTGGAGCGGTAGGGGGCGCGGTGCGGGGGAGGCCGGGTGCGCACGCGGCGGGCGTTCCTCCCCGTCCGGCGTCTGAGGACAAGGCGGCGCCCCACTCGCAGCACGGGCGGGGACCGGTGATGCTGGCTGCATGGACGATGCGCGTGCCGACGGTGACGGAATCCGGGTCGCCTCCCCCGCCGGACGCTGGGTCGTCCTCACCACCGTCCTCGGTTCGAGCATGGCCATGCTCGACTCCACCGTGATCAACGTGGCCCTGCCCCGCATCGGCGAGGACCTCGGGACCGATCTCGCCGCGCTTCAGTGGACCGTCAACGCCTACATGCTCACGCTCGCCGGGCTCATCCTTCTCGGTGGGGCGCTCGGGGACCGGTACGGGCGGCGGCGGGTGTTCGTCATCGGGGTCGTGTGGTTCGCCGTGGCCTCGCTGCTCTGCGGGATCGCACCCAATGCGGGCGTTCTCATCGCGGCCCGCGCCCTGCAAGGAGTCGGCGGGGCGCTGCTCACCCCGGGATCGCTCGCGCTCATCCAGGCCGGCTTCCATCCGGACGACCGGGCCCGTGCCGTCGGACTCTGGTCGGGGCTCGGCGGGGTGGGAGCCGCGATCGGGCCGTTCGTGGGGGGCTGGCTCGTCGACGGGCCGGGCTGGCGCTGGGTGTTCCTGCTGAACCTGCCGATCGCCGCCCTCTGCGTGCCGGTCGCCCTGCGCCACGTACCGGAGTCCCGCGACCCCCAGGCGCACGGCCGTTTCGATGTACTCGGGGCGGCCCTCGGGGCACTCGCGCTGGCGGGCGTGACGTTCGCGCTGATCGAGGCGCCGGGGCAGGGCGCCTCGCCTGTGGTCATCGGTGCGGCAGTGGGCGGGGTGCTGTTCGGTGCGGCGTTCGTGCAGGTGGAGGCGCGGCGCTCCGACCCCATGCTGCCGCTGTCGATCTTCGCCTCCCGGCTCTTCACCGTGGTCAACATCGTGACCCTGTGCGTGTACGCGGCGCTCGGCGGTTTCTTCTTCCTCTCCGCGATGCAGCTCCAGGTCGTCGCCGGATACTCGGCGCTCGGGGCCGGCGCGGCCCTGCTGCCGACGACGGTGCTCATGCTGCTGTTCTCCGCGTGGGCAGGTGATCTCGGCCGGCGGATCGGGCCCCGTATCCCCCTCACGGCCGGGCCCCTGCTGGCCGCCGCCGGAATGCTGCTGATGCTGCGGGTCGGGCCCGGGGCCACCGTCTCCTCGTACGTCTCCGACGTACTGCCCGCCGTCCTCGTGCTCGGCCTCGGCCTGGTGGTCCTCGTCGCGCCGCTCACCGCGACCGTCCTGGCGGCCGTGGACGCCGAGCGGGCCGGGCTCGCCAGTGGCATCAACAACGCGGCGGCGCGGGCCGCCGGGCTCATCGCCGTGGCCGCACTGCCGCTGCTCGCCGGAATGGGCCCGGAGGCGTACCGCGACGCCGAGGAGTTCGCCTCGACCTTCCGGCGCGCGATGCCGATGTGCGCGGGCCTGCTGGTGCTGGGCGCGGTCATCGCCTGGTGGGCGGTGCGGACCCCGCCCAAGGCGGCCAGGCCGGTGTGCGCCGTGCACTGCGGAGTGACGGCCCCGCCCCTGGAGCCCGTGAGCCGGCCGGGACGCGCACCGGAACGGGAGGCGGGGTGATGCCCCACGGGCCCGTCCCACCAGGCACACTTGAACCCATGTCCATCCACGAGAACCTGCTCGGGGGGCCCTCCCCGACCCATCTGCCCGACGACCCGGAGCCGCGCGAGCTGCTCGCCAACGGCGCGGCGCCCGCCGATGTCGCGGCGAAGTACCCCACCTCATCGCTGGCCTGGGCGCAGCTCGCCGACGAGGCGTACGAGGGCGGCCGGGTCATCGAGTCGTACGCGTACGCCCGGACCGGCTACCACCGCGGCCTCGACGCCCTGCGCCGGGCCGGCTGGAAGGGCCACGGCCCCGTCCCGTTCGAGCACGAGCCGAACCGCGGCTTCCTGCGCGCGCTGCACGCCCTGGCCCGCGCCGCGGGGGACATCGGCGAGAAGGACGAGTACGAGCGCTGCTCGACGTTCCTGCGCGACTCCTCGCAGACCGCCGCCGACACCCTGGGCTGACAGCCTCCTCCGTACCGGGCCCCGTGGACGCATCCCGTCCGCGGGGCCCGTGTGCTGCCCGCCCCGGCGCAGGGTGATGGAGGGACGGCCCGGCCCCTGACCTGCCCGCTCGCGCCCCTGACCTGCCTCGGGACGACGACGCCCGCGGGCCCGGCTTAGGATGCGGGCAGGGGACCGGAGCTCCACTTCCTCAGGGAAGGGGCGGACCGCTACCCGGAAGCTCGTGTCGAGGAGACAGAAATGTCGACGAACCACCCCGACCCCGAAGCCACCGGTGCGGACACCCCGCACCTGGACTTCGCGGGAACGACTCCGTACGAGGACTATGTCCAGGCGGATGTCCTGACCCACCTCCAGCACCTTCGCTCGGACGACCCCGGCGAGATGGTCTTCCTGGTCACCACCCAGGTCATGGAGCTGTGGTTCACGGTCATCGTCCATGAGTGGGAGACCGCGGCGCACGCCATGCGCGAGGACCGCATACCTGTGGCGCGGGATGCGCTCAAGCGGTCCGTGCGGGAGCTGGAGGCGCTGAACGCCTCCTGGACCCCGCTGGCCGGCCTCACCCCCGCCCAGTTCAACTCCTACCGCGGCGCGCTCGGCGAAGGCTCCGGATTCCAGTCGGCGATGTACCGGCGGATGGAGTTCCTGCTCGGGGACAAGTCCGCCTCCATGCTCGTACCGCACCGGGGCGCGCCCCGCGTGTACGCCGAGCTGGAGAAGGCGCTCCACGAGCCCGGCCTGTACGACGAGGTGCTCGCCCTGCTCGCCCGGCGCGGGCACGCGGTGCCGCAGTCCGTGCTCGGCCGGGACCTGGCCAAGAAGTACGAGCCGTCGCCCGAGGTCGAGACGGTATGGGCGCAGATCTACGCCAACCCCGACCAGCACGACGAGCTGGTCCGCCTCGGTGAGGCGCTCACCGATGTCGGTGAGCTGGTCTGGCGCTGGCGCAACGACCACCTGGTCGCCACCCGCCGCGCGATGGGTTCGAAGACCGGGACCGGCGGTTCGGCCGGGGTCGCCTGGCTGGAGAAGCGGGCCACGAAGAACGTCTTCCCCGAGCTGTGGACGGCGCGCAGCCATGTCTGAGACCTACGCCGACAAGGCGGCGGCACTCGACGCCGCCGACGAACTGGCCAAGCTCCGCGAGCTGTTCACGCTCGACGACACCGTCTACCTCGACGGGAACTCGCTGGGCGCGCTGCCCCGGCACGTACCCGCGCGGCTCCAGGAGGTCGTCACCCGTGAGTGGGGCGCGCTGCGCATCCGGTCCTGGGACGAGAGCGGCTGGTGGACCGCGCCCGAGCGGATCGGCGACCGCATCGCCCCGCTCGTCGGGGCCGCGGCGGGACAGATCGTGGTGGGCGACTCCACGAGCGTGAACGTCTTCAAGGCCGTCGTCGCCGCGAGCCGCCTCGCCGCGGACGGACGCGACGAGATCCTGGTCGACGCGACGACGTTTCCCACGGACGGTTACATCGCCGAGTCCGCCGCCCGGATGACCGGCCACCGGATCGTCCCGGTCGCACCCGCCGATGTACCGGCCGCGCTCGGCCCCCGTACGGCGGTCGTCCTGCTCAACCACGTCGACTACCGCACGGGCAGGCTCCACGATCTGCCCGGTCTCACCGCCGCCGTGCACGCGGCGGGCGGCCTCGCCGTCTGGGACCTGTGCCACAGCGCGGGCGCCCTGCCCGTCGGCCTGGACGAGCACGGGGTCGACCTGGCCATCGGCTGCACGTACAAGTACCTGAACGGCGGCCCCGGTTCGCCCGCCTACCTGTATGTCGCCGAGCGTCACCAGGCGGCCTTCGACTCCCCCCTTCCGGGCTGGACCTCGCACGCCGACCCGTTCGCGATGACACCCGGGTACACACCCGCCGACGGTTCGGTACGGGGCCGGGTCGGCACCCCGGACATCCTGTCCATGCTGGCGCTGGAAGCGTCGCTGGACGTGTGGGACGGGGTGGAGGTGGCCGCCGTACGGTCGAAGTCCCTCGCACTGACGGACTTCTTCCTGGAGTGCGTCGCCGCGTACGTGCCGGAGGGCCGGGTCACCTCGGTCACCCCTTCCGCGCACGCGGAGCGCGGCAGCCAGGTCGCGCTGCGGTGCGAGGACGCCGAGCCGGTGATGCGCGCGCTCATCGAGCGGGGCGTCGTCGGGGACCTGCGGCGGCCGGATGTGCTGCGGTTCGGGTTCACGCCGTTGTACGTGGGCTTCGCGGACGCGGAGCGCGCGGCGCGGATTCTTGCGGACGTGCTGAAGGGATAGCCCGGCTGCCGCTGTGTTCTCGGTCGCCGGACGGGCTGAATGTGCCCGTCCGGTGATCGAGAGGGGCTGCCCGGTGCTGATACCGTCCCCGCAGGTCAAGCCAGTTGGGCATATTCGTAGGACGGTTGGAGCAGCATGTCGGATTCTGCCGCGCGTGATCGTGATGCCGCCGAGGAGGAGTCGGCGTTCGCCCATCCGGTGATCGCCCCCGACCGGTCCGCGGCCTACGGCAGTCATCCCGACCAGGTGATCGACTTCTACGCCCCCCGGGACGGCCGGACCGGGGCACCGCTCGTCGTCCTGCTGCACGGCGGGGCGTGGCGTGCCCCGTACGACCGGCACCATGTGTCGCCGTTCGCGGACTTCCTGGCCCGGCGCGGCTTCGCCGTCGCCAGCGTCGAGTACCGGCGCGGGGGCGAGATCCCGCGGCAGCGTGGTTCCGAACCGGCCGCGGGCCGCTGGCCCGAGACGTTCGACGACGTCGCCGCCGCGATGGACGCGATGCCGTTGCTGGCCGGGCGGGAGCTGCCGCAGGCCGATGTGCGGCGGACCGTGGTCACCGGGCACTCGGCGGGCGGTCAGCTGGCGCTGTGGGCCGCTGCCCGGCACGTACTTCCCGAGGGGTCGCCGTGGCGGCTGCCCGCGCCGCCGCCGCTGCGCGGTGTCGTCGCGCTGGCACCGGTCGCCGACTTCGCGACCGCCGTCGAGCTGGACGTCTGCTCCGGTGCGGTGCAGCAACTCCTGGGCGGGGAAGGGGACTTCGCGGAGCGGAGCGCATTCGTCGACCCGGCCGTCCTGCTGCCCACCGGTATCGCGACGGCCGTGGTGCAGGGCATCTGCGATCTGACCGTGCCTCCTGCGGTGTCGGAGTCGTTCGTCGACGCGGCGGCGAAGGCGGGGGAGATGGTGGGGCTGACGCTGCTGGAGGACGTCGGGCACTTCCCGCTCATCGATCCGTCGGCGGACGCGTGCGCGGTGGTCGCGGAGGAGCTGGCCCAGCTCGCCTGGTGAGTGGTGAGTGGTGAGTGGTGAGTCGTGAGTGGGGAGTCGTGGGGAGCCTTCCGGCGGCCGCGTAGTCCTTGCGACGGACGCCCGGGAATCCGTATCACTGCTGACGCCCCCGCTCGTCGCGCCGCCTACCGTGAGGGGCGTGACCGAGACCAAGCCCAGAAGCCCCGAGTTCCGGCTGGCCGCAGATGCGATAGGCGGCCTGCGGCAGGACCTGTTCCACGATGTGCTCGCCTACCGTCCGCTGGACCCGCTCGGGACCGGCGGGCCGGTGATCAGGCGGCTGCCGAAGCGCCTGCGGGCGCGTGCCGTCTGGTCCCCGCACGCGGCGGTCGGCGCGCTGGCCCTGCTCACGGTGATGATCGGCCTCGTGGCGGCGGACTCCGAAGGCGTCTACGGAGTCTCGGCAGTCGTCAGCGGACTGCTGCCGGCCGTTCCGCTGCTGATGACCCTGGTCAGGCCCGTCGCCGCCTTCTGGGCATCGATGGCGCTGACCCCGGTGGCGGCGGTCGCGAGCCACGGGGACTGGCCGTGGGGGCCGAGCATGTTCCTCTGCCACCTGGGCGTCATGGTCGTCGTCGCGGCACGTACCCGGGCGCGGACCGCCGCGTGGATGTGGGTCATCACCATGTTCGCCGGCTCTTTCCTGGACAAGTTCGGCAGCGGGTACTCCTCCACCATCGCGGGCATGGGCGTCACCTCCGCGTTCGCCCTGCTCATCGTCGCCATGGTCCAGGTACGGCGCGAGGCCCAGCGCGAGGTGACCGTGCAGCGCACGGTCACCGCCGTCGAGCGCGACCGGCGCACGCTCCTGGAGGAGCGCACGACCATCGCCCGTGAGCTGCACGATGTCGTCGCCCACCACATGTCGGTCGTCGCGATCCAGGCGGAGGCCGCCCCCTATCGGGTGGAGAATCCGCCGCCCGAGCTGGAGCAGGCGTTCCTCACCATCCGGGAGAACGCCGTCGCCGCGCTCACCGAGCTGCGCCGGGTCCTCGGGGTCGTACGGGCCGAGGACTACGAGGCCCCCGACGCCCCGCAGCCCACCCTCGCCGAGCTGGACCGCCTGCTGGCCAATGTGGGGGACGCGGGTCTCCAGACGGAGAAGACCATCACCGGAGCCGTGCGCGAGCTGCCGCAGGGCGTCGAGCTGTCGGCGTACCGGATCGTCCAGGAGGCCCTGAGCAACACGTTGCGGCACGCGCCGGGCGCCACCGCGAAGGTGGAGATCGGGTACGTGCTCGGCGGACTCGGGCTGCGGGTCGTCAACGGTCCGCCGACCGGTCTCGTCAAGCCGTCCCCGGGGGCCGGGCACGGCATCACGGGGATGCGTGAGCGGGTGGCCATGCTGGACGGCGAGATGACCGCGCAGTCCACGGCGGACGGCGGCTACGAGATCGCCGCGTTCATCCCGGTGCAGGCCGTGCGCGAGCGGGCCGAGAACGAGACGCTGCCGGACGGGACCGCGTGAACGCCATCAGGGTGCTGATCGTCGACGACCAGATGATGGTCCGCGAGGGTTTCTCCGTACTCCTCAACGCGATGCCGGGGATCGAGGTCGTGGGCGAGGCCGTCGACGGACGCCAGGCCGTGTCGCAGGTCGCCGCCCTCCGCCCCGACGTCGTACTGATGGACATCCGGATGCCGGAACTCAACGGCATCGAGGCGACCCGCGAGATCGTCGCCGCCGACGCGGACGCCAAGGTCCTCGTCCTCACCACCTTCGACCTCGACGAGTACGTGTACCAGGCGCTGCGCGCGGGGGCCTCCGGCTTCCTGCTGAAGGACGCGTCGGCCCGCCAGCTCGCGGAGGGGGTACGGGTGGTGGCGTCCGGGGAGGCGCTGCTCGCCCCGGCCGTCACCCGGCGGCTGATCACGGAGTTCTCGAAGCTCTCGGAAGCTCCGCGCCCTCCCGCTCTCGCCCGGATCGGGGACCTCACGGAGCGGGAGACGGAGGTGCTCGTGCTGATCGCACAGGGTCTTTCGAACGCCGAGATCGCCTCGCGGCTGGTGGTCGCCGAGTCCACCATCAAGACGCACGTGAGCCGCATCCTGGTGAAGCTCGGGCTGCGCGACCGGACGCAGGCGGCGGTGTTCGCGTACGAGGCACGGCTGGTCACACCCGGATAGGGAGCCGGGCCGCCCGAAGGCCCTGCCCGGTCAGTTCCGGCGGGTGGTGTGGGGCAGGGAGAAGGAGGCCGGGCGCGCCTCGCCGGCCGACGCGCTCCCGGCCGCGTCCGTGTCGGTCAGCGCCACCATCAGAGGAGTGCTGCCGACCGGACCCGCGGACCCGGCACGCAGCCGGTAGCGCTCGGTGCGCACCGCGTCGCGGGCCAGCGGGGCACCGCCCTGGTGAAGCTGGTGCGGCAGGGCGTCGTTGGCGATACGCAGCTCCGCGGTGCGCCACGCGCCCGCTCCGGCGTCCCACCGTTCCAGTACGAAGCCGTCCGACGGTGGACGTTCGTTCGCCGGGGTTCCGTCGATCAGGATCTCCATCTGGAATGCGAGCCGCAGATGCCCGTACGCCTGGGTGTTGCCGTTGCGGAGGGTGACAGTGAACTCCTGGGCAGCCCCGCCGCGGACCAGGTCGAGCCGGCCGCCCCGGGTGGCGACCGTCATCCGCAACCACGTCGGTTCCGGCGCCGACGATTCCGGAGCTGCGGCAGGCCGGGTGGCCGGCGGGACCGACGGGCTGCTCTTGGTGGCGCTCGGCCGCACAGTGGTGGGGGACGGGGAAGCGGAGGGCGCCGCGGAGCCGGCGCTCGCCGTGGGTGAGGCCGACGGCAGGGCCGACTTCTCGGCGACCGTCGTCGTGCCCGGCGGCGCGGCGGGACCGGCACAACCGGTGAGCACGGCAGCCAGCAGCCCCGCTGACGCACCGGCGACACACATTCTCGTCCCTCGCATGGCCGCCCTTGCGGAATCCGTCCCGACAGGGCGCTCAACGTAACAACGCGAACGCGCCGGCTGAAGCGCTGCCCGATAACGCTTCGGCTCCCGAAGAGAGACCTTCGCCGACGGGTAGCGTCGGGGCATGCATGTGTCCTTCGACCCCTGGTCGCCGGCGTTCGTCGCCGATCCGTACACCGCCTACACCGCGCTGCGTGCCGCCGGCCGGGCGCATTACTTCGAGCCGACCCGGCAGTGGCTGATCCCGCACTACTCCGATGTGTCCGGGCTGCTGCGCGACCGGCGGCTGGGCCGGACGTATCTGCACCGGTTCACGCACGAGGAGTTCGGGCTCACTCCGCCCCCGGCCGCGCACGAGCCCTTCCACACGCTCAACGGGCAGGGGCTGCTCGATCTGGAGGCCCCCGACCACACGCGTATCCGAAGGCTGGTCTCCAAGGCGTTCACGCCGCGCACGGTCGAGCGCCTCACGCCGACGGTGGAGCGGCTGGCGGCCGAGCTGGTCGACGCGTTCGTCGACTCGGGCGGCGGGGACCTGCTGGCGGCGGTGGCCGAGCCGTTGCCCGTCGCCGTGATCGCCGAGATGCTGGGCGTGCCGGAGGCGGACCGGGCGCTGCTGCGGCCCTGGTCCTCGGCGATCTGCGGGATGTTCGAGCTGAACCCGTCGGAGGAGACGGCCCGCGAGGCCGTCCGGGCGTCGGTCGACTTCTCCGCGTACCTGCGGGGCCTGATCGCGGAACGCCGCAAGGACCCCGGTACGGATCTGATCTCCGCGCTCATCGCCGCCCACGACGAGGGGGAGCGGCTCAGCGAGCAGGAGATGATCTCCACGTGTGTGCTCCTGCTGAACGCGGGGCACGAGGCGACCGTCAACACCACCGTCAACGGCTGGTGGACGCTCTTCCGGCACCCGGAGCAGCTGGCGGCCCTGCGTGGGGACCACGGGCTGCTCCCCACCGCGGTGGAGGAACTGCTGCGGTACGACACTCCGTTGCAGATGTTCGAGCGCTGGGTGCTCGACGACATCGAGATCGGCGGGACCGTGATTCCGCGCGGCTCGGAGGTCGCGCTGCTCTTCGGCTCCGCCAACCGGGACCCGGAGCGGTTCGCCGAGCCCGACAGGCTGGATCTGTCCCGGGAGGACAACCCGCACATCACGTTCGGGGCGGGCATCCACTACTGCCTGGGTGCGCCGCTGGCGCGCATCGAACTGGCGGCCTCGTTCGGCGAGTTGCTGCGCAAGGCGCCGGGCATGCGGCTGGTCTCGGAGCCGGAGTGGCATCCGGGCTATGTGATCCGGGGGCTGAAGGAGCTGAACGTGGAACTCTGAGGGGGCGGGCGGTGCCGGCACACCCCACGTGCGAGCGCCGCCGCACCACCACAGCGTGCCGGACGGTCCACCCGGGTGACGCCGAGGACCCGGCGAGGACTGAGATGACACGTTCCCCCTGGATCGGGTCAGCCCGTCACCGCCGGAAGTATCAGCGACCACGCTCCCGCCCGCACCGTCCACGTCCGGGTGCGCACCGGGCCCGTGACGTGTATGTCGGCCCGGTAGCGGAAGTCGGCGCCGGAGACCGTCACCGCCTTGGCCTCCCTGGACTCCGTACGGCCGGCCCCGGTGTGGATCACGACGTCGACCAGGCCGCCGTCGCCCTGCGCCATCACCGAGACGCCCTCGACCGGGCGGTCCAGGTCGTTCAGCAGGACACCGTCCGCCTCCACGCGCAGCCGGTACGTGCGTGGCGGCGTCTGGGCGGCGGTGGGGGCCGGGCGGACCAGGGACGCCACCAGCGAGCGGCAGGTGTCCCAGACGGCCGTGACGCCCGTGTGCGGGGCGCTGCGGGACGGGGGCGGGGCCGGGATGCGCAGCCTGCCGAGGACGACGCCGTCGCTGTCGTCGACCAGCAGGTCCAGCCGGCGGACCGTGCCGTCGAGCGCGGTACGGGCCGCGGCCACCGCGCCCCGGGGCACGCCGAGCGCGTGGGCGAGTTCCAGCGTGGGCGCGGCGCCGACGGGGATCAGGGCCAGAGCGCCGCCGGACAGCTCGCGCTCACGGTGGAGATGGGCGACGGCGCGCAGCAGCGCCCGGTCGTCGCCGACGACCACCGGCCGCCGGCTGCCCCGGCGGGACAGGGCTCTGATGAACTCCTCGGGGGTGTCCGGAAGGCAGATTTTGGCGTGCGAGCCGGCGCTCAGCACATCCTTTGCGATACGGACGGACTCACCGTCGGTCCGGCGGGCAACCGGGTCGATGAGCACCAGAAGCTGGTGGTCGCCGTCGCCGGGGGGCTCTGCAGCCGACACCTCGGTCCTTCCTCGGGTAGCATCTTGGTGCAAGAGCCCCTTGCGCTATTGCGCCAGGGGCTTCGTCTATTCCGGGGCACCCGGTTCGACGGCTCAGGCTTTGTCGCACATCGTCGTGCGGCAGGTACACCTTTACGTACGCCCCCTGACCTTGGACATGCCCCGCCCGGAAGGGGTGTACGCCTGTGCCCGCACTTGTGCTGCTCGGTGCTCAGTGGGGTGACGAGGGCAAGGGGAAGGCCACCGACCTCCTCGGTGGTTCCGTGGACTATGTGGTGCGCTACCAGGGCGGCAACAATGCCGGCCACACGGTCGTCGTGGGCGACCAGAAGTACGCACTGCATCTCCTCCCCTCGGGAATCCTGTCACCGGGGTGTACCCCGGTGATCGGTAACGGAGTCGTGGTCGACCCGGCGGTACTGTTCTCCGAGCTGAACGGTCTGAACGAGCGAGGCGTCGACACGTCCAAGCTTCTGATCAGCGGCAACGCTCATTTGATCACTCCGTACAACGTCACGGTCGACAAGGTGACGGAACGCTTCCTCGGCTCCCGCAAGATCGGTACCACCGGTCGCGGTATCGGACCGACGTACGCGGACAAGATCAACCGCGTCGGTATCCGGGTCCAGGACCTCTACGACGAGTCGATCCTCGTCCAGAAGGTCGAAGCGGCCCTCGACTTCAAGAACCAGATCCTCGCCAAGCTCTACAACCGGCGCGCGATCGAATCCGGCAAGATCGTCGAAGAGCTGCTCACGTACGCGGACCGGCTGAAGCCGTACGTCGCCGACACGGTGCTGATCCTGAACGACGCCATCGACGAGGGCAAGGTCGTCCTCTTCGAGGGTGGCCAGGGGACCCTGCTCGACGTCGACCACGGCACGTACCCCTTCGTCACCTCGTCGAACCCGACCGCGGGCGGCGCCTGCACCGGTTCCGGCGTGGGCCCGACGAAGATCAGCCGGGTCATCGGCATCCTCAAGGCGTACACCACGCGTGTCGGCGCGGGTCCGTTCCCGACGGAGCTGCTCGACGAGGACGGCGAGGCGCTGCGCCGCATCGGTGGCGAGCGCGGTGTCACCACCGGCCGTGACCGTCGCTGCGGCTGGTTCGACGCCCCGATCGCGCGGTACGCGACCCGGGTCAACGGTCTCACCGACTTCTTCCTCACGAAGCTGGACGTGCTGACCGGCTGGGAGCAGATCCCGGTGTGTGTCGCGTACGAGATCGACGGCAAGCGCGTCGAGGAACTCCCGTACAGTCAGACCGACTTCCACCACGCGAAGCCGATCTACGAGATGCTGCCGGGCTGGTCCGAGGACATCACGAAGGCGAAGACCTTCGACGACCTGCCGAAGAACGCGCAGGACTACGTGAAGGCGCTCGAAGAGATGTCGGGCGCTCCGATCTCGGCGATCGGTGTCGGCCCCGGCCGCACCGAGACCATCGAGATCAACTCTTTCCTCTAGACCGGGGAAGCCGCGGGAGGGGCCGGGCCCCCTGCGTGCCGGCCCAC